>CANGQZ010000137.1 GCA_947455865.1 Sphingomonadaceae bacterium
ACCGTGCCGCCCTGTGCCAACACGATCTCCGCTTCACGCAGCTTGCCGATGATCTCTTCCGGCTTGTGCCTCCTCGCCATTCCATTCCTCCTTCGTGGCCAATTCTAAAATAGAAATTGGGCCACTCAGAAGGGGGCAGATCACCAATACACTTCGACACAACAATTCTTACACCTATACTAAAGTTTACCCAATTGCGACGGACTGCCTGAGAGGACTCATCTGCGCCGCGCTCTCACAGAATCCCCTGCCGCACCGCCGACCACGCAATGCCCGTTGCCCTCCGGTTGAAAACGATTATTCGTCGGTTTCTTCCGCCCGGACGGTCAGGTACAAGGCTGCCGGAAACAGAGGACATGGCCTTGCCGTTCACCACCCGCATCACCCGGTTGCTAGATATCGCCCACCCCATCGTCCAGGGCGGGATGATGTGGGTCGGCCGCGCCGAACTGGCTGCGGCCGTATCCGATGCCGGCGGGCTTGGTCTGCTGACCGCGCTCACTTTCCCCTCCCCGGCAGCGCTGCGCGAGGAGATCGCCCGCTGCCGCGCGCTGACCGACAAGCCGTTCGGAGTGAACATCTCGGTGTTCCCGGCGATAAACCCACCCGATTATCCAGCTATCGTCGCGGCAATCGTCGATGGCGGCATCGATATCGTCGAGACCGCTGGCACGCCCGAGGTCAATGCGGTGTGGGACCTGATGCGACCCCATGGCATCCGCGTGATTCACAAATGCACCGCGATCCGCCACGCCCTCTCCGCCGAACGCGCCGGAGTCGACGCGATCTCGATCGACGGGTTCGAATGCGCCGGCCACCCGGGCGAAGACGATATCCCCGGCCTGGTCCTGATCCCGGCGGCGGCAGACAAGCTCAAGGTGCCGCTGCTCGCCAGCGGCGGGATTGCCGACGGACGCGGCATGGCTGCCGCGCTCGCGCTGGGTGCCGACGGGATCAACATGGGCACCCGGTTCTGCGCCACCGTGGAGGCGCAGATCCACCCCCACGTCAAGCAGGCCTACCTTGATCTGGATGAGCGCGGCACGGTCCTGCTGTTCCGCAAGCTGCGCAACAGCGCCCGCGTCGGGCGCAATGCGGTGGCCGACAAGGTGATCGAAATCCTTGATCTGCCCGACAGCACTTTCGCCGATGTCGCGGCACTGGTCGCGGGCGCGAAGGGCCGCGAGGTGCTCGAAACCGGCGATCTCGGCGCAGGGGTGTTCTGGGCCAGCCAGGCACTTGGGCTGATCCACGACCTGCCAAACTGCCGCGATCTGATCGAACGCATCGTGGCCGATGCCGAAGCGATCGTGACCGGGCGGCTGGCTGGCATGTCCAGCACACCGCAGCCGGGCCCCGACGTATGAACCCTGCCGCGCAGAGGCCAAAATCCGAAATTGTGTCGCATCCCAGATTGACTCGATCCGAGCGCGGCCATAGTCCCAAGGTCGCCTGCGCAAGCGGTGCACGACAATTGGCGCGGTCTATGGCACAATTCGCGCCAGCGAGACCGGGACGGACAATTTGCAGATAATTTGTCGGGATTGAACCGACAACTCGGGGTGTGAGGACCAAGCGGCATGATCGACAAGCGTTATGACAGCGCGCGTGAAGCCCTGAAGGATGTGTTCGACGGCGCGTCGATCATGATCAGCGGCTTCGGTGATGCCGGCATGCCGCACGAACTGGTCGATGCGCTGGTCGATCAGGGTGCCACCGATCTCACCGTGATCAGCAACAACGCCGGCGGCGGCGAAATCGGCATCGCCGCACTGATGAAGGCGAACCGCGTGCGCAAGGTCGTCTGCTCGTTCCCGCGCATGGCCCAGCCGCATCACTTCGAGGCGCGCTACCGCGCCGGCGACGTTGAACTGGAGCTGGTCCCGCAGGGCAACCTCGCCTGCCGCATCCAGGCCGCCGGCGCCGGGCTCGGCGCGGTCTATACCCCCACCGGCTACGGCACGCTGCTCGCCGAGGGCAAGGAAACCCGCGAGATCGACGGCAGGATGTATGTCCTGGAATACCCGATCAAGGCCGATTTCGCGCTGATCAAGGCGCTGACGGCGGATCGCTGGGGCAATCTGTTATACCGCAAGGCCGGGCGCAACTTCGGGCCGATCATGGCGATGGCCGCCACCACCACCATTGCGCAGGTCAGCCACTTCGCCGAACTGGGCGAGATCGATCCGGAAACCGTGATCACGCCGGGCATTTTCGTCCAGCGCGTGGTCAAGCTCCAGCCGGCGGTCGATGCCGCTTCCGCAGCCTGAAGGGAGAAGCCCAATGCAGCGCATGACCCGCGAACAGATGGCCGCCCGCGTCGCGCAGGACATTCCCGAGGGCGCTTATGTCAACCTCGGCATCGGCGTGCCGACGCTGGTCGCGAACTTCCTCCCAAAAGACCGCGAGATCATCCTCCAGAGCGAGAACGGCATCCTCGGCATGGGCCCCGCCCCGGCCGAAGCCGACGTCGACTGGGATCTGATCAACGCCGGCAAGCAGCCCGTCACGCTGCTGGCCGGCGGCGCGTTCTTCCACCATGGTGATAGCTTCGCGATGATGCGCGGCAGCCACATCGATATCTGCGTCCTTGGCGCGTTCCAGGTCTCAGTCGCCGGCGATCTCGCCAACTGGCACACCGGCGCGCCCGATGCGATTCCCGCGGTCGGCGGGGCAATGGACCTCGCGGTTGGCGCCAAGCAGGTGTTCGTGATGATGGACCTCCTGACCAAGGGCGGCGAAAGCAAGCTGGTGGCGAAATGCAGCTATCCACTCACCGGGATCGCCTGCGTCACCCGGCTCTATACCGATGTCGCGGTGTTCGAACTCGGCCCCGACGGGGCGGAAGTGGTCGAAATGCACGGCGGCATGACCCTTGGAGAACTGGAGCAGATGGCAGGCGTGCCGCTGAGGGCGAAGGCTTCCGCCTGAACCAGCCCCCCAGCGTGACCGGTAGTCATCGGCGCGCCCTTTAGGAGAGGACCACGGCGATGAGCGACACTGATGCACCCGAAGCCCTGCGTCTCCCCGCGTGGGCGCACGCGGCGGGCCTGCTCGATCTCGGCCCGGCAGTCCGGGTCGACAGCACCGAGGCCCTGATCGACCGCACGCTGATCACCGAGCGGATCGCCCGGTATTGCTGGGGCTATGACGAGCGCCGCCTCGAACTGCTCGCCGCCTGCTTCACCGAGGACGGAGTGTGGGAAGGCAACGTGCTCGGCCGCGTACCGGTCGGGCCGTTCACCGGCCGCGCGGCGATCGCCAGCTGGCTCAGCGAGTTCTGGCCGCACCAGCACGATCAGCGCCGCCACATGATCCTCAACACAATCGTCGAGGCACAGACCGCCGAAACCGCGACCACGCTCAGCTATCTCCTGCTTATGGGTTCGACCGGCGCAGTCGCCTCAATCGAATCGATGGGCTTCTACAAGGTCGCCTATCGCCGGGTTGGCGATGATTGGCTGATCAGCCGGCTGACCGCTGGCTTCGACAAGCCGTTCTGGCCGGGCCAGCTGGAAAACCTCAGCCCGCGCGGACGCAAACGCCACGGGGTTGCGGAAAACGCTTGAGCGTAGCGGCGTTCGCGCCGGCGGAAACGGGAGAAAAACTGCGATGATCCGCCTGGTCCAATTGCTGCGCCGCCGGTCTGATGTTTCAGCCGAGGATTTCACCGCCTGCTGGCGTGATGTCCACGGACCGCTGGTCGCCGGTTTGCAGACCCCGCTCGGCCTCGTCCGTCATGTCCAGCTGCACCGCGATCCCGCCGATCAGGGTCTCGACCGCGCGGCGACGGCGGCGCGCGGCGGGATGCAGCCTTCGTTCGACGGTGTGGCGGAAACGTGGTGGCGCTCGGCCGACGCCTTGCGCGCCGCGCTCGACAGCGCTGCCGGAAGTGCCGCCTTTGCCTTGCTGGCGGAAAGCGAGCGCGAATTCATCGATCCCGCCGCCTCGCCGCTGTGGCTGGCGCGCGAGTATCCGCAAGTCTCAGGGCAGCTTGGCCGGGTGGTCGCTGGCTGGCGCACCGGAATCGTGCGCATCCATTTCGACCTCAATCCGCACGAACATCTGGGTGACGAGGCCGGTCGCCGCTACTGGCTGACCCAGCACGGCCCATTGGTGCGCTCATACTCCCCGGCGCGCGGGATACTCGCCTACAATCAGGTTCACCGCGACGACGCGCCCGATGCCGCCGCATTGACCGCCCGCCTCGCCGCGCTGCATGGCTCCGCCGCCCCCACTTATCTCGGCCACGCCGAGGCCTGGTTTGACCGGATTTCCGGACAGGGTGGGCCCGAGCGCGATGCCGCCGCCGCCGCTGCGCTCGCCGACGAGCGCGAATTCATCGACTGGGACCGTTCGACCATCATCGTCGGCAAGGACCTCGTCTTCGTCGAGCGCGACTGGGCCTGAGCGCCCCAACAAGGAAAATGCAACATGGCCAAGCTTGACGGAATGGTGGTGCTGGTCACCGGCGCGGCGCGGCTGCGCGGGATTGGCCGGGCGATCGCGCTGCGCTGCGCGCAGGACGGCGCCGACGTGATCGTCACCGGCCGTGCCAACAATCCGGCGAAACTACCTCCGCACGAACGCGAGATCGGCTGGCAGGGGGTCAATTCGGTCGCCGAGGAAATCCGCGCGATGGGCCGCAAGGCGCTCGGGGTAATCTGCGACGTCACCCGGCGCGATCAGATCGCCGCATGCGTCGAGCAGGCCGAGCGCGAAGTCGGCCCGCTGACCGGCCTCGTCAACAACGCCGGGGTGGCGAGCGAAGCCGCCGCAGCGCCGATCCTCGATATGAGCGATGCGCTGTGGGACGAGACGATCGATATCAACCTCACCGGGGTCTACAACATGACCCGCGCGATCGGCCGGGCGATCCGCGCCAACGTTGCCAGCGGTGCGGCGGCGGGCGGCGCGATCGTCAACATCTCCTCACTCGCCGGGCGGTTCGGCTTCGCCAACTACGGCGGCTACTGCGCCAGCAAGTTCGGCGTGGTCGGCCTCACCCAGCAGCTCGCGCACGAGCTTGCGCCGCACCATATCCGGGTCAACTGCATCTGCCCCGGCTCGATCGATTCCGACATGCTTGATGGCACTATGGGCCGCAAGGCCAAGCTGGCGGGCATGACCACTGAGGAGTTCAAGGCCGGCTACAATCTCGGGATCATCCCGATGGGCCGGCGCGGCCTGCCGTCCGAACAAGCGTCCGCCGCCGCCTTTCTGCTCGGCCCCGATGCCAGCTACATCACCGGCCAGACGCTCAACGTCGATGGCGGCTACCGGATGGACTGAGCCGATGACGCAAGCCGCCCAGCCGTTCCATTCGGTCTACGTCCAGCGCCGCCAGCCGGGCGTTTCGCGCGCCGATTTCCAGCGGCTGTGGCGCTCGCACGGCGATTTTGCCGCGGGCGTCCCGGCGTTCTGGAACAACGTCGAGCGCTACGTCCACAACGATCCGGTCGAACCGGTCGCCGGGGTTCCCGCCGCCACCGCCGACTATGACGCGGTCGGTGAACTCTATTACACCAGCTACGCCTCCTGGCTTGGGATGCGCGACGTGATGTGGCACGAAGTCGCGCCCGACGAAAAGCGGGTGTTCGCCGGTCCGCCAGGCGTTTCGGTGCGCGGCGAACGGACGGTGCATCAGGTCCCGCAAGGCGCCTGTAAGCTTTTCACCTTCGCCAATCTCAAGCCCGGGCCAGACCCCGCCGCGCTCGCCAAGCATGCGGCGATGACCCTCGCCCTCCCCGGGTTCGGCGCCCGCCTCGCCGGCTTCACCATTACGCAGGCACTGCGTCCAACCGCAGCCAGCGGGATGGATCAAGTCGCCCAGACCGCGTCGAGCCACGATGCGGTGTTCATCCACCACTTTGCCGATCGGGCCGCCGCGCAAGCCGCGCTCACCAGCGCCGATTATGCCCGCCTTGCGGTGGCCGAGGACGCCTTGCTCGACTGGTCTTCGCGGGTCGTGATCCTCACAACTGGGTGGGTCCTGAAGGGGCAGCTAGGTTAACAAAGGCACCTTGCCAGAGCGCTCGAAATCGGCAAGGGAATTGCCTGCAGGCCCATCCACTTGCTTGCAATTCCCCGTCCGAAGCGGCATCGCCGGGCAGCGTGCAGACAGGATAAATCGTATGACGATCAGCGAAGCCCTCCCCCGGACCGAGACCGCCCCCGCAGTGGGCCGTACCGACTGGACCCGCGATGAAATCGCCGCGCTGTTCGATCTGCCGTTCACCGAACTCGTTTTCCGCGCCGCTGAGGTCCACCGCGCTCACCACGCCGCGGGCGAAGTCCAGCTCGCGACGCTGCTCTCGATCAAGACCGGCGGCTGCCCCGAGGATTGCGGCTACTGCTCGCAGTCGGCCAGCGCCGATGCCGGCGTCAAGGCGACCAAGCTGATGGACGTGCGCGAAGTGCTGCAGAATGCTGCCCGCGCCAAGGATGCCGGCAGTCAGCGCTTCTGCATGGGCGCGGCGTGGCGCAACCCCAAGGACCGCGACATGCCCGCGATCGTCGAGATCGTGAAGGGCGTGCGCGCGCTCGGCATGGAAACCTGCATGACGCTGGGGATGCTGACCCCGGCCCAGGCCGATCAGCTCGCTGAAGCCGGGCTCGATTACTACAACCACAACATCGATACCGCGCCCGAACGCTATGCCGAAGTGATCACCACCCGCACCTTCGAAGACCGGCTCGATACCCTCGCCAACGTTCGCGCCTCGGGGATCAATGTATGCACCGGCGGGATCGTCGGCATGGGTGAGAGCCGGGCTGACCGGGTTGGCTTCATCCATGCCCTCGCCACCCTGCCGCGCCATCCGGAATCGGTCCCGGTCAACGCACTGGTCCCGGTCAAAGGCACCGTGCTCGGCGATATGCTCGCCGATACCCCGCTCGCGAAGATTGACGATATCGAGTTCGTCCGCACCGTCGCCGTCGCCCGCATCACCATGCCGCTCAGCATGGTGCGCCTCTCGGCCGGCCGCGAATCGATGACCGATGCGGCGCAGGCGCTGTGCTTCCTCGCCGGGGCCAACTCGATCTTTACCGGCGATACCTTGCTCACCGCGCCCAATGCCGGGGATGACCGCGATGCCGCGCTGTTCGCCCGCCTCGGGCTCAAGCCGCTCGCCGGACCCGAACCGCTCGCCGTCTGTCACTGATTCTCCGCCGGCGGTGAGCAGTTTCGACCAGCGGCTGGCCGATGCGCTCGCCGCGGTCCGCGGGCGAGGACAAGAACGTCGCCTCGCCCCGGCACGGCTGCTGCCCGGCGGCCGAGTTGAGCGCGATGGCCGCAGCCTGATCGATTTTTCCAGCAACGATTACCTCGGCCTCGCCCAGAATCC
>CANGQZ010000138.1 GCA_947455865.1 Sphingomonadaceae bacterium
ACGCCAACCCCGGGCCCCGCAGCACCGCTTCCGGCAGAGCCCGCGGCGATGCCAGCGGCTGCTGTCCCACCACCCTCGCCCCAGCTAACCGGGGCCGCGCCTGCCCCGCAGGCAGCCGCCGCGGCCACCCCTGCCCCGGCATGGTGGTGGTTGATTCCGGCCGCACTCGCCGGTGCAATCGCAGCATGGCTCTTGTTGCGACGCCGCGATTCGAAACCTGCAGCGCGAGCCGAATCCGCGCCTGCCGCCGCTCCCCCGCCGAGCCCGGAGCAACCGCCCCTCCCTGCCGGGCCAGAAACACTGAAGCTGACGCTCGAACCGGTGCGGCTGAGCATCACCCTGATCAATGCCGCGCTGCAATACCGGGTCACGCTTGCCAACCGCACTGCCGCGCCGTTCCGGCAGGTCGCGCTGGCGCTCGACATGATCGGCGCCCACGCTTCCCTGTCCGATGACAGCCAGCTTGCCCGCGACGGCGCCGCGCTCGAACTGCGGCACGAACTGTTTGATTTGTCACCGGACGAAGTGGTTGAATTGGTCGGAGAAATACGCCTGCCATTGACCGACGTGCGGGCAATCCGAGCCGGCAGCGCGCTGTTGTTCGTGCCGCTGGTCCGCCTACGTGCCGATTTCGACGGGCAGACTCTCACCCACGTGACGGTGTTCGGCGAGGCGCCCAACTTTCCCGCCGGACCGCTGCGTCCGTTCCGGCTCGACCTTGGCCCGCGGCTGTTCGACGATCTAGCGACGCGCGAAATCGCGATTTGAACCGGCCAGGGCTGACACTCGTTTGCAACACTTCCGAAAACTTGTCGGCTCCTGCCTGTCTAGCCCTCTCGACGTGGGCCAAAGACAGGGTTAATCCCTTCGCGTTCGCAGCGAAGAGGAGGACGCGCGGATATGGATAGCCTGGTTTCGACCGAATGGCTCGCCGCCGAATTCGGCGCGTGCGACCTTCGGATCGTCGATGCGAGCAAGCACCTGCCAGAGGCGGGCCGCGATGCGCGCGCCGAGTACGAGGACGGCCATATCCCCGGTGCGGTGTTCATGGACCTCTCGGCGCTGGTCGATCCCGCCGCCCCGGTCGAGAACACTTTGCCCCCGGCGTCGGCATTCGCCGCCCAGATGGAGGCCCTCGGCCTCGGTGACGGCAGCCGGATCGTCGTTTATGATGACAGCGCGGTGAAGACAGCTGCCCGCGCGTGGTTCATGCTTCGCCATTTCGGTGCGCAGAACGTGGCAATCCTCGATGGCGGGATCGCCAAGTGGATCGCAGAGGGTCGACCGCTTGCGCGCGGCCATGAAATGCTCCGCCCACGCCACTTCACCGTCTGGTCAGACCCTGATCAGGTCCGCAGCAAGGCGCAGATGCTGGCGAATGTCGCCAGCCATGCCGAACAAGTTGTCGACGCACGCGGTGCGCCCCGGTTCAGCGGGGCGATGCCGGATACCCGCCCCGGCCTCGCCAGCGGCCACATCCCCGGCTCGCTCAACCTGCCCTACACTACCCTGTTCAACCCTGACGGCACCTACAAGGACAAGTCCGGGCTGGCCGCCGCGATCGCCGCCGCCGGGATCGATCTGGCCCGCCCAGTCGTCACCAGCTGCGGCAGCGGGGTCACTGCCTGCGTCATTGCCTTTGCCCTGCACCTGATCGGCAAGGACGATGTCGCGCTGTACGATGGCAGCTGGACCGAATGGGGCGCCGATCCGGCCACACCGAAGGCAGTTGGCGAGGCGGTCACCGCCTGATAGCGCTGGCCGCATGGCCAAGGACCCGCCCGACCCGATCGCTCCCGCCACCCGCGCGGTCATCGCCGGGCGCCGCCCGGAGTGGACCGGCACGCCCGATCATCCCGCCGCTGTGGTCAATCCGCCAGTGTGGCGCGCCAGCACGCACCTTTATCCCGATATGGCGGCGCTGCGCGGGCATCCGGGCAATGCCGACGGGCACTTCTTCTATGGCCGCCGTGGCGCGCCGACCCAGTGGGCGCTGGCCGAGGCGCTGACCAAGCTGGAACCCGGCGCGGCCGGTACCGTGCTCTACCCCTCGGGCGTCGCCGCGATTGCCGGGGCGCTGCTCGCGGTGCTGCGCCCCGGCGATGTGCTGCTGATGACCGATAACGCCTATGAGCCGAGCCGGGCGATGGGGCGCGGTCTGCTGAAGGACATGGGGATCGAGACCCGCTGGTTCGATCCGCTGGACCTTGCAGCGTTCCAAGCAGCGATCTGCCCCAAGACCCGCGCGGTGCTGCTCGAATCGCCGGGCAGCCTGACGCTGGAGGTGCAGGACATTCCCGCGCTCACCGCCCTGGCCCGCCAGCGCGGGCTGGTCTCGTTGATTGACAACACCTGGGCCAGCCCGCTCGGCTTTCCTGCGCTTAGCCACGGCGCCGATATCGCGCTGATGAGCCTGACCAAGCACGTCGGCGGCCATTCCGACGCGATGATGGGCTCGGCCAGCGCCGGGGCGGACTGGTACGGCAAGCTGCGCCTGCGCGCACAGGGCCTCGGCCTTGTCGTTTCGCCCGACGATGCGGCGCTGATGCTGCGCGGGCTGCGCACGATGCCGCTGCGGCTCGAGCGCGAGACCAAATCCGCGCTCGCCGTTGCCGAATGGCTCGCCGCCCGGCCCGAAGTGGCGCGCGTGCTGTGCCCGATGCTGCCCGGCTCGCCCGGCCACGAGCTGTGGCGGCGCGATTTCACCGGGGGCTGCGGGTTGTTCAGTTTCGTCCTCAAGGGCGGCACGGCGGCGGCGCGCGACGCGCTGATCGATGGCCTCTCGCTGTTCGGGATCGGCTATTCGTGGGGCGGGTTCGAAAGCCTCGCCACCCCGGTCGATCCCGCCCCGCTGCGCAGTGCGAGCGCCTGGCCGCTCCCCGGCATGGACCCGGCCGACTGCTTCGGCGTGCGCCTGTCGATCGGGCTGGAAGATACCGCCGACCTGATCGCCGATCTGGAGCGCGGACTGGCAGCGTGGGCGGCCGGCGGCTGAAGCGGCCAACAGGCCAAAGCTTTCCTTCACCCCGGCCAACCGAAATTCGCTGGCACTGCGCGGCGGCAAGGGCCATCTGGCCGAGCATGACCAAGGCTGCCTCTCCTGTCGGAACGGTCCATCTCGTCGGTGCCGGTCCCGGCGATCCCGACCTGCTGACACTGCGCGCCGCGCGGTTGATCGCGGGCGCCGGGTTGATCGTGCATGACGGGCTGGTCGATCCCGCGATTCTGGCGCTGGCCGATCCCGCCGCGCGGCTGGTGTCGGTCGCCAAGAGCCGCTCGCGCCACACGCTGAAGCAGGAAGAAATCAATGCCCTGCTGGTGCGCGAGGCGCTCGCCGGGCGCGATGTGGTGCGGCTCAAGGGTGGCGATCCGTTCGTGTTCGGGCGAGGCGGCGAAGAGCTTGAGGCGTGCCGCGCTGCCGGGGTGCCGGTGACGGTCGTGCCCGGAATCAGCGCTGCCAACGGCGCCGCCGCTGCCGCGCAGATCCCGCTCACCCACCGCGCCGCTTCCAGCATCGTCAGCTTTGTCGCCGGGCAGTGCCAGGGGCTGACCGAGCAGGACTGGTCGGGCCTCGCCGGCAAGGGCCGCACCCTTGTCATCTACATGGGCGTCGCCACCGCCGAGCAGATCGCTGACAAGCTGATCGCCGACGGACTGGCCCCCGAAACCCCGCTCGCGGTAATCGAGCGGGCGACCCGGCCCGATATGCGCGTGCTGCGCGCGCCGCTGGCGGGGCTTGCCGCGCTAGTTGCGGGTGAAGCGGTGAAAAGCCCGGCGCTGATCGTGATTGGCGAAGTTGCGGCGCGGAATGAAATCGAATTGCGCCAGTTGGCGCTGGAGGCAGGGGCGTGAAGATACTGACGGGGAATGATCTGCGCAGCGGCGCGGTGATCTGGTGGGATGGCAGCGGCTGGTCGCTTCACGTCACCGATGCCGCCGACGTGGGTGAGCACGGCGAGGATATCGCCGCCCGCGAAAATGCCGCGCGCACGGTTGTCGCGCCTTACGTGATTGACGGCGAGTACGGGCCGGAAGGCCCTCGCCCGGCGCATATCAAGGACCGCATCCGCGCGCTGGGCCCCACTGTGCGCCTCGACCTTTCCCTCAAGCCCGCCGACCCCGCTGCCGGCAACTGGGTGATCTGACATGTACCAGTACGACCAATACGATCACGCGATGGTCGCCGCGCGCGTTGCCGATTTCCGCGATCAGGTCCGCCGCCGGCTCGACGGCAGCATGACCGAAGAGCAGTTCCGCCCGCTGCGGCTGATGAACGGGCTCTATCTCCAGCTTCACGCTTACATGCTGCGGGTGGCGGTGCCCTATGGCACGCTCTCGGGCGCGCAGATGCACATGCTGGGCGATATCGCCGACAAGTACGATCGCGGCTACGGCCACTTCACCACCCGCCAGAACATCCAGTACAACTGGATCAAGCTGGACGAGGCGCCCGACATCCTTGCCGATCTCGCCTCGGTGGAGATGCATGCGATCCAGACCAGCGGCAACTGCATCCGCAACACCACGTCCGACCAGTACGCCGGCGCGATCGCTGACGAAGTGGTCGATCCGCGCCCTTATGCCGAGCTGATCCGCCAGTGGAGCACCTTCCACCCGGAATTCAGCTTCCTGCCGCGCAAGTTCAAGATGGCGGTGATCGCGGCGGAGACCGACCGTGCAGCGATGCGGCTGCACGATATCGGCATCCAGATCGTCAAGAACGCCGCCGGCGAACTTGGCGCGGCGTTCTACGTCGGCGGCGGCATGGGCCGCACTCCGATGATCGCGCCGCTGATCCGCGAATTCGTGCCGATCGACCAGATGATCACGTATTCCGAGGCCTGCCTCAGGGTCTACAACCGCTACGGTCGGCGCGACAACAAGTACAAGGCGCGGATCAAGATCCTCGTCCACGAACTGGGCAGGGATGAATACACCCGCCAGGTCGAGGCCGAATTCGCGCACCTGCTGACCCAGGGCATCGAACCACCGCTGGCCGAGCTGGAACGGATCAAGGCGCAGTTCGCCGATCCCGCGTTCGAGAGCGGCCTGCCTGACACGCTCGACCGGTCGGACCCCGATTTCGCGGTCTGGGTGGACACCAACACCCACGTCCACAAGCAGCCCGGCTATGTCATCGCCACGATCAGCCTCAAGCCGGTCGGCGGGATTCCGGGCGACGCCACGGCCGATCAGATCCGGCTGATGGCCGCGCTGGCGCGCGACTATTCGTTTGACGAGCTGCGTGTCACTCACACCCAGAACATCGTCCTGCCGCACATCGGCAAGGCCGATCTCTATGCGGTCTGGCAGCAGCTAAACGAAGCCGGGCTCGGCACCCCCAACCTTGACCGGATCGGCGATATCATCGCCTGCCCCGGGCTGGATTACTGCAGCCTCGCCAACGCCCGCTCGATCCCGCTGGCGCAGAAGATTTCGGAACGCTTCGCCCCGCGCGAGGCCGAGATCGGCGAGCTCAAGCTCAAGATTTCGGGTTGCATCAACGCCTGCGGCCATCACCACGCCGGCCACATCGGCGTGCTCGGGGTCGACCGCAAGGGCACCGAGAACTACCAGCTGCTGCTCGGCGGCTGCGAAGGCGCGGATACTTCGCTCGGCACGATCACCGGCCCCGGCTTTGACGAGGACGGGATCGTCGATGCGATCGAAAAGGCGACCGAAGTCTACCTCGCCCAGCGCGGCGATGGCGAACGCTTCCTCGATACCTATCGCCGGGTCGGCATGGCGCCGTTCAAGGAAGCGATCTATGCCAAGGAGCCGGCCCATGGTTGAGACCCAGCTGCGCTTTCGCGATGACGAACCGGTCGGCGATCCCGCCGTCACAGTCGACAGCTTCGGCGATCAGACCAACGCCGCTGCGGTGCGGCTTGAGCCAGGCGACGATGCGCGCGATCTGCTGCCGCACCTGAGCCGGATCAAACTGGTCGATGTCAACTTCCCGGCCTACACCGACGGGCGCGGCTATTCCGCCGCGCGCATCCTGCGCGAAGCCGGCTACACCGGCGAACTGCGCGCGGTGGGTGATGTGCTGATCGACCAGCTGGCGTTCATGCGCCGCTGCGGGTTTGACAGTTTTGCTCCGCAAGCGCCGCTGAACGCCGCCGATGCCGCCGCGGCGCTGGAACGCTACCCCGACGTCTACACCCCCGCCGCAGACGGCCGTGCGCCGATCTGGGCCAGAAGGCACCCCCAGGATGGAAACCGCTAAGATCGTGCGCAGCGCCGAACGTCCGGTTGACCGGCTCGATACGCAGCCCCGCTTTACCGAATCCGAGGCCGTCCGGCTCAACCGGCTGTTTCGCGGGACGGAGACGCAGGAGTGGCTGCGCTCGGTGCTGCGCGATCAGCTCGCCGGTGATGTCGCGGTGGTTTCCAGCTTCGGTGCGGAAAGCGCGGTGCTGCTGCACCTCGTCGCCAGCATCGATCCCGCCACCCCGGTGCTGTTCCTCGATACCGGCAAGCACTTTCCCGAAACGCTGGCCTACCGCGATCTGCTGGTGGAGCGCCTTGACCTCACCAACCTGATCGTGCTGACCCCCGATGCGGCTGAACTGGCGCAGCGCGATGCCAACGGGCTGCGCTGGTCGTTCGATCCCGACGGCTGCTGCGAAATCCGCAAGGTGCGGCCGCTCGCCGCAGCCCTGGCGGGCTACGATGCCACGATCACCGGGCGCAAGGCGTTCCAGTCAAGCACGCGCGCCAACCTGCCGCGGTTCGAGATCGACACGTCTGATGCGCAGGGCCGGCTCAAGATCAACCCGCTGATCGACTGGTCGGCCGAGGATGTCGCCGCTTATCTCGCGCTCCACGATCTGCCGCCGCATCCGCTGGTGGCCGATGGCTATCCTTCGATCGGCTGCATGCCCTGCACCAGCCGCGTCGCCCCGGGCGAAGACCCCCGCTCGGGCCGGTGGAAGGGCTGGGACAAGACCGAATGCGGCATTCACCAGCCGGGCGCGGCCGATCCCGGCACTGACGGCGGCGAACTGCCTCCCGGCTACGATCCGGTGTTCTGAGTCAACCTAAGCCCTCTCATCTGAATCACTGACCGGCTGACGCCGGTAGGATCATGTGGAGGGGCTGAAGCCTTCCTTGTGGGTATGGCGGTCCAGATACCGCATGATGATGTCATCGGTGATGTTGCCGGATGTGGTCGAGAAGTA
>CANGQZ010000139.1 GCA_947455865.1 Sphingomonadaceae bacterium
AAGCACCACCCGTACCAGTCGGTCTGGTGGCAGTGGATGCTCGATCAGCGGGCAATCTGGTTCCTGTACGAGAACGTCGATGGCACCCAGCGCGGCGTTCTGCTGCTGGGCAATCCGCTGGTGATGTGGGCCGGGCTGCCGGCGGTGCTGTGGTGTCTGTGGGCCGGGATCTGGCGGCAGCGGACCGATTGCCTCGCGCTCGCACTGCTTTACCTCGTCAGCATCGGCATGTGGATTTCCAACGGCAAGCCGATCCAGTTCTATTACCACTACCTCCTGCCCGCCACCTTCCTCACCGCCTGCCTCGCCCTCGCGCTGGACGCGCTGTGGCGGCGGCCGGACCGCTGGCGCTGGCTGGCGATCTCCACGATCGTGGTGGCACTGGGGCTGTTCGTCTATTTCTTTCCGGTGCTTTCGGCGGCGAAGCTGTGCTGCGGGAAGCGGAGCTTCGAGGCGTGGATGTGGCTGCCGAGCTGGCGTTGACCCTGCGCGACTAGTACCGCCCCCACACGAACTTCGAGCTCAGTGCGAAATTCCACACCGAAGCCACGATAATCCCGATCAAAACTGCCACCACATCGTGGAAATGCATCCGCTTCAGCGCATCGGTGGTGGCCACATTGGCGAGCACGCCGACCGCGCAGGCCATCGCGAACTTGGCCCAGCCGCGCAGCCACGGCAGCAGCCCGCGCAGGCGCTTGTCGGCATAGGTCAGTTCGTTGTTGAGCGCGAAGTTGAAAGTCATCGCCGTCACCGAGGCGATGGCGTTGGCCATGTTGAAGGTGGTGCGGCCTGAATCCCAGTGGCCGTACTTGAACGGTTCGCCAAGGATCACGCTAAGCACAAGGAACAGCATCGCGAACTGGACGACGACGCCCATCGCGCCGACCGTGCCGAATAGCGCGAAGCGCGTCGGGATGATCCGCCCGAGCCACTTGTCGTAAAGCCCGACGAGGAATTCAAACACCACGGTGCGATCGAGCTTGCTTTCGCCTTCAGCGCGCGCGGCGAAGTTCATCGGGAACTCTTTGATCCGCAGCGGCGCATCCACCGTGGCGAGGATGTCGAGCAGGATCTTGAAGCCCACGCCGGAAAGCCGGTGCGCATCCTTGCGCAGGGTTTCACTGCGCAGCATGAAATAGCCGCTCATCGGATCGGACAGTTCAACGCCGGTTACCTTGCGGGCAATGGCGTTGGCGAGGCCCGAAGCCTTGACCCGGTCAGGCCGGCCCCACGCCTCGGTGCTGGCGCCCTCGGCGAAGCGGCTGGCATAGGCGAGATCGTAATCGCCGCTTTCCACCGCCGCCAGCATCCCCGGCAGTAGCGCCGGATCGTGCTGGTGATCGGCGTCCATCACCGCGACCACCGGCGCCGAAGTGGCGCACATCCCCTCGATCGCGGCGGAGGACAGCCCGCGCCGGCCAATCCGCTGGATCAACCGCACCCGCGGGTCTTCCGCACCGAGCGCGCGGGCTTCGTCTGCCGTGCCATCGGGGCTGTTATCGTCGACCACGATTGCTTCCCACGCGATGCCCTGCAGCGCCGCGTCGAGCCGCTCGACCATGCCGCGCAAGTTGCCGCGCTCGTTGTAAGTGGGCAGGACGATCCCGAGCCGCAGCTTCATCTCACAGCCTTTCGAGCACGGCATCGCCGATCGCGCGGGTGCCGAGCGTACCGCCGAGATCGCCGCCGCGAATGCCATCGGCCAGCGCCTTGGCCACCGCCCCCTCAACCCGCGCCGCCGCAGCCTCAAGCCCGAACGAGTGGCGCAGCAGCATGGCCGCCGAAAGGATCGTCGCCATCGGGTTGGCCTTGTCCTGCCCGGCAATGTCGGGCGCAGAGCCGTGGATAGGCTCGTAGAGCCCCATAGTACCCGTCGCCATCGAGGCCGAAGCCAGCAGCCCGATCGAGCCGACGCACATCGACGCCAGATCCGACAGGATATCGCCAAACAGGTTTCCGGTGACGATCACGTCGAACTGCCCGGGGCCTTTGACCAGCTGCATCGCCGCGTTGTCGACGTACATGTGCGAAAGTTCGACATCGGGATATTCAGCCGCCACCTCGATTACCACATCGCGCCACAGCTGCGAGGTTTCGAGCACGTTGGCCTTGTCCACCGAACACAATCTGCCCGCTCGTCCTTGCGCCGCCTTGAACCCGACATGGGCGATGCGGCGGACCTCGTCCTCGGCATAGCTCATCATGTCCCAGCCCTGCCGTCGCCCGTCATCCAGCGTGCGCATGCCCTTCTCGCCGAAATAGACATCGCCGTTGAGCTCGCGCACGATGAGCAGATCGATCGCGCCGGCGATCTCGGGGCGCAGCGCGGAGAAATCCTCAAGGCCCGCAAAAACCGTGGCGGGGCGCAAGTTGGCGAACAGGCCCAGCTCCTTGCGCAGACCAAGGATCGCCTGTTCGGGCCGCAAATGGCGTTCCAGCTTGTCGCAATCGAAATCGCCGACCGCACCGAACAGGATCGCATCGGCCGCGCGCGCGATTTCCAGCGTTTTGGGCGGCAGCGGATGACCGTGCTTGCGCCAGGCTGCACCGCCAACATCGCCTTCGCTCAGTTCCAGACCGGGCAGCGCCAGCGCTTCCAGCACCCGCACTGCTTCACGCGTCACTTCGGGGCCGATGCCGTCGCCCGCGAACACAGCAATCTTCATGCCCTGCCCTAAATCCCGTCTCTCCGCTCCGGCTAATCCGGAGCAATCCTGCCGAGCCGCTCGCGCAGGATGGTGCGCGCCGCCATAACATCGGTTGGGCGATCGGCAAGCGCATAGCGCGCCAGTTCGCCGCCGAGCCGATCGAGCAGCGCCAGATTTCCGGGGAAATCATCCACATCGGGCAGCTGCGCGGGCGCGCCATAGCCAAGTTCGCGCAGCAGCAGTGCCTCATAAGCAACCAGCCCCGGCACCCACCCTCGCGCCGAAGGGGCGTGGCACACCGCATCGAGCAGCCCGGACAGCGCGGCGTAGAGCGGCGGATAGGCATGGCGTTCGGGCAGGGCTACTGCGGTCAGACCGGTCACCCAGCCGATCGCTGCGGCGGCAAGCGGCTCGCCCAGCCACGGCCCGCGGCTGGCGACGAGCTCGAGTCGTGCGAAAGGCAGACGATTGTCCGCATTGGAACGCAGTTCGGCCTCAACCAGATTGCCCGGGATCAGCACAGGCCGCAGCTGCCGCCCGCGCCCGCCGGCGACATAAGCCACGATCAGCCCATGTTCGGCGGTGAGCAGGCGCACCACTGCCGCCGTCTCGGCCTGGGGGCGGACCGCGCAGACAATGGCCGGGAGGCGTAAGTGCATGGGGCGGGATGTGGCGCGGACCGGGCGGCGGCGCAAGTTCAGTGGCTATTGGCGGTTGGCCCAGTGCCCCAGCCGCTGGCGAGCAGGGCGCTCAGCCTCGGCGCGATCAGCTGCCGAGTTTGGCCTCGATCGCGGCGAGCCGAGCCTTCAGGTCTTCGGCTTCCTCGCGGGCTTTGGCGGCCATATCGCGTACCGCGTCGAATTCCTCGCGGCTGACGAAATCGAGCCCGCCGAGCGCTTCCTTGAAACGTTCGCGCGCGGAATCGCGGGCTTCACGGCCCATTCCGGCGAAAGTGCCCGCGGCGCTGTTCATCAGCTTGGCGAGATCGGCAAACAGGGGGTTATCGCTTTGCATGGCGGTTACATGGGCTTTGCAAGGGGGTGGTTCAAGATCACAGCTCGATCCGGGTGACCGCATTGCCGGTGGGCATGCCATCGGCATCCGGATTGGCGGCGAGGAACTGCCAGTTGAGCACGGTGGCGAACAGCACCCACGCCAGAGAGGGCACCAACAGCAGCCCGGCGCGCGGGCGCACCCGCCAGAACAGCACCAGCGTGGCCAGCACCGCGAGATCGAGTGCGACGATCAGATACAGCGCCTGGCTCATCCGGTGCATCCCGAAGAACAGCGGTGCCCACGCCAGGTTGAGCGCCAACTGCAGCGCGAACGCGGCAAAGGCGATGCCCCGCCCGGGCGCACCGCGCGCCGCACCGATGAACGCCGCTGCCAGCCCGATCATCACGTAAAGCACCGTCCACACGATCCCGAAGATCTGCGGCGGGGGATAAAGCGATGGCTTGGCCAGAGCGGCGAACCACGGATTGCTTGGCGTGCTGTTGGCAAGGATCGAGGAGACAAACCCGAGCAGCAGCACCCCCGGAACCAGCACAAGCGCCCACCTCAGAAACGAGGCGCGCAACTGACCCGGCGATGCGATCTGATTCATGCGCCCTCTCAAACTCCGATTCGATCCCGCTCCTCGGCGATATTGGCGGGGGCGGGGTCGACTGGCAACTTTCTCGGCTGGACAAGTATACCCGGTTTGGGACGGTTCGGCAGGCCGGATCAGCCGCGCGCCGCCGCAATCAAGAATTCGATGTTGCCTTCAGGCCCGGTGATCGGGCTTTCCGTGATCCCCTGCACCGTCCAGCCCGCCTGTTCCACCCATTCGCGCACTTCGCCGCAAACCCGAGCGTGCAGGGCGGCATCGCGCACCACCCCACCCTTGCCAACTTCGCCCCGGCCAACCTCGAACTGCGGCTTGATCAGCGCGACCAGCTGGCATCGAGGAGCAGCGAGGCGCAGCGGCACGTCCAGCACTTTGGCAAGGCCGATGAAGCTGGCATCGCACACCACCCAATCGCACGCCGCGTCGATCTCGCGCGCTGTCAGCACGCGGGCGCTGGTCTGTTCCAGTACGGTCACCCGCGGATCTTGGCGCAGCTTCCACGCCAGCTGGTTGGTGCCCGAATCCACCGCAAACACCCGCGCCGCGCCGTGCGTCAGCAGCACATCGGTGAACCCGCCGGTCGAACTGCCGATATCCATCGCCACCGCACCGGCGGGATTGAGCGCGAACACCTCCAGCGCGTGGGCCAGCTTGATCCCGCCGCGCGAAACCCACGGATGGTCGCGCCCGCGCACCTCCAGAGGCGCATCGGTGGGCAGCGTATGGCCGGGTTTGACCAGCTTGGTCTCGCCGCTGAACACCAACCCCGCCAGCACCAGCGCCGCGGCGCGGGTGCGGCTTTCAGCCAGCCCGCGCTCGACCAGCAGCTGGTCAAGCCGCTGTTTGGCATTTGGCCGGGATTTCGGCGGAACGGTCATCAATCGGGCGCAACCGGGGTTGTGTCAGGAGCCGGCCTCATTCCATACCGCAGCGATGCTGGCAAACCGTCCCCATTCCATCTCGACCATCCTTGGCCCGACCATGCTTGCGCTGCTGCTCGCCAGCTGCGCCGCGCCGCCTGCGCCCGTGCCGGTAGCGCCGCCTCCCCCTGCCCCGATTGTCCGACCCGCCCCGCCGCCTCCGCCGCCGCCCTCACCGCCGCCAACAGCCGATTGGCGCGATGCGCCGCAGACACCCGGAACGTGGAAATGGGGCATGGCCGGCGAACGTTCGGTCGCCCGGTTTGGCCGAGCCGGCGAGGAGCCATTGCTGACGCTGACGTGCGACCCTGCTGCACGCACGATCCTGCTGCGCCGCGCCGCCGTTATCACCGGGCCAACCCCGCTGGTGATAACTTCGACAATGGCGCGGCGGATGCTGACCGCCGAGTCTGATAGTTCAGGCGATTTCGATGGAATCGCGGGCGGGGCGGCCGGAGTGAGCTTCACCCCGCGCGATCCGCTGCTGGATGCCATCGCCTTCAGCCGCGGCAGGTTTATGGTTGAAATACCGGGCTTTGCAGCGCTTTACCTGCCCAGCTGGCCAGAGCTGAGCCGGGTGATCGAAGACTGCCGCGGGGAAGTTGTCCACAGGCCTGATCCAAGCCCGAAGCCCCGATAATGACGGCAAAAAAAATGAACACAAGTCTTGTTGTTGCGCAGCACAATTATATGTTCAGGGCCAAGGCAGTGAGGCTTCGCGGACGACGAACCCGGCGCCCCGCCCCAGCCCGGTGACGGGCGTTTTGGCTCAACAGCGCGAAAGGAGGTGATCCGATGTCTCATGGTTCAGCAGAGAGGTCGGCAATCCGCATCGCGGAGCATTATCGCTGAGTTCCGATTAGGCGATAGAGGCTTCGTGGGCGGCACTTTCCGGCCGCTGACCATGCGAAGGGCAGCACGCTTCAGGGCGTCGCTGCCCTTCTCATTTTCAACCCGATGCGTCGCGGACAAGTAAATCGCATCACGCACATTGGGTTCATGTCCTGATTTTCATATCCCATACAGAATCGGCCTCATAAGCCCATCGCACAAGCCACGATGCGGGAGAGGAACAGTGATGCGGAGCCTGTGGATCGCGGCGGGAATTGGATTGTGCGCACCGGTGGCAGCTTTTGCCGAAACACCGGGCGAGCTTTCGGTCACCATTTACAACAACGATCTGGCGCTGGTGCAGGATATCCGCCAGCTCAATTTCGGCACCGGACGGGTGAAGCAGGAATTCCCCGGGGTTTCCGCCCGCATCCGGCCAGAGACGGTGACGCTTTCGACCCCCGGTGCCGGCATCATCGAGCAGAACTTCGATTATGATCTCCTCACTCCGGCCCGCCTGCTCGACAAGGCGGTCGGCCAGACAGTCGAACTGGTGCGAACCAACCCCGCCACCGGCGCGGAAACGCGCGAGACCGCCAAGATCCTCGCCAACAACGATGGCACACTGCTGCAGATCGGCAACCGCATCGAGGTGCTGGGCGGTTATGGCGCGCGGATCGTGTTCGCCAGCCTGCCGCCGGGGCTACGGCCAAGCCCGACGCTCTCGGTCACGCTGGATAGCGCCCGCGCCGGCCCGCGCCCGGTTACCCTGAGCTATCTCTCCAACGGGTTTGGTTGGAAGGCCGATTATGTCGCGCTATTCGATGAAAACGCCGGCAAGATGGACGTGCAGGGCTGGATCACGCTGACCAATTCGAGCGGGACCACCTTTGATTTTGATAACGCCCGCGTGCTGCTGGTCGCCGGTCAAGTGGGCGACAACAGCAATATGAACCAGCGCTATCGCCCCTATATGGCGCCGCGCCCATCGGGCGTGCGCCCCGGCACCGAAACCTCAAGCCGAGAGGCGCTGGGTGATTTCTATGTCTATCCGATCGAAGGGCGCACCACGATCGCCAACGCCCAGCAGAAGCAAGTCAGCTTCCTCGACGTGAAGGCGGCGGCGGCCAGCAAGGGCTACACGTTCCGCAACGATTGGC
>CANGQZ010000140.1 GCA_947455865.1 Sphingomonadaceae bacterium
GCCTGCGTAAGCTGATCCACCCCTTCCCACACGGCCGTCGGCCCCATCAGCGTGCTGTAGCCCGCTTCAGTAATGACCATTTCCTTGCCCGGGATAAGCCGCAGGCCGATCCGCGCATTCAACACGGAAAAGGGCTGATTGCCGTTTTGCGGATAGGGGTGGATGTTGGCATAACCCGAAGCGTCACCGATCAACGCGGGAACCACCGGCGCGCCGGTCAGATCATAAATGGCCGCGCCCGCCAAATTCGGATTTGCTGCAGCCAGCGCCGCTGCATCGTTAAGCAGCGCGGTTGCGGCATCGACGCCAGTCACGCCGTTGTAAGCCACCGGCCAAATGTTGATCTCGTTGGGCCCCTCGATCGCCATGACCGAACCGGGATGCGCGGCTGCAAACTGCCCGATACCGGAAATCGAAGCGCTTGGCAGGCGCAGGCCGCCGAGGACAAAATCGAATTGGACTCCAGCCCGCGCCAAGGTGTCGGCACCCCACCCAGCAACTAGGGCCGAATCATTCCACAACGTGCGGACATTGTGCAGACCAAGCCACGTCACCGCGTTGGTCACGGCTTGGGCGCGGCCGCTGCCTACGGTCGCCAATGGCGCATTAACTCCCAGCGAATTGATGAAATCGCCGGCGCGAAGCGGTGCATTCATGAACACGGCTCCGAGAAATCTACGTTAACTCTCGGATATGCTGCATGCCTTCCGATTAACTGGCTAACTATGGTTAATAATCGACGAAATCGTTACAACACTATGTAAATTCTGTCATATTTCCGTCGCTTTAGCGCCCTTAATCTCCTGGCGAACTTCACAGGACAAAGCATTCGGCGCCCAGCGCATGGGTGTTGCCGGCCAGCATGATCGCAAAGTCAGCCCGTCCATCGCCGTTCTGATCGCCTTGCACCAGCACACCTTCGCTGCTTACGGTCTGGATCAGTTCACCAGCGTGGCGGCCGAACCGATCACCGGCAAGCTGAAACGCCTGATTGCCGACGTTGGCGGCGTTCGCATCGATCATGGACATATCGAGCCGGTCTTGCTGCGCAGCAGAGAAATCGCGAATGGTATCGCGCTCGCCAGATGCCAGCCGACTATCGCCGACTGTCTGGAATACGAAAGTGTCCGCCCCAGCCCCGCCGGTAAGCATATCGGCGCCCACGCCGCCATTCAGGCGATCGTTGCCGGCACCGCCGTCGATGGTGTCGGCACCGCCCAAACCGGCCAGAACATCATCTCCATTCCCACCGCCGAACACATCCACCGCGCCAGTGCCGGCCAGCAGCATCGGCGGATCAAACCGAGCCGGGGCAACGCTCGTCCCGAGCGCAATGCCGGCAATCTCGATGATCACCGGGTGATCGCTGACCATGACCGTCATCGTCCGGGCATCATGGCCGACCGCCTGCGGCTGGGCCGAGAGCAAAGGATCGAACAGGCGGAGTTCGCCCGGCCCGCCGGCGAGCGTGACCGTAACCGCGCTACCGGACGCGCTCACCGGCTGCCCCTTAGCGGCATCCCACACTTGCGGCTCGGCCCAGATCATCAGCTCGTAAGTACCATTCGATTTCTCGATGAGCAGCGAATGCGCGCCCGGCGGCATTCCCATCAGCGTGTAATCGAGCGCATGGGGCGTGAAGCCGGCTGCCTCCGCGCCCGGATCGGCCAGAATTGAAGTGAGGTTGTGGATCGCAACTGCCGCAGGTTTGGGTTGGAGGACCGAGTCGAACAGTCCGAAGCCGGCGTCAGCCGAACCCGCCTTCCCGTAATCAAACAATTGATAGAGATAGGTTTTCGATACCCCAAGGAGTGTCGCATCGGCGACGAGGTTGAGCGTCATCTTGGCCTGCGTCGGCAGATCGACCGCCGACGAATTGGCCGTGCCGAGCGTGGTCGAATACCCGGTTTCGGTGATCACGATGCCCTTCCCCGGTACCGCATGCGTAGTGATGCGCGCCCTGATCCACTCGAACGGTTGCGCCCCGGCTTGCGGATAAGGATGGATGTTGGTGAATTCGGATGCGTCGCGCATCGTCGCTGCGCTACGCATCGCCCCGGTGAAATCGTACAGCGACGCGCCGGCGAGCAACGGATCGGCCCGGGCGCCTGCCGCCAGCGCGCCAACGAATGAGACCGCCGCATCGACCCCGCTTAGGCCGGAATAAGTCATCGGCCAGTTGTTGATTTCGTTGGGCCCTTCAAGCGCCGCAATCGCGCCGGGGTGCGCTTTGGCAAAGGCACTCGCCAAGCCGAGCGTATCGGCCAGAGGCCGGCCTGGCCCGACCAGCACATCGAAATGGAAACCGGCCTGCGCCAGTTTGTCGGCCACACTGCCGGCCTGGACCAGAGCCCCGGTCAGCGGGGTGCGAACATTGTGCAAACCCAGATAAGAAAATGCGTCGAGCACGGCCTGCGCCTTGGCCGGGCCACCAACTGCCCCCAATTGCGCGACAACCCCAATACAATTCACATAGTCACTTGCCCGTATCGGTGCTGTCATATCATAAAATCCTGAAAATTGATCTGACAGGTAGCTAATACTTGTATCTTGCCTCCCGCTTTATGAATCAGGACAACAATATTTAATAAATCATGGATTTTACGGATATTCATTTCAATCTGATATTAACCATCATGTTGGGACCGAGATGGTCAGAGCCCCAACCTTGCGCGAATGCGCCAAAGCGACTGCCGCCGGCTTGTAATTGCGGCGAAATTACGGCAACGCGGGGCGCAGCCGCCCACGCGAGACCCGCTGCCCGTGTCCCACCTGCTGCCCTTTGCCGCGCCGCCCGCCGTTGAAGCCGAAGCGCGCTTCATCACCCGGCCGCTGTCGATTGCGCTCGATCTGGTGCGATTTGCGGCGGCGCTGGCGGTGCTAGTGTGCCATGCGGCGCAGGCGAAGCTCTATGGCGGCTGGTTCCCCAACATTCCGCTCGCCCAGCACTATGCGGTGGTGGTGTTCTTTGTTCTTTCGGGCCTGGTCATCGCCGCATCGGCGCACCATAAACCGACTTCACTGACACAGTTTGCGATCGCCCGTGCGGCTCGGATCCTGCCGGTTTCGCTCACCGCGCTCGCGTTTTCCGCAGCGGCATTTGCGCTTGTCACCGCGCTGGGCGGATCGGCGCAGCACACCGATACTTATGGCCAGCTTAGCTGGCGCGGCACGCTATTGCCGATGGTCTTCCTTAGCGAAAGCGCATGGGGCGCAGGGCCGGTTTGGAACCCGCCCTATTGGTCGCTGTGCTACGAAGTCTGGTATTATGCGCTGTTCGGCGCAGCGGTGTACTTGCGCGGACCTGCGCGGATCGCGGCGCTGATCGTTTGTGCTCTGCTCGCCGGCCCGCGAATCCTGCTGCTCCTGCCGATCTGGCTGGTAGGCGTCGTGCTGGCGCTAAGCCCAGCTGCCCGGCGTACCGGGGTGCTGAGCGGGCTTGCGCTCTTCGCCGCCGGGCTGGTCAGTGCCTACCTTCACACCGTGGTCGTCATTCCCGGCTGGCATTTGATGCGCTCGCTGGCGGCGCCATTCGATTTTCAGCTCTCGTTCTCGCGCTTTGCGCTGAGCGACCTGCTGTTGGCGCTGGCGGTGGCGATGGCCTTTGCCGGATTGCGACCGCTGGCCAATCGCTGGCCGCGGCCGTGGCTGACGCTGGAACGGCCAGCTCAGGCCCTCGCAGGATTTTCCTTCACGCTCTACTTGTTCCACTGGCCGCTGCTGCTGCTCGCCAAATCGGTTGGGCTGGTCGCCGGCCGCAGCGGTATCGGCTTCGTTATCGAGGTGCTGGCGCTGCTGGCGATTTGCTATGTCATTTCGCTGGCCACCGAGGGGCAGCGTGCGCGCGTGCGCCGCTGGCTTGAAGCAATGGTCGCCCGCCTATCCACGCCACGCAGCGTGCTTCCGGCATAGATCGGCACCGGCGCGGCTTGCCTTCGGCGCGTGCGCGTCTTAGCCGCTGCGCTCGCATTCAAGGAGTACACCGATGGTCCCCCGTTACGCCCGCCCCGCGATGACCGCGATATGGGAACCGGAAGCACGCTATCGGATCTGGTTCGAGATCGAGGCGCACGCGACCGAGAAACTTGGCGCACTCGGCGTTGTCCCGCCGAGCGGGGCGAAAGCGCTGTGGGACTGGTGGGCGACCAACCCGGTGATCGACGTCGCCGCGATCGACGCCATCGAGGCGGTGACAAAGCACGACGTGATCGCCTTCCTCGATTGGGTAGCGCAGCAGGTGGGGCCGGAGGCGCGGTTCATGCATCAGGGCATGACCAGCTCGGACGTGCTTGACACCACGTTGGCGGTCCAACTGGCGCGGGCGAGCGATATTCTCCTCGCGGATCTCGATGGGCTGCTCGCGGCGCTCAAGCGGCGCGCGTTAGAGCACAAGCACACCCCGACGATCGGGCGCAGCCACGGCATCCACGCCGAGCCGACCACTTTCGGGCTCAAGCTGGCGCAGGCCTATGCCGAGTTTTCGCGCTGCAAGGCGCGGCTGATCAACGCCCGCGCGGAGATTGCCACTTGTGCGATTTCCGGTGCAGTCGGCACGTTTGCCAACATCGATCCGGCGGTAGAGGAATACGTCGCAGACAAGCTCGGACTGACGGTCGAGCCCTCGTCGACCCAGATCATCCCGCGCGATCGCCACGCGATGTTCTTCGCGACGCTCGGCGTCATCGCCAGCTCGATCGAGCGGCTGGCGACCGAAGTGCGCCATCTCCAGCGGACCGAAGTGCTTGAGGCCGAGGAGTACTTCTCGCCCGGCCAGAAGGGTTCCTCGGCCATGCCGCACAAGCGCAACCCGGTGCTGACCGAGAACCTGACCGGCCTTGCCCGGGTGGTACGTTCGGCGGTGACCCCGGCGCTGGAGAACGTGGCGCTGTGGCACGAACGCGACATCTCGCACTCATCGGTCGAACGCTACATCGGCCCGGATGCGACGATCACGCTCGATTTCGCGCTCGCCCGGCTGACCAACGTGATCGACAAGCTGATGGTTTATCCCGAGCGGATGCAGCAGAATCTCGACCGGATGGGCGGCCTGGTCCATTCACAGCGGGTGCTACTGGCGCTGACCCAGGCCGGCGTGACGCGCGACGACGCCTACCGGCTGGTGCAGCGGAGCGCGATGAAGGTGTGGGAATCGGATGGCAAGTTGAGCCTGCTGGAGCTGCTCAAGGCCGATCCTGAAGTGACTGCGGCGCTGACGACCGAGCAGATCGAGGACAAGTTCGACCTTGGATACCACTTTAAGGCGGTCGACACGATTTTCGCACGGGTGTTCGCGGAGTAGACGCGGCCAGACGCCCGCCGCCAACTCGCCTGCTGATATCAAAATCGGCGCCCGTGGGGGCGGACCACGGGCGCCGATCGTATCAGGCCGGAGTGGGAATCGGCCCGAAGCCCTTAGAACTGCAAGCGCAGCGTGCCGCCGAACGTGCGCGGATCGCCGACATTGCCGACGACCAGTCCGACGCTGTTCGGGGCGATCTGGAGCTGTTCGAGATAGCCGGTGTCAAAGGCATTGCGGACCCAGCCGTAAACGTCGACCTTAACCCCGGAGGCATCGCGATCCGAACGCCAGCCAACCCGCAAGTTGATCAGCGTATAGCTGTTGATGTTGGTCGAGGCAGAAGGCGTGGCATTGGACGAGAACGACGAGCGGTAATTCCCGTCAAACCCAGCGTAGAGCTCACCCACAGCGTCGCCGATGGGCAGCGGGACATTGCCTTCGGCACCGAACGACAGCGCATACTTCGACACGCCCGGGAGGACCTGACCAGAGATGTCGCAACTGACCGGGCTCGTATTGGCCGGTAGCGCAGTCGGGATCGTGCAGTTGGTTCCGCTGAAGTTCGAACCACCGGTCAGTTCCAGCGGCGGCGGCGCGTTCTTGAAATCGCGGTACGTCGCGTCGGTATAGGCGAAGTTGGCATAGGCGTTGAACCGCTCGCTCGGCCGGACCGAGAAATCGGCTTCGACCCCCTGCGAGCGGACCTTCGGTACGTTGGCGACGAACCCGCGCAGGGTGCTGAGCGAGGCGGCGTTGTTGGCGCTGAAGATCGCCTGATAGTTCTCGATGTCGGTGCGGAAAGCGGCGAGGTTCAGGGTGACCGCACGATCAAGGAACTGCGACTTTATCCCGATTTCGTAGTGCTTGACCGATTCTGGCAGGACCGTCTGGAATTGGGTCTGCGGCAGGCCGGTGATCGCGTCTGCCGGCACGCCGTTTAGGTTGATACCGCCGGTCTGGAAACTCTTCGAATAGGTCGCATAGGCATGAATGTCGTTCGTGACATCGTAGCTCAGCGTCAGATCGTAAGAGAGGTTCCACTTGCTAAACGTAGGCGCATAGCTCTCCGGCAGAAGCACGCCGAGCTGGGCCTTCTGGGTGGCAGTCCCTGTCGTGACCAGGCCGGGGGTAAGAAGGTTGCCCGCTCCGTCACGAACCACCGCGTTATAAGAACCGCTCTTCTTGTCATAATTGAGCCGCGCGCCCGGCTGGATCGTCAGCCCTGGCAGCGGCCGCCAGCTGGCCTGTCCATAGACCGAGAAGCTGGTGTTGCTGAGCCGGATCGTGTTGTTCGAGGTCAGGCCGTTGAGGACGTCCTTGTTGTAAGGGTTGCTCGAAGAGGCATTCGGCGAGAGCAACCACTTGGTCGCTGCCGGACCCTGCACCTGCAGCCCGTTGGTGTTGATGACCTGATAGTAATAGAACGTGCCAAGCTGGAAATCGAGCGGCGCGCTGTGGTGATTGTAGCGCAGTTCCTGCGTGAACTGCTGCTGCTTTGACGGGTTCTGGCTTTTGGTCGTGATCGGGAGGCCGGTGAAGTCACGATCGTTCGAGGGATCCCAGTCCCAGAACCGCCACGCCGAAATCGACGTGATCGAATCATCGCCCAACGCGAGTTTGATCTTGAGCGAGGCGCCGCCGAGCGATTGCTTTGCCCGCAGTTCCGCATCGACGTCAGTCAACCGATTGTAAGGGTCCTTCGCTGCAGCCGGCAGCGCATAGCCCTGCACCGCCGAGATCGCTGGATACTGGCGGTTCACCGCTTTCTGCGTCGCCACGTAGTTGACGTAAACCGTGGCGCAGCATTGGGTGTTCTGATGGTTGTAGTCACCGGCCAGCGTTACATCGAGGTTGCTGGTCGGCCGCCA
>CANGQZ010000141.1 GCA_947455865.1 Sphingomonadaceae bacterium
ATCTTCGCCCACTTCGCGCGGTGCCCAGATGGCTCTATACAACACTACTGTTATTCGATATCCCAGAGCCGAATTTCGAGTCGCTGGGGCAGCAGTGATGCGGTTTGCAGTGTTCACCAGCGGCCAGCAGCCAAGGAATCAACGCGTATCCGAATGGCTGGCGAAGCCAAGCATAGGGCGGCTCCGCCGGTTTGAATATCTTGTATTTCTAAATAATTAAGGGAGATGAGGGATGGCAAATCAGAAGGCTCGGCTGGCGTTTACGGCGACAGTCCTCGCCGCATTGAGCTCAACTAGCGCACTGGCGCAGGCCGCCAGCGAGAGCAGCGTGCCTGGAACGGGCACCGAAATCATCGTTACCGCGCAGCGCCGCTCGGAATCGCTGGAACGCACTCCTGTTGCGGTTGCGGTGCTGAGCGGCGCATCGCTCGCCAAGCAGGCGATCGTTACCGAGTCCGACCTTCAGTCTGCCACCCCGGGCCTGACGATCCGCGCCGGGCAGAACTCCAACCAGCTCAACTACGCGCTGCGCGGCCAGTCGCTTGACGCGTTCAGCGATACCCGACCGGGCGTTCTGCCCTATTTCGACGAAATCCAACTCGATGGCGTAGGGGGCGGCTCTTCGGCGTTTTACGATCTGCAGTCGATTCAGGTGCTGAAGGGTCCGCAGGGAACCCTGTTTGGCCGCAACTCGACCGGCGGCGCGGTGCTATTCACCTCGACCAAGCCGACCAACGATCTGGAAGGCTATGCCGTTGCGCGCATGGGTGACTACAACGCCTATGGGTTTGAAGGCGCGCTCAACGTGCCGCTCGTGTCCGACAAAGTGATGGCCCGCGTCGCCGGCTTCTACGAGAAGCGCGATGGCTATCAGAAGAACCTGTACGACGGGACGCGTCTGGGTAACGTCGATCGGTATGGTCTGCGCGGCAGCCTGACTGTCAACTTCTCGGAAACGATCAAAAACGAACTGGTGGTTGATTATCTCCACTCGGGCGGCAACAGCCTTAACGTCCTTATCGACAGCCTTTATCCGACCGGCGCGGTGCCGCTGATCGCGCTGACCAATTTCGGCGATCAGGGCACTTACAACTTCCTGATCAACGCCTTCACCGGCGGCCTTGCGGGTTGCGACGCAGAGACCAACAACTGCGCCGCCGCCTATGCCGCTGCGCACCCCAAGCTCGATCCGGGAGGCATCGCCTCATACCTTGAAACGCAGAAGGCGCGCGGACCCTATCAGGTCGAGTCCGACGCCATCAATGCTTACAAGGGCCGCAACCTCGTCATCTCCAACATCACCACGATTGATCTTGGCGGTGATACCAAGCTGCGGAACGTCTTCGGCTATACCCGCCTGCAAAGCGACAGCAGTGGCGACATCGACGGCACCGCTTTCGGAATTGACAGCAACGGCCCGGGCGGCGGCAAGAACGACACCACCAAGCAGGTTTCGGAAGAACTCCAGCTGGTTGGCAAGACCTTCGGCGGCAAGCTGAACTACGTGATCGGTGCCTATTATTCGCACGAGACCAATGTCGATTTTACGACCAGTCTGCTGCTCGACTTCCCGCCGCTGACGTCGACCGTCGTCTACAACAAGTTTACCACCCGTGACATGGTTGCTGGCTATGGCCAGGGCACACTGGACCTCAGCGAGGCGACCGGCCTGCAGGGTCTGGGGATCACCATCGGTGCCCGCTACACCCACGAGAAGATCAAGTTCGATACACTGCCCGACGATACGGCCTTCCAGGCTCCGCCGCAGCAGCAGGCGACCTTCGATTTCAACCAGCGCAAGTCTTACGGCAACCTAAGCTGGACGCTCGGCATTCAGGAACAGATAAATCCGGGTCTGCTGCTCTATGTCGCCTCGCGTCGGAGTTACAAGAACGGCGGGTACAACGGCATCGAGAACCCGGTTCCGGGCCCCGGCTCATCCGGCGGTAACGAATACGGTCTCGAGACGCTGACCGACGTCGAGATCGGCCTCAAGTATCGCGGCATTGTCGGAACTGTGCCGGTCACGTTCAACATTGCTGGCTATCAGAACTGGATCAAGGACGGCCAGCGCGTCGCCTATACCCTGCTGGGTTCGACCCCGGCTGCGGTTACCGTGAACGTGCCGCGTTCCAAGATTTCCGGCTTCGAACTGGACACCTCGATCCGGCCGACGAACTGGCTGACGCTAGGTGGCTCGCTGAATTACACCGACGCCCGGTTCACCGATAACCTCGTCTCGATCGGTGGCGGCGCTCCGGTGGCCTTCGGCACTTATCCGGATACGCCTGAATGGTCGGGAAGCGTCTATGGCGAACTCAATGTTCCGCTGACCCAGACCTGGACTGGCAGCTTGCGGGCGGACGCCTATTCGCAATCGCTGTTCTGGTTCTCGTCAACCGGCAACAACAATCCCGGCGCTCACATCGACGGCTATACCCTGGTCAACTTCCGCGTTGGTCTGGAAGACACCAAGACCGGCCTGTCGATTGCCGCGCATCTCAAGAACGCGTTCAACCGGGTCTACTACGTGGGCGGCATCGCCACCGGTGAGCTGTTCCAGTTCAACACGGTTGTTCCCGGCGCGCCGCGGACCTTCATGGCCGAGGCGAAGCTAAAGTTCTGAGGCTTGCGGACTAACCGGTCCGTCAGGCACAGTGCCTGACGGACCGGTTAGCACCAAGCTGACGCACTGGCCGTGGGGGATTAAAAGGATAGCTTGGAAATGGCCTTTACGCTGATCAACGCCCGCCCCAGTCCGTTCGGCCGCAAAGTGGCGATCGCGCTGCGCGAAAAGGGCTTGGACTATGACGTCCAGTACGATGTGCCGTGGGGCGATCAGACCTGCACACCGCAGTACAGCCCGCTCCAGCAATTGCCGATCCTGATCACCGATGCCGGTGAGAACATCTACGATTCGGTCTACATCCTCGACTGGCTTGAGGCCCGCTATCCGCAGCCCGCGCTGCTGCCGGCCGATCTGGACGCCCGGCTGGCCGCGATGCAGCGGCGTCTGCTGGGCGAGCGGCTGCTGGAAGTAGCGCAGGCGCTGATCTTCGAACTGCTGCGGCCCGATCCGAGCGCGCCCTGGGTGGAGCGCCAATCGCGCAAGGTGGAAGGCGTACAGGCCGAACTGGAACGGCAATACACCGCACTTGCATCGCAGGCAGGCCGTGCGCTGGATCTGGGCGACATCGCGGTTGCGACGACGCTGCTGGGCCTCGAATTTGCCATGTCGTGGGGGGTCAGCCCCGATATCGCCATCCTGCACTGGCGCGGCACCTATCCGGCGCTGACAGGCGCGGTGGCGGGAATGGAAACGCGGCCGTCTTTTGCGGCCACCGTACCGCAACCGATGGACGTGAACCTGCAGGCCACCGTGGCCTGACGGACAGATTGCTGCGGCAGGTTCCCGCCTGAAACTGCACAACGCCGCACCAACGCGGCACTAGGAGAACTCGGATGTCCGGCAAGCTTCGCTTCGGCGCCTTTTGTGGCCCCCATCACCCGCTTAACGAAAACCCGACGCTGACCCTGCAGCGCGATTTGCAGCTGGCCGAATGGCTCGACGAGCTGGGCTACGATGAAATCTGGTACGGCGAACACCATTCCGCCGGTTGGGAGCTGATCGCCAGCCCCGAAATCATGATCGCCGCAGCGGCTGAGCGGACCAAGCGGATCATGCTCGGCTCGGCGGTGACTTCGGTGCCCTATCACCACCCGCTGATGACGGCCGAGCGCTACAGCCAGCTCGATCACATGACCCGCGGCCGGGTGATGCTGGGCATGGGGCCGGGCTCGCTCGCCTCCGATGCGCAGATGATGGGCATCGAAGTGGCCAAGCAGCGCGACATGATGGACGAGGCGGTTGATGTGCTGGTGCGCCTGATGCGCGGCGAGACAGTCACCGCCAAGACCGAGTGGTTCACACTCAACAACGCGCGCATCCACATGACGCCCTATACCCGGCCGAGCATCGAGATGATCAGCGCAAGCACCATCTCGCCCACCGGATCGCGCGCGGCAGGGCGCAACGGTATCGGCATGCTCTCGTTCGGCGCGACCTCGGGCGGCGCGTTCGATGCGCTCTCGTCGAACTGGAACATCTGCGAGCAGGTCGCCGCGGCCAACGGCAAGACCGTGGACCGCAAGAACTGGCGCCTGGTCGCGCCGATGCACATCGCGCCGACCCGCGAGCAGGCGCGCGAGGAAGTGAAGTTCGGGCTGGACGGCTGGGCGGATTACCTGCGCGAAGTGGCCGCGCTGCCGATCGTGCCCGGCGGCGGCGACGTGATCGACGCGCTGCTCAGCTCAAACATGGCAGTGATCGGCACGCCCGACGATGCGGTGGCCCAGATCCAGCGGCTGCAGAAGCAATCGGGCGGGTTCGGCACGTTGATCCTGTTCGCGCACAACTGGGCCGAATGGGCGCACACCAAGCGCTCTTACGAAATGTTCGCCCGCTACGTGATGCCCAAGGTCGATAACCTGCCCGACAACCGGGTAATCTCCGAGGCGGAATGCCGGGCCAACCGCCCGGAACTCGCCGGCAAGATCGGCGCGGCAATCCAGGACCGGATCCAGCGCCACATCGCCGAGCAGGGAACCAAGGACATCGCGCCGGAACTGATCGCCGCCCTGCCAAAGGACAACTGAGCCGCGCGGGGGGCTGCGGTCGCTGCATTTATGCCGCTACTGCGCCCCAGCCCGCTCCAAATCGTAACCTGATCGAGATCCTGTGGTTAACGAAGCCCGCCCAGCGACCGCCCCGGATACCGCATGGCTGGCCACGGCCATCGAGTCCGCCAACGTGCCAACCCTGGCCTGCATCCTTGTGCAGCTGACCGGCGAGCGGCGCTGGATCGAGGGCGCGTATATCCCCACCCGTACCCGCGGGCTGGAGGATAACGACGATGGCGGGCTGCCCGAGCCGGTCCAGCAGGAGATCAAGGCGGCGGCGCTGGAAGCGCTGACGGCATGGTTTGCCGGCCGTCCGCTGGCTCTGCCCAACCCGTCGGACGAGCTGTTGCTCGAAATGATGAGCGTGACGCTGGGCGAGACGATTCCCAGCGAATACGCCTCGATCGTCCGCCACGAACTACAGCTGTCGCCCGCAGCGGAGTTGACCGCGCCCCCTCCCGGCTTCCGCGCGCTGATCGTCGGCGCGGGGATTTCTGGCCTGTGCGCCGCAGTGCAGTTCGCCGCTGCGGGGATCGAATATGCCATCGTCGAGCGGCGCGACGCGCTGGGCGGGGTGTGGTTCGACAACCGCTATCCGGGTGCCGCCTGCGACGTGCCGAGCCACCTCTATTCATTCTCGTTCGCGCCTTACCCGTGGTCGCGCTATTTCGCCGGCAGCCGCGAAATTCACCGCTATCTCGAATACGTCGCCGACAAATTCGATATCCGCCGCCACATCCGCTTCGGCGTCGAGGTGATCGAGGCGCGGTTCGACGAGGCCACCAGCACCTGGCAGGCGGACGTGCAGACAGCAGACGGCAGCCGTGAGACGCTTTCGGCCAACATCGTGATCAGCGGCGTCGGCGCGTTCAACAAGCCGCGCATTCCCGAAGTGCCGGGGCTGGAGCGGTTCACCGGACCGAGCGTCCACACCGCGCGCTATCCCGATGTGGGGCTGGATCTGAAAGGCCGCAACGTCGTTCTGGTCGGCAACGGGGCCAGCGCGATGCAGGTGGCCCCGGCGATCGTAGACGAGGTCGGTTCGCTCACCATCGTCCAGCGCACCCCGCAGTGGGTGGCCCCCTTCCCCAAGTTCCAGCAGCCAATTCCGGAGCCGCTTCAGGACCTGCTGCAGGCGGTGCCGCTCTATCGGCTGTGGTATCGGTTGCGGCTAAGCTGGGCGTTCAACGACAAACTTTACGATGCCTTGCAGCAGGACCCGCAGTGGCAGGGCGAAGGTCGTTCGATCAATGCGATCAACGATGCCCACCGCCGCCACCTGACGGGCTATATCAAGGCGCAGCTGGGCGAGCGGCAGGACCTGCTGCCTGACGTTCTGCCGGCCTACCCGCCGTTCGGCAAGCGGATGCTGCTCGACAATGGGTGGTTCCGCGCGCTCACCCGCGATCACGTTCGCCACGTGAACAGCGCGGTGGTGGAAGTGCGGCCGCACAGTGTGATCACCAGCGACGGTGCGGAAAACCCGGCCGATGTGATCATCTGGGCCACCGGCTTCGACGTGGTCAACCTGCTGGCCCCGATGAAGATCACCGGTATCGGCGGACGCGACATCCACGAGGACTGGGACGGCGACGATGCCCGCGCCTATCTGGGCACAGTGGTGCCGGGCTATCCCAACTTGTTCTGCCTTTACGGCCCCAACACCCAGTTCGGCCACGGCGGCAGCCTGATCACCGTGCTCGAGCGGCAAATGCACTATGTGATGAGCCTGCTGGAGCAGATGTTCGCCCACAAGATCGCTACGGTCGACGTGCGGCAGGACGTGCACGATACCTACAATGCCGAAGTCGACCGGATCCACGGCCAGATGATCTGGACTTATCCCGGCGTGGAAAACTACTGCCAGAATTCCAAGGGCCGGATCGTCGTCAACAACCCGTTCCGGATCATCGAGGTTTGGGAAATGACCGAGAAGGCCAATCTCGCGGACTTCGTGTGCACCCCGATCGCCGCTGGCGCGGCTACATCGGCCGGGGCGGAGTAGCACAGATGACCGATCCCGTTCTCGTTCAGGAACATGGCGCAGTGCTGGTCATCGCGATCAACCGCCCGCGCCAGCGCAATGCGGTCAACCGCGCGGTGTCGCTGGGGATCGCGGCGGCGCTCGACCTGCTCGACGCCCGCGACGATCTGCGGGTGGGCGTGCTGACCGGGCAGGAAGGCAATTTCTGTTCGGGGATGGACCTCAAGGCGTTCGTCGACGGCGAACGGCCGGAACTGGAAGGCCGCGGCTTTGGCGGGCTGTGCGAGAAATCGCCGGTCAAGCCGGTGATCGCCGCGGTTGAAGGCTTTGCGTTGGCGGGCGGGTGCGAACTGGCCCTTGCCTGCGATCTGATCGTGGCTGCTGAAAACGCGTGGTTCGGCCTGCCCGAAGCGGCGCGCGGGCTGGTCGCCGGATCGGGCGGGCTGATCCGCCTGCCCCGCCGGATTCCGCCCGCCATCGCACTGGAAT
>CANGQZ010000142.1 GCA_947455865.1 Sphingomonadaceae bacterium
AATAGGTTCGAGTGTTGCAACCCAATCCTATCCGAAAATCACGGTGACCACCCGCGCCACTGGCCGGCCGCTACAGCGCGATATGGAAAGCGCGCGTCCGGCCAGCAGCGCTACCGTCGGAACCTACACCACGTCGTGGGACACGATCCCGGCCGGCATCGATTCGCGGGGGAGAACGCAACGGCCGGGTTCAAGTTGACACGGTTGACACAGTCCGGCGGGTTGGAAGCGGACGACTTGGCAACCGCTTCGAATTGTGCGCCGGCGAGGCATCCACAGCCCGGTATCGCCGCATGATGGCGATTATAATGATTTTCACGCAAGGGTTTAGGATAGCGGGAAGGTGACACTTTTGCAGATCCTGCGCAGTTTCGGAAGAATCCGGGGACGCGCTGGTTTGCCGGCGCGACAGGATCGTTGCAGGCGGAGTGGGTGTAGGAAAGACTCGGCGAAAACGGACAAGGAAAAAAGGGGTTCGCGCGGAGGCGCAGAGGGGTTGGCGTTTCCGGCAAGGCCGTGCTGTAATCTTTGCAACTGTCCTCCGCGCGCAGGCTGGAAAGGGAAGAGCTGATGACGAAATTCGGGCTGCTTTGCAGCGGACAAGGCGATTGCGGACATACCCACCGGCGGAACACCGGCCGTCCTTCGTCGGCCGCAGCATGAGCGCGCCGACGCCCGCGCGGATGCTGGCCGAGCGCTTTGGCGATGCCGAGGCGATGCGGACGCTTTATGCGCCCGGCGTGGTCTGGGCGATTTCGGCTTCGCTCGGCGTGCCGAAGCTGGAGGGCCGCGATGCGGTGAGCGCGTTCAACCGGCAGGTGTGGACCGAACATCACCGGCCCGACTGCACGGTGACCATTCTGGACGAGGCCGGGTCCGAGAAGTCGAGCGCGGTGCGCTTTACCTACCGCGCGTGGTCGCAGCTGCTGGAGGCGTGGTACGAAAACGAATATACCCTGTTCGTCCGTTGCGGGCCTGAGGGCATCTTTCACGTGGCAGAGGCGTTTGACACGGCGGCGACCATCGATTTCCTGAGCGGGCGTGCGCCCGGGACGGGCTGGGCTTTGCTGAGCGGCGAGGCCGGGGACCGGGTTGGGGCGCTGGGGCGGGAGGGGTGAGTTTGGGGTTCGGTGGGAATTGCACCTGTCACCGTGATTCCCAGAGGCTCTGAGAGTTGAGCAATCAGAAAAGAACCGCAGCAGTTGTGACGTGAGCATATTCTTGACGGTTGCGCGAGGGTTAAGCTAGCATCGATTAACGAATCAGGGGGCTTGGCAATGTTCGGACCATTGACTGTAAAGTCTTCTGATCTTGATTTATTCTACAATCATGGCGCGGTGCACGGAAGCAAGACTTGGTCCGAGAGCCATGTCCACGGAAGTGGCGGCGGCAATAACACCAATGTAAAGATTTCTACCACGGTCACGACCAGAAATCAGTTCTTTCTGGTCGATAGTTCCGGCGTAGAGCATAGCGTTTCACTTAATGGTGAAATCCCCTTCAGAGATAGTAATGTTGCCACTGTAGTGTACGTAAAATTCGCCAATAAGGATACCGGAAGAGCAATCTATTTCAAGAATCACTCAACGCGGGACATCAGATCCTTCAATGGTGTTTCTGAATTATTCAATGCCGGCGGCTGCCTGTCGTATCTTGCAATTGGCTTTATTGGCTTCATAACTGTGGGCGTGGCCGGCCCCATCGGACCGTTGCTGGCACTCGGCGTGATCGGCTACGGGATCATGAATGTGCGCAAAGTCCAAAAAGAAATGGTCGTGCAGGCTGCGCAACTGGCCAACGGCCTGCCGAGTTAGCCTTCATGGAATGACATCCCGGGGGCCGCTTCCGCGCCTGCCAGCGCGGTAGCGCCGCTCCAACTGCATAGAGAGGAGGAGCGGGGCAATTCAATCTTATGTTATCGGGCACTACCGAACCGGCAGCGCCAGCGGAGGCGCGGGCCAGGGTGCCAACTTAAGTTTGCGGCGCATCCGGGCGATACCTTCAAGCAGAGGCGCGCGTAATTCCGAGCTGAATTTACCTGTCTTGGTCTTGGCCAACACGTCATCGACGCGCCAACCTTCGGCGACGCGCACGACACGAAAGTAAACCGTCCGGCTGTCGATAAGCTTGCCGGTTTCCGATCTCGACGAGTAGAATGTGGCAGTGGCGCGCACCACGCCGGGAGACAGCGGGGTAATCGCGACCTTCAGGGACTGCGCCATCAGCGCGAAATCGCCATCCTGACACTGACAGACCGGGCTGCCTTCTTCCATGCATTCGCCGAAGCTGGAATCGGGTGCCTTCTTCTCCAGCGCGTCCTGCGTGGCCGAACAGGTGGCCCATATTGCATTGAATCCCGGGGTTCGGAGCGGCTTGGTGTTATCATTCTCGAAAGCCAGATATTCGCTGCGCACTGCGGCAAAGATGCCCGCTTCGTCGCCAGCGGGCGAGCGGCCGGTGGCGGGCGAGGGTGTGGCCGGCGCGGCGGGCGGGGTGTAACATCCCGCAAGCCCCTGCCGCAGCGTGGTCGCGGCACCGGCCGGGTTGATGCCGATCTGGAGCCGGCCAACGGCAAGTTGCATCACGGCGGCGCCCCCGGCGAGCGCATCGACCAACCGGGTATCGCCCAGCGGGACCGCGAAGGTGCTGGTGGTGCCCCGGCGCGGCACGGCGAGCGACAGCGGAGTCCGGTCTGGCGGGCTGAGCACCAGGGTGATGCCAGTCAAATTGCTGGGGCCTACCGTCAGCACGCCGAGTGCGACAGTCCGATCAAGGCAGGCGAGTTCGATCGCGCGGATCGGCACGCCCGGCGTGAGCGACAGGCGCGCCACCGGGCTGCCGGAGGGCGAATGGCTGACGCTCCACTGCGCGGTGGCCTGCACCCTGCCCGCTGCCGCTGTGGCCGGGCCCGGGCCTGCGGGCACGGCGGGCTCCTCAGACGGAATCGCCCCGCCGGCAGCAGGATTGATCAGCTTGCTGATATTGTTGGTGTTCCACGGATCGGGCAGGCTCGCTTGCGGGCAATAGCGCATCGCGTAGCTACCGTTGCCATTGACGACCGAATAGGCAGTCGGGCTGGTAATCTTGTAAGTATCGGTGGCGGTTTCCTGATGGCGGCCGGTATCGTCATCAATCAGATCGTAAGTGACCCGCCAGACCCCAGGGCCGGCGGGCACGATCTTCTTGAAGCGTTCAAGCTCATGCTCTGATCCGGTGCCGTAGCGCGCGACAAGCGTGATCGTTGCCTCAGAGGCATTGTTGCACGCCGTATCGGTGGAGACGTAATACCCCTGCCGCAGCGGCAGCGTGTTTGCATTGCCGGCGTGGGCGGGAGCGCTGCCGAGCGCCGCCAGCAGCGATGCGTGAAATGCGAGCATAGCTGAAAAGCGCATGGGTCGAATCGCCCCCAGTTCGTTCTTGTCGAACCTTGCCCGGTGCAAGGCGGTTTGCAACAGTTCTCGGTGCCTCGTTAGGCCCGACGATTGGTGCCATTGCCAGAGTGGCTTCACCAGAGTGCCATCGCCGCAACTACCCCCAAAGAATGCCCCTGTCGCGCCGCCGCCGAATCTGCCACGGTTGCCGCCTTCACCCCTCCCGCATGATCGGCCCTGCCCCTTGCTCTCCACCCCTGTACTTGTCGCTGCCGGCGGGGCGATCGCGCTCGGCGTGGTGGGCGGGCTGATGACGCCGATCGGGCCGTGGTATGCCAATCTGCGCAAGCCCGGCCTGCAGCCGCCCAACTGGCTGTTCGGCCCGGCGTGGACGGTGATCCTCGGGCTGGCGGCATGGTCGGCGGTGACGGCGTGGAATGCGGCGGCGGACGACGCCGCGCGCGCCAGCGTGGTGATCCTGTTCGGCACCAATGCGCTGTTCCACCTGCTGTGGAGCCCGCTGTTCTTCCGCCTGCGCCGGCCGGACTGGGCGCTGATCGAGGTGGTGTTCCTGTGGGGCTCGCTGGTGGCGCTGGTGGTGGGGCTGCGGCCGATATCGGAGTTCGCTAGCTGGCTCATCGTGCCCTATCTGGCGTGGGTGAGTTTTGCGGCGTGGCTGAACTGGGCGATTGTGCGGTTGAACCGGCCGTTCGGGTGAGATTGCGATAGGGTTTGCCCCACCGCCGCTTGCTCGGACGGGCTGAGTACGATCCTTCGACAGGCTCAGGATGAGCGGGGCGTTTTGGCCCCGCCACCACCCGCTTTGCGGGTGGTCCCCCTCCCCATTTGTGCGTTCCGCAATTATGGGGAGGATTTTATCAGGGCTTTGAGGCGCCCAGGACGTGGGCGACTTTGTCGGTGATTTGCTGGACCGAGAAGGGTTTGGGGATGAAGTACATCTTTTCCAGATCGATCTCGTTGCGCAGCTGTTCCTCGGCGTAGCCGGACATGAACAGGACGGGGAGATCGGGCACCAGTGTGCGGATTTCCTTGGCCATGGCGGGGCCGTCCATCACCGGCATGACCACGTCGCTCACCACGAGATCATAACGCCGGCCGAGGCGGACGTATTCGAGGCCTTCCTCACCGTCACAGGCGGAGGTGACTTCGTAGCCCTGGCGGGTGAGCGCGCGTTCGGCGACGGCGCGGACGGTGTCTTCATCTTCCACCAGCAGGATTTTCCCGCCGCCGGCCCATTTGCGCGGTTCCTCAGTCTTGACCGGGGCAGCGGATTTGGCTTCGCCGTGGTGGACCGGGAAATAGACCGAGAAGCGGGTGCCCTTGCCCACTTCGCTATCGGCGAAGATGAACCCGCCCGATTGCTTGACGATGCCGTAGACGGTGGACAGGCCGAGCCCGGTGCCGCGGCCCTGTTCCTTGGTGGTGAAGAACGGCTCGAAGATCTTGCCGAGGTATTCGGGCGGAATACCGCTGCCGGTGTCTTCCACGATCAGCGCGGTGTAATCGCCCTGCGGCAGGACTTCGCTGCGCATCGCGCGGACATCGGCGGCGGTGATGCGGCGGGTGGCGATCGATAGGCGGGCGCTGCCATCGGCCTTGCCGGCCAGCGCATCGCGGGCGTTGACGACGAGGTTGACGATGACCTGTTCGAGCTGGGTGGGATCGGCACGGACGGCGCCCAGATCGCGATCATGCGTGACGAGGAACTGGATTTTCTCACCCACCAGACGCCGCAGCATCTGGGTGATATCGGCAACGACATCGGGCAATTGCAGCACTTCGGGCCGCAGCGTCTGCTGGCGCGAGAAGGCGAGGAGCTGGCGGGTGAGGCTGGCGGCGCGGTTCGAATTGGCGCGGATCTGCTGGATATCGTCATAGTCGCTGTCACCGGGGGTGTGGCGCAGCAGCATCAGATCGCAGGTGCCGAGGATGGCGGTGAGGACGTTGTTGAAATCGTGGGCGACGCCGCCGGCCAGTTGCCCGACCGCCTGCATCTTGGTGGCCTGCGCGACCTGACGCTTGAGCCGGGTTTCCTCGGTGGTGTCGGTAAGGCCGAGCAGCACCGCCGCCTCGCCCAATCCGCGCACCGCGGCCAGGCTGAGCGAGACCGGGTCTTCGGGCTGCGACTTCAGCCGCACCGCGATATCGCCGGCGGCGGCCGGCCCTTGGCCGTAGCGACGCACGACATCGGACAGCGCGGTCTTGTCTTCGCGCACCACGAGGTCTGAGGGGAACGGCGGGGGCAGTTCGCCGTCGCGGCCCGCGGCGCGCATGAAGGCGGCGTTGGCGAAGAGGAAACGGCCGTCGCGGTCGGTCATGGCGAGGCAGAGCGGGAGCTGAGCGAGCAGCGCCTCTAGATGGGGGACGGCAGCGTGGCCCTCTGTGCCGCTGGCGCCGCCGCCGATGCCCATTCCGGCATCGACCAGCAGCATCAGCGAAGGCGTGTGATCGGGATCGGGATCGCCCAGCGCATCGGGATCGGCGGCGGGGAGGAAATACATGGTTAGCGCGGTGCCGCGCACCCCTTCGCGCGCCCAGGTGATGCGCTCGTTCTCATCCTGATGGAGGAAGGTGACGAATTCGCGCCCCGCGAGCGCGGCCGAGGCATCGCCGGCAGCGCGCATCGCAAAGCCGGTGGAATGGGCGCGGATCACCCCATCGGGATCGACCAGCGCGGCGGCGATCCCGGCGCGGGCGAGCGCGCGGCCCGGCTTGCCATCAAGCAGGCGGACGAGATCGGCCACCGGATCGGGCGCGGCGAAGCGCCAGACGAGGAAATCATCGCCCCGCCCGGCCCGGCGCACGGCGACTTGCCAGGCGGCGGCATCCTCCCCCTCCAGACGGTCCAGCTTGGCGGTGCCATCGCGCCAGCCGATGCGGGCGGCCTTGGCGAGCGCTTCGAGCGCGGGGGCGGGCAGCGGCAGGCGCGGCGGCGCGGCGGCGGTGCCGAACCAGCCTTCATAAGCGGTGTTGGCGCAGACGAGGCGGCCAGCGCGATCAGTGATGGCGATGCCGGTGGGGGTGCCGGACGGCGCCTCGCCATCAATCGCGGCGAAGGTCACCGACCAATCGGGCATGGCCCATTCGGGTTCGGGCTCGGGCGAGCGGCGGCGGGCGAGCGCCCAGCCGAGCGTGCCAAGCACTGCGGTGCCACCGCCGAAGCCGGCCACCGCCAGCGGCTCACCAGTGATGAACCACAGCGCGGCGAGCGAGGCCACAAACCCGGCGGCGAGGACCAGCCAATCGGCCGGAAGCGGGCGCGGCTGGGCGGCGGCGCTCATTCCGCGGCGGCGGCCGCCACGCGCCGGGCGAGCGCGAGATCAAGCCGGGTGCGGCGTTTGCGCGCGACCCACCAGCGCCAGCTGACGCTGGAGGTGAGATAACCGGTCGCGGCGATCACCGTGGCGAGCACGAACAACCCCAGCGCGGTGGCGAGCCCGGCACCGGTAATCTGCTGCAGGAGGTGATCGGTCTGGGTGGTCTGCATGGTCGCGGTCAGGGGCTGGATGACGGTCATCGCATCGAGATGCAACAGGCGCTCACCGATGCGGTAGGCTAGCGCGACCAGCCCGACATAGATCACCGGAAAGCCGATGAAGGTGCCAGCCAGCGCCATCGGGATGTTGGCACGCACGAACACCGCCAGAAACAGCGCGGCGACAATGTGCGCCAGCGGGATCATCACCCCGACGAACAGCCCGAGCGCGATGCCGCGCGGCACCGAACGACGGTTCAT
>CANGQZ010000143.1 GCA_947455865.1 Sphingomonadaceae bacterium
GCACTGGGAGAGAAGGGCGCGGTGCTGGTGCGCGGCTGCGATGCACTGGCCCAGCTGATGCTGACGATCACCGATTACGTGATGCGCTTCGCCCCTTTCGCGGTGTTCGGCGCGCTTGCCTCCGTCATCGCCGAACGCGGCTTCGGGATCATGCTGACTTACGGCGTGCTGGTGATGGAATTCTACTTTGGCCTGCTGCTGCTGTGGCTGCTGCTGTTTGGCGCAGGCGCGGTGGTGCTCGGGCGGCGGGCGCTGGTGCTGGCGCGTTATATCCGCGAGCCGGTGCTGCTGGCCTTCTCCACCGCCAGCTCTGAAAGCGCGCTGCCACGTCTGCTCGAACAGCTCGACCGGTTCGGTGTGCCGCGGCGGATTTCGGGCTTCGTCCTGCCGCTGGGGTACAGCTTCAACCTCGATGGCTCGATGATGTACACCAGCTTCGCCACGATGTTCATCGCGCAGGCGTACGGCGTCCACCTCGGCTTCTGGCAGCAGGTGGCGATGTTGCTCACGCTGATGATCAGTTCCAAGGGCATCGCCGGCGTCCCCCGTGCCAGCCTGGTGGTGATCGCCGCCACACTCAGCCAGTTCGGGCTGCCGGTCGAAGGCGTGGCGCTCCTGCTCGGGATCGATACCTTCCTCGATATGGGCCGCACCGCCACCAATGTTGTCGGCAACGCGGTGGCCACCTCAGTCATCACCAAGTGGGAAGGGATGCTCCAGCCGCTGCGCGATCCCGATGCCCCGTTGGCGGTGCCCCCTCACGATACCCCCGAACATGGGCGGCGCGGGCTCAATCTCGATCCGGATGCCTGATCGGCGCCGGAACCGGCTCAGCGCAGAAATTCCACCGGGGTGAACTGGCCAAGGCTGCAGGCGCCGCCGCGATGCGGTCCGCCGCCCCAGTTTTCCAGCACGTAAACGATATCGCTGCTGCACAGCTGGCTCAGCGAGGTCTCATAGGTGAACGCCTTCTCACGGCCCAGGCCAGAGCAGTCCCGGGTGAGCGTGTTGCGCCAGCCGCGGTGCTGCCCCGAATAGAAATCGATCGTGCGGTCATCGCGCACCACGCTTTGCGTGATCGGCAGGGGGATGCAGCTTTGCGCCGGGCCGGTCACCCGAACTGCTGGCATCTTGCGATCGGCGTGGCCGGCGGGCATCCCGCGTTCGTAGTAAGTGCAGCCGGCCAGCGTGCCCGCGGCAAGCGCGGCGACGGCGGCGATCCTGAGGGTCGAATACGGCACGGGACGTCCTCCATGGCGAGTCGGTTCAGCCCCCGTCCGGCGATTATGCCTTGGCTGCCCGCCTTGGTGCAACGGCCGGTTTGGCCGGGCGTTCCCCTTTCGCAGGGGTCTTGGCCTTGAAGGCGCACAAATCGCTGAGCTGGCAGCGCCAGCATTCGGGCGCGCGCGCCTTGCACACATAGCGCCCATGCAGGATCAGCCAATGGTGCGCGCCAACCCGGAACGGCGCAGGCACTTTCTTTTCCAGCTGCTTTTCGACGGCAAGCGGGGTCTTGCCCTTGGCGAGGCCGGTGCGGTTGCCCACCCGGAAGATATGCGTATCGACCGCGAAGGTCTCGGCCCCGAACGCACAATTGAGCACCACATTGGCTGTCTTGCGCCCCACACCTGGCAGCGCGGTCAGCGCGTCGCGGTCGGCCGGCACTTCTCCGCCATGCTCGCGCACTAGGATTTCGGAAAGCGCGATCACGTTCTTGGCCTTGGCGTTGAACAGCCCGATGGTCTTGATGTGCTGCTTGAGGCCGTCCTCGCCAAGGTCAAGCATCGCCTGCGGGGTTTTGACCTCAGCGAACAGCGCCTTGGTTGCCTTGTTGACGCCGACATCGGTCGATTGCGCGGAGAGCACCACCGCGACCAGCAGCTGATAGACATTGCCGAAGGCGAGTTCGGTTTCGGGCGAGGGGTTGGCCTCGGCCAGCCGCCGGAAGAACTCCAAGATCGCCTCGCGCTTCATCAAATCCCCAGCACTTCGCCCATCCCGTAACGCCCCCGGGCCTTGCCGATCAGCCACTGCGCCCCGCGCACCGCGCCGCGCGCAAAGATCAGGCGGTTTTCGGCAAGGTGAGAGAGCGCGATACGTTCGTTCTCGCCGAGGAAATGGACGGTGTGGTCCCCCGCCACGGTGCCGCCGCGCAAGGATGCAAAGCCGATCGCGCCGGTGCCGCGCGCGCCTGTGATCCCGTCGCGGCCGCGTTCGGCCTCGCTCGCCAGATCGATCCCGCGCGCGGCAGCGGCGGCCTCGCCCAGCAAGAGTGCCGTGCCCGAGGGGGCGTCGACTTTCATCCGGTGATGCGTCTCGACAATCTCGATGTCCCAGTCCTCGCCCAGCCGCGCCGCGGCCTCGCGCACCAGATGCGCCAGCATCGTCACGCCGAGCGAGGTATTGCCGGTCTGCAGCACCGGCACCGTGCGGGCGGCGGCGTCGCACAGCCAGTGGTGGCGCTCCTCCAGCCCGGTGGTGCCGATCAGGATCGGGATGCTGGCTGCCATCGCCGCCTCGAGATTGGCCTCCAGCGCGTGCGGGCTGGAGAAATCGACGAGCACGTCGCTGGCCCGGGCGAGCGCCAAGGGATCACCCCCCTTGTCGATCCCGCCGGCCAAGGTTTCCCCTGCCGCGGCGATTGCCTCGGCCAGCGCCTTGCCCATGCGTCCTTCGCTGCCGATAATGCCGATTCTTGCCATTGCCCACCTCGTACAGGCCGTGCTTCATGGCGGTGATGGCCAGCATCCGCAACATCGTGATCCTCACCGGGGCGGGAATATCCGCCGAATCCGGGATCGATACCTTCCGCGGGGGCGGGGGGCTGTGGGAACAACACCGGGTCGAGGACGTCGCCACGCCCGAAGCCTTCGCCCGCGATCCCGATCTGGTGCTGCGCTTCTACGACATGCGCCGCGCCGCGATCCAGACGAAAGAGCCCAATCCGGCGCACACCGCGCTCGCCCGGCTGGACCGGGAATGGCCGGGTGAACTCCTGATCGTCACCCAGAATGTCGACGATCTGCACGAGCGCGGCGGCGCGCGGCGGGTGCTGCACATGCACGGTGAGCATCTCAATGCGTGGTGCACCGCCTGTGACCGCCGCCATCGCTGGACCGCGCCGCTGATCGCGCGGCCGCCGTGCCCGGCCTGTGGGAGCAGCGCCCTCCGGCCCGATATCGTCTGGTTCGGCGAAATGCCTTACCGGATGGACGAGATTTACGGCGCGCTGCGCGGGGCGGACCTGTTCGTTTCGATCGGCACCTCGGGCGCGGTCTATCCGGCGGCGGGGCTGGTGCGGAATGCACGCGAACTTGGCGCGCAGACGCTCGAACTCAACCTCGAACGCTCGCAGGGCTCGGCCTGGTTCGCCGAAACCCGGCTTGGCCCGGCCAGCGAACTGGTCCCGGCATGGGTGGAGGAAGTGCTCGGCGCGGGATGAAGCGGCGGACTTTCCTACTTGTCCGGCCGCTGCCATATCCGTCCCGCGATGCTCCCGAGAACGGCCGGAAAAACGCCATGTTGGAAAAGTGTCACCCTGTGCGCGCGCATAATGTGCTGTAATATAGGGATATAATCTGGGCATCAGGGTGACACTGTCACCCCGAACGCGTCAGACGGCGCCTGAGCAGCCCCGGCACGCAGGGTCCTTGGGCACGCCAATCGTCCGCAGGGCCGGAGCCAGCCCGTCGAGAAGGTGCAGCTTGCCCCACTGCGGCTCGCCCAGCGCGGCATGGCCGGCCAGGATCACCCGGATCGCCTGCATCGCGCCGAACGCGCCGACCATCCCGGCCATCGCCCCCAGCACGCCGTCGGCGGCGCAGGTATCGCAGTCGTCGGCATCGAACGCATCGCCCACCCAGCAGCGATAGCAGGGCTGGCCGGGAAGGTGCCCGGCGAAGTTGCCAATCTGGCCCTGAAACCGCCCGAGCGCGGCGCTGCTCAGCGGAATGCCGGCAGCGACGCAGGCATCGGACACCGCCAGCCGGGTCGCAAAGTTGTCGCACCCGTCAAGCACCACCGTTGCATCGGCGATGCAATCGGCCGCATTAGCTGCGCTCAGCCGCACGGCGCGGGCATGGACTTCGAGCGCAAGGTCGAAGTGACGCACCCAGTCCGCCGCAGCATCAGCCTTGGCCCGGCCAAGTTCGCTCTCGCGGAAGATCGTCTGGCGCTGCAGGTTGGAGGCGTCGACAGTGTCCGAATCGATCAGTGTCAGCTGGCCGATTCCCGCTGCAGCGAGATACTGCAGCGCCGGGCTGCCGATCCCGCCGCAGCCGATCAGCACGACATGTGCCCGGCTCAGAGCGACCTGTCCTGCCCCGCCGACTTCGGGCAGGACGATGTGGCGGGCAAACCGGGCGAGGCGATCGGGGGCAAGGACCATGGTGGCACAAGCTCTATGCGCTTGGCGGCCAAACGGAAAGACGGCTCGCCAGATCCGATCCGGACACCGGTTCCCCGTATAACGGCCCCGGCATTTCTGTTCGCGGTTGCAATATCTCCGCCAGTCGCCATATCCATTCCATCGCCGCCCGTTATGGCACGCGGCGACAGAGAGACCATCGTGCTCCCGCCTCCCGGAGATGCGCGATGGACTTTGCCCGCCTGCTGTCAGGCCAATTCCGCGATCCGGTTCAGGCCATGCGGGTGATCCGATGCGGCTGACCCTTGCTTATATGCTGCTGGCCTTGTTGATCCCGGCGCTGGCTGCGCTGGTCTATTGGCAGATGCACGATCCGCACCGCGCGGCATATCGCCGCCGGCTGCTCAGGGAACAGAAGATCGACGATGACGATGCCGCCGCACGCTCCAGCGCGGCGCAAGCGACACCAGCCCATGAGGTCAATGATGGACGAGACTCCGGTAACGCCGAGCGATAGCAAACGCCGGCCGTTTTTCCGCAAGGCCCATTCCGGCCCGCGGCTGAGCGGCGACGAGGCCAAACGTCAGGGGGCCATCACTGGCCTTGCCTTCCGCTTGCTCGGCAGCCGCGATGCGGCGGTGGCGTTTCTCAACACTCACGATGCCGCGCTCGACGGCCGGCCGCTCGATCTGGCGACAGCCAGCAGCGACGGGTTTGATCGGGTCGAAACCGCACTGGCGCGCGCTGCGGCAGCTGGCGGTTGATAGCAAGCGCGCGCGCCGCCCTTTCAGGCGGGCGCGCCGGGTGTCAGGCCGGCACGGCAAGCGCGGCAGAGGCGGCCGCAGCGTTATGCTGCGCCTCTACCTCGGACTGGCGCCGTTCGCGGGCGGTTTCGATATCCTGCTCGCGCTTGGCGAGTGCCTGCCAGGCTGCACCCGCCCGCTCGAACTTGTCCCGCAGCATCGGCAGCTCGGTCTTCGCGGCGGACTCGGCGCAATTGGCGGCCTGAGCCTGATAGAAATTACCCGCAACGGACATGGTCAGTCTCCTGTGCGTCGTGACCGGTGCGTCAGGACGGGGCGGGGCCGCAGCCCCGAAACAGCGCGCTCAGCCGAGAATCGCGAGCACCTCGCGGCGAAGTTCGGCAACGCTGAGAAGCGCGCAAGTGCGGCCGGGCATGGTGGCCGGCCGGAACGCGGCACGCAGCCGCGAAGTCCCCTGCGCAAGGCGGAAGTCGGTAAGATGGGTATCGATATGCATGGTATTCCTTGGCGCAGCTTTGGCGCCATAAGTGAGTGGGACGGAGCTACCGTCGCCGTGGTTGCGGCGGACCGCCGCCACCGGGTCCGCGATCGCGAAACACGATCCGGCCCTTGTCGAGATCATAAGGCGTCATTTCGACGCGAACCTTGTCGCCCACCACCGAGCGGATGCGAAATTTGCGCATCTTCCCGGCGGTGTAGGCGACGATCCGGTGGTCGTTTTCCAGCACTACGCGGAAACGACCATCCGGAAGGATTTCGTCGATCAGGCCTTCGAGGGTGAGTAACTCCTCTTTGGCCACCGATTAGGCGGCTTCGAGATTGACGGCGGAGATCTTGCCGCGCCGATCCGTCTCGAGCTCGTACTTGACGCGCTGGTCCTTGACGAGCGTTGCCATGCCCGAACGCTCGACGGCGCTGATGTGGACAAAGCTGTCCGAAGCGCCGCCGTCCGGAGCGATAAAGCCGTAACCCTTGTCGGCGTTGAAGAACTTGACGGTGCCGATAGGCATGGGGTGTTTCCTTTCAGGAAAACAAATGACCCGCCCGCAACGATGCGGACGGAGCTGGTAGCCTGAGAAAGGAAGGATCAGCCCCGAAGGCATCAAATTCCGTCGCATGCGACGATAGCCTTGCCAACATGGGCCGAGTGCCGTGTTTTGTCAACCTTGCGGGGGATTGGGCGCGCCGCAAGTGGCTGAAACCCGCCCCTTCAAGGGTGGCCGAACCAGCGCCGACGCTGCCGCTCCGCTTCGGTACGGGGGGCGTTGGCATGCTTGTCGCCGCCAAGGCCGGCGCCGTCAAGCGCGGCGAGGAGATCATCAAATGCGGGGGCCGCCGGGGGTAGTGCATAAGCTGTCTTGAGCGCAGACCCGATCAGGCTCGCGCGGGTACCGGCGGGCTGCATGCCCGGTGCTTTCATCGCGAAATTCCTTTCGTTCGCCAGAAGTTATGCTGTTCCAATGGCTTGCGAACGGGTCGGTTCCACGCGATGCGGCAAGCTGCGGCGCCGGGCACGACCAACGCGGTCAGGTGATAAGTCTGGCGACTTGCTGGGCAAAAGCCGGCGGGCAGCGGGTGGACAGGCCCGGCACAGCGCTAGTTGACAACGCTGGGCAAAGCCTGCGGACAACCCCGGCAGAACCGGGACGGCCCGCCGCCGCACTCAGCTTTCCAGCTGGCGCAGCAGCGAGCGCACGTCGCCGTCCATATCCGCATCGCGGGTGCGCAGATCCTCGATCAGCCGCACCGCATGGATCACCGTTGAGTGATCACGTCCGCCGAACTTGCGCCCGATCTCGGGATAGGAGCGCGGGGTAAGCACTTTGGCGAGGTACATTGCCACCTGCCGCGGACGGACTACCGCGCGCGCCCGGCGCTTGCTTGCCATTTCGGTGCGGTCAACCCGGTAGAACTGGCAGACGGTGCGCTGAATCTCGTCAATGGTGATCCGCTTGCGGTTGGCC
>CANGQZ010000144.1 GCA_947455865.1 Sphingomonadaceae bacterium
GCGGTGGTCATGGGCGGCTCCCGGTTCAGCAGGCGGGGTTGGACAACTTGGCGACACGGCCGGCATGGCGACCGCCGCCGAATTCGGTGGTGAGAAACGCATCGAGGCAGGCCTTGGCCATGTCTATCCCGGTCAGCCGGGCGCCCATGGCGATCACATTGGCGTCGTTATGCTCACGGGCGAGCGCGGCGGACAGCGGTTCCGACACCAGCGCACAGCGGCAGGCCAGGTTGCGGTTGACCGCTATCGAAATACCGATCCCGCTGCCGCACAGCGCCACACCATAATCGGCATCGCCACCTGCGACGGCGGCGGCCAGCTTGTAGCCAAAGTCGGGATAATCGACGCGCTCTGCCGTGGCCGGGCCAAGATCACTGACGTCATGGCCCAACCCGGTCAGGTACGCGCGCAGTTCGGCCTTCAGGTCGATTGCGGCGTGGTCTGAGGCGATGGCGATCTTCATCGGCTTGGGCGGTCCCGGCGAAAGCTGCGATTGGCCCCCTTAGCAGCCTCGCCCGCCAATTCCAGCGGGCGGGCACTTATCCGGTTCAAAAGCTTTCATAATGCACCTGTCCGTTGGGGAAGCGAAGGCCGGCCGGGTCAGGAGGCGCAGCGGGGCTTGGGCGGATTCTGGGCGAAGTCGTTTTTGAGTTCGGGCGGGAGGTTCTCGCGCATCGGCTCGATCACCGGTTGCAATTCGCCCATGTAATTCTGATTGGCAGCCACGAATGCCGGATCGGACAAAATCGCCGGGCTCCGCAACACGTAATGCGCACGCCTGCGAAAGACCCCGCCGGAGCGGGGTCTTTCGTATTCACTGATCCAGAAACGAACGCATCTTGCGTGACCGGCTCGGGTGCTTAAGCTTGCGCAACGCCTTGGCTTCGATCTGACGGATACGTTCACGCGTAACCGAGAACTGCTGGCCGACTTCCTCGAGCGTGTGATCAGTGTTCATGCCGATGCCGAAGCGCATTCGTAGAACGCGTTCCTCGCGCGGGGTAAGGCTGGCGAGCACGCGGGTCACGGTTTCCTTGAGATTCGACTGGATCGCCGCATCCACTGGGATGATCGCGTTCTTGTCCTCGATGAAATCGCCGAGGTGCGAATCTTCCTCGTCGCCGATCGGCGTTTCAAGGCTGATCGGCTCCTTGGCGATCTTCATCACCTTGCGCACTTTTTCGAGCGGCATGGAGAGGCGCTCGGCCATTTCCTCGGGCGTGGGCTCGCGGCCCTGCTCGTGGAGGAACTGGCGGCTGGTGCGGACCAGCTTGTTGATCGTTTCGATCATGTGCACCGGAATGCGGATGGTGCGCGCCTGATCGGCAATGCTGCGGGTGATCGCCTGGCGGATCCACCACGTGGCATAGGTGCTGAACTTATAGCCGCGGCGGTACTCGAACTTGTCGACCGCTTTCATCAGCCCGATGTTGCCCTCCTGGATCAGGTCAAGGAACTGCAGGCCGCGGTTGGTGTACTTCTTGGCGATCGAGATCACGAGCCGCAGGTTGGCCTCGACCATTTCCTTCTTGGCGATGCGCACCTCGCGCTCGCCCTTCTGGACCATGTTCACGATTCGGCGGAACTCGGGCAGGCTCATGCCCGTCGCAGCAGCGATATCCGAAATTTCGGCGCGGATGCGCTCGACCCCGCCGGCTTCGGCAGAGGCAAACGCGCCCCACTTCTTGTCGCGCTTGGCGTTATCCTGCAGCCAGGTCTCGTCGAGTTCCTTGCCGACATACGCGTCGAGGAATTCCTTGCGGTTGACCTTGTGGCGCTCGGCCAGACGCAGCATCTGCCCGCCCAGCGTGGTCAGCCGGCGGTTGAAGGCATAAAGGTTGTCGACGAGGTATTCGATCTTGGTCGCGTGGAACTGGACCGATTCGACTTGCGCCGTCAGGTCTTCGCGCAGCTGCTGATAGGTGCGCTCCTTGGCGTCCGAGAACGTACCGCCACCGCCGCCCAGCGCTTCGAGTCGCTCGCCCTGAATCTTCTCGAACCGGCGGAACAGGTCGGTGATTTCAGCAAACCGTTCCAGCGCGGCCGGCTTGAGCTGGGCCTCCATCTGGGCGAGGCTGAGGGTGTTATCCTCCTCCTCTTCCTCGACCGGACGGCGGGCGCGGCGCTCGATGCCGTCCTCGTCCTCTTCGTCGGCCGGCTCTTCCTCCTCGACTTCTTCTTCTTCCTTGAAGGTCGGCCCGGCAGTCGCCTCGGTGATCTCGCCGTCGGCTTCCTCACCGTCCTCCGTCAGCGCCTCGGGTGCCGGTTCCTTCGACAGCATCGCATCGAGGTCGAGAATCTCGCGCAACTGCATCTCGCCGGCGTTCAGCGCCTCGGACCACTGGATGATCGCGTGGAACGTGATCGGGCTTTCGCACAGCCCGAGAATCATCGTGTCGCGCCCCGCTTCAATCCGCTTGGCGATGGCGATTTCGCCTTCGCGGCTGAGCAGTTCGACCGCGCCCATTTCGCGCAGGTACATCCGCACCGGATCGTCGGTGCCCTCGATCACTTCCTTTTTCTTGGTGACCAGATCGGGTCGCTCGTCAACGCTCTCAGCGTCTTCGGCGTCTTCGGCCTGGCGCTCCTCAGGATCGATCGCGTCTTCGTCGGTCTCGACGATATTGACGCCCATCTCCGAGATCGCGGCCATGGTGTCCTCGATCTGCTCGGACGACATCTGGTCTTGTGGCAGCGCCTCGTTGAGCTCGTCATACGTGATCACGCCGCGGCGCTTGGCCCGGGCGATCAGTTTCTTGATCGAAGCTTCGTTGAGGTCGATCAGCGGCGCATCGCCGCCGTCCTTGTCGGTGCCGGTGATTTCTTCGTCCATCATTCCGCCATAATGGTCCCGGCGTCGGCCCGAATCGGGCGAGGCCGTAAACGGTTGTCCGCGTCTCGTGCCGGATTATACCGCCATCGGTGCCTTGCCCGAACGACGGCATGAATGCCAGCCCTCTTTGCAGCTTTTTTCCCAGAATTGCAGCGGGTGTGTCACCCGCGCATCTGCGCCTTCAGCCGCTCTTCCAGTTCCAGTTTGCGCGCCCTCAGCCGCCCTTGCTCGGCGACGTCGAACCGCTCGGTCGCGGCGTGGATCGCCGCTTCGAGTTCGGGTCCGTCGACCATCATCAGGATCGCCGTTTCGAGCGCGGCCAGAGCCGTCTCGTCAGGCGTTCCATCGCGGGTAAACGGATACCGGATCTTTGCGTATTCATTTGGCTGCGGGGGTTCAAGGCCCTGCCGCATCAATGTGGTGGCAAGTCCCGCGATTTCAAGCGGATCGCCGTCATCGGCAGCATCGAGCAGGGCGTCACGCAGCCGGGCATGCGCCGGATCGGCAAAGCGCGCCCGCATCAGCAGTTCGGCGTGAAGACGGATTGCTGCGGGAAACCGGCACAGCCCGGTCAACACCGCTGCAGCCAGCGCCTCACCCGAGCCGGCGGTCGCCCGGTTGAGCCGCTGCGCGGTCTCGGGTGAAGGGGGCGGAGGGGTGGCATCGCGCCATGGTCCACCGCGCTTTGCCCCCCCAGCAGAGCCTGAACGCGGTGGGCGCGGCGCGGGCGCAAACGGCGCACGCGGCGGAAACGCGAATGCAGAAAACCGCTCGGTCAATTCGCGCCGGTAAAGCGCCTTGATATCGGGATCACCGATCAGCTCGACATGCGCCATCAGCCGCGCCTTGAGGCCGGCCTTGTCCTCGGGCGTTTCCAGCGGCGCGGCCTCGCGCTCATGCTCCCACAGCACATCGATCAGGCTGCGCGCCTCACCCAGCAGCGCATCTAGCGCCGCCGCGCCGCGCTGTCGCAGCAGATCGTCGGGATCAAGCCCCGCCGGCAGCCGCACAATCCGCAGCGAATGCGCCGGCTTCAGCATCGGCAGCGCTCGGCCAATCGCCCGCAGCGCCGCGCGCTGCCCCGCCGCGTCGCCATCGAAACACAGCACAGGAGTCTCGACCAGTCGCCACGCCATGCTCAGCTGCTGCTCGGTCAGCGCCGTGCCAAGCGGAGCCACCGCATCTTCAAACCCCGCCGCGGCCAGCGCGATCACGTCCATATAGCCTTCAACCACGATCAACCGCCCGGTCTGGCGCGAGGCGGGACCGGCGCGGTGCAGGTTGTAAAGCGTGCGGCCCTTGTCAAACAGCGGCGTATCAGGCGAGTTCAGGTATTTGGGCGCGTCGGTCTTGGCCGCATCCAGAATGCGCCCGCCAAATGCGATCACCCGCCCGCGCGCATCGGCTATCGGCAGCATCAGCCGGCTGCGGAACCGGTCATAGGGCTCCTTGCCGTCGACCGCGATCCGCAGCCCTGCCTCAAGCAACTTGTCTTCGGCAAACTGGCCCAGCGCCGCCTTCAGCGCCTGCCGCCCCTCGGGCGCATAGCCGAACCCGAACCGGGTGGCGGTGTGCGCATCGAACCCGCGCGTTGCCAAATAGGCCCGCGCCTTGGCCCCGTCCGCCCCGGCCAGCTGCTCGACGAACCAGGCCTGCGCGGCGGCCATCACGTCATGCAAACCGTCGCGCTGCTCCGCCACTGCGGCCGCGCGCGGATCGGGGGCAGGGAGCTCCATCCCCGCCTCCGCCGCCAGTTCCTTCACCGCATCCATGAACGCAAGGCCGCGCTGGTCGGTCATCCAGCGGATCGCATCGCCATGCGCGCCGCAGCCGAAGCAGTGATAGAACCCCTTCTCGTCGTTGACGGTGAAACTTGGGCTCTTTTCGTTGTGGAATGGGCAGCAGGCCTTGAATTCATGCCCAGCCTTGGTAAGCCGCGTGGTCCGCCCGATCACGCTCGAAAGCGTGATGCGGCTGCGCAGTTCATCAAGCCATTGGGGGGAGAGCGCCATCTATCTCGCCATCGTCAGGCCGAAAGCGCCGCCTTCACCAGCGCGCTTGCCTTGCCCATGTCGATCTCGGTGCCGTGGCGAGCCTTGAGCGCGCCGACCACCTTGCCCATGTCTTTCATGCCTGCCGCGCCGGTCTCGGCGATTATTGCGCCGATCGCGGCATTGACCGCAGCTTCGTCCATCTGCCGGGGGAGGAATTCCTCGATCACCGCCAGCTCGGCGCTTTCCACGTCGGCCAGCTCCTGCCGCCCGCCCTGTTCGTAGAGCGCGATCGATTCCCGCCGCTGCTTGGCCATTTTCTGCAGCACATCGACCACCAGCACGTCGTCATCCGGCGTAACGCTCGCGGTGCGCAGTTCGATATCCTTGTCCTTGAGCTTGGCCAGAATCAGCCGGACTGCCGCCAACCGCGGTTTATCCCCAGCCTTCATCGCCGCGATTTGCGCAGCCTTGATCGAATCGCGCAGCATCGGTTCCCCCGAATACAATGGTTTCTACAGTGGTTTCGCGCGTTCCATACGCGCCAAGCCGCGAAAGATAGCGGGATTTTTCCGGCATTCCTAGGTTGACGGGGCCGGGTCCGGGGTCTAGCGGACGGGCCTTAGCACCCATCGCCATACCCTTGTAACGGAGCGCCCATTCATGGCCGACGCCGCCCCTTCGCTTGCGCCACAACCCAAAGGCGCGAGCGGAGTCCTTGTGCTGGCCGATGGCACGGTAATCTGGGGCAAGGGCTTTGGGGCCGTGGGCGATGCGGTGGGCGAGGTCTGCTTCAACACCGCGATGACCGGCTATCAGGAAGTGCTGACCGATCCATCCTATGCCGGGCAGATCGTCACCTTCACTTTCCCTCACATCGGCAATGTCGGCACCAACGACGAGGACAACGAAGCCCACGTCGATGGCGCGGTGGGCTGCGTGGTGCGCGAGGATGTGACCGCGCCCTCCAACTTCCGCGCCCGCGATCATCTGTCCACCTGGCTCGCCGCCAAGGGCAAGATCGGGCTCGCCGGGATCGACACCCGCGCGCTGACCCGCCGCATCCGCCTCTCCGGCGCGCCGAACGCGGTGATCGCCCATCACCCTGAGGGCAAGTTCGATCTCGTTGCGCTGCTAAAGCGCGCGCAGGCCTGGCCCGGGCTGGAAGGCATGGACCTCGCCCGCGTCGTCTCGCGGACCGGTCAGCAGGAATGGGAAGGCGGCATCTGGACGCTGGGCAAGGGCTTCGCCCACGAAACCGGTGCAGCGCGCCCGCACGTTGTCGCCATCGATTATGGCGCGAAGGACAACATCTTCCGCAATCTGGTGAAGGCCGGCGCGCACGTTACGGTGGTGCCGGCACAAACTCCGCTGGAAACAATCCTTTCACTGAACCCGGCCGGCGTGTTTTTGTCGAACGGTCCGGGCGATCCTGCGGCGACCGGGAGCTATGCGGTGCCGGTGATCGCCGCGCTGCTCGAACGCGACGTGCCGATCTTCGGCATCTGCCTCGGCCATCAGATGCTGGGCATTGCCGCCGGGGCGACCACCACCAAGATGCACCAGGGCCACCGCGGCGCGAACCACCCGGTCAAGCGGCTGGCTGACGGCGTGGTCGAGATCACCAGCATGAACCACGGCTTTGCGGTGGACAATTCGGTGCTGCCCGAGGGCGTGGAGGAAACGCACGTTTCACTGTTCGACGGCTCGAACTGCGGCATCGCGGTGCAGGGCAAGCGCGCGTTCGGGGTGCAGTATCACCCCGAGGCAAGCCCGGGGCCGCAGGACAGTTTCTACCTGTTCGAGAAGTTCGTGGGGATGCTGGGGTAGGTTATGAAACCTAGCGCGCCCACTAAAGCTGAAATTATCGCTAAGATTCAACGCATCGCAAATGACGTTGGAAAAGCCCCGGGCGTTGCCGTGTTCACGCAATTGAGCGGAGTGCCGCAACATTGCTGGTACGGAAAGTTTTGGGCTCGTTGGTCTGATGCCTTGGCGGAAGCTGGATACGCTAACAATGAACTCCAAGGACGTTTTTCCAGCGGCGAAGTTCTGACTAAGGTTCTGGAAGCCTCGCTGCGAATGGGGAAAATCCCGACAAATCCTGAAATGAAAATGATTCGGAGCAGTGACGATACGTTCCCGAATCCAAAGACTGTCGCGGCTCATTTTGGAAGTCGATCGGAACTGATTGAGGTAATTCGAACTGAATGTAACCAAAACACAAAGTTCTATTCGCTCCTTTCATTAC
>CANGQZ010000145.1 GCA_947455865.1 Sphingomonadaceae bacterium
AGCATCGCCGCCTGGGTGCCGGGGCTGTCAAGCCGGTCGGCAGCGGTTCCCGCGTCGAAGTTCAGGTTGATCAGCACCTTGGGCACGGCAGTGCGGCGGGCGAGCGCCACCGGGATACCGTTGCTGAGCGTGGTCCGCTCGATCGCCGGGAAAGTCAGGGCTGCCACTGGCGCTACCGCCGGCGCCACACGCGGCGCAGCTTTGATCACCGGCGCGTCGGGAGGCGGAAACGATGCTTTGGCCGCAGGGCGGGGCGCAGGCGTAGCAGTTGCTTCGTCGCCCCAGCCGCCCATCATCTCACCCTTTTCCGTGCGCGGACCAGGCACGATGGCGAGCGTGAAGGCCGGCCGGGTTAACCACTTCTGCAGGGCCGCGCGCACCCGCTCCGGGGTCAGCGCTGCCATCAGTGCCAGCTCGGTGCGATACTTCGCCGGGTCGCCCGCATAGAGCTGCCCTTCGGCCAGCACTGCACCCTTGCCGCCAAGATCGCCGACTTGTTCCAGCCCGCCAATCAGCCCACTCGTCAACCGCGTGGTCGAACGACGCACCTCGTCGGCGCTCTGGCCCTCGCGCAACACCTTGACGATCACTTCATCGAATGCGGCTTCGGCGGCCTTGGCATCGCCACCGGGCTTGATGTCCATCGTTGCCTGCAGGATCGAAACCTGTTCAGTCAGCTCGGCATAGGCGGTCACCGCCACGGCCACCTGCTGGCCGCGAACCAGCGCATTGTCGAGCCGCGAACTGGCCAATCCGCCCAGCACGTCCAGCCCGACGCGCAGCGCCGGGGCGTCGGGATCGTTAAGTCCCGGCCCGGTCCAGGCGCGGTAGATCCGGGCGGTCGGCACAGCGTCGGTCATCACCCGCCGCACCGGCGCGGCCAGCGTCACCGGGCCGGCGCTGACCGGGGCCACGTCAGGCCCTCGCGGAATATTGCCAAACCATTTTTCGACCATCGGCCGTGCGGTGGCGGCGTCGATATCGCCGGTCAGCGCCATCACCACGTTGTTGGGTCCGTAATGATCGCGAAACCAGCCGCGCACGTCATCGAGCGAGGCGGCGTCGAGATCGGCCATCGAGCCGATGGTGGAATGGCGATAAGGGTGGCCTACCGGCAAGAGTCCGTCGCCGAGCGCATATTGGACGAGGCCATAGGGCGCGTTGTCCCCCTGCCGCTTCTCGTTCTGGACAACGCCGCGCTGCTTATCGAGCTTGTCCTGCGTGACCGCGCCGAGCAGGTGGCCCATCCGATCGCTTTCGAGGAACAGCGCCAGATCGAGCGCACCGGTCGGCACCGTTTCGACATAGTTGGTGCGGTCGTAAGAGGTCGTGCCGTTGCTGGATGATCCAGCCGCTTCCAGAGGAATGTCGAAGTTGGGGACGTTCTCCGAGCCGCCGAAGAACAAGTGTTCGTAAAGATGGGCAAAGCCGGTCTTGCCCTTGGGCTCGTGCTTCGAGCCGACCCGATAATAGCTGGTCACCCCGACAATCGGCGCCTTGCGATCGGTGTGGACCAGCACGGTCAAGCCGTTGGCCAGAGTGAATTTCTCGTAGGGAATGTCGACCGCCTTCACCAGATCGGCCAGCGGTGCGGGCTGGGGCGCGGGTGCAGCCGGTGCCGGGGCGGGTTCAGCGGCACTCAGGCGGGAACCGGGCGCGGCGCAGCCGGCAAGCGACAGGGCAATCAGGCTGACGGTCAGGAAGCGGCGCATCCGATCTCCGGGGGGCAACTGCGGGGACATACGTGTAGCAGAGCCCGGTGCTACCGCCAGCAGCAGGTAAGCAATGGTTTCGACGAGCCGCCATCCCGGTCCGATCAGCGGCAAGCGCCTTGCCGCTCATGCCGGCAAGTGCAAGTGTTGATCAAGGTCACCTTGGGAGGGAACCGATGCACCATCCGGATTTGATGCAAGATCGCCGCACGCTGCTGGCTTTGCTCGGCGGGGTCTTTGCGCTCAGCTTGGCCGCGCCGCTCCGCGCTGCCGGGTTAACTGGCGGCCTCGGCGGCGGACTGGCCGATCTCCTCGGCAAAGCGTCGGACACCTCGCTCGACAAGCTGGCCCAGCCGGGCGCGTTTTATGCCGATCCGTCCATCCGCATTGCCCTGCCGCTGCTCGGGCGGACCACCGGCGGGATTGGCGGAGTGCTGATGTCGGCGCTCGATACCGGGCAGAAGCTGGGGATTACCGATAACGTCGTGCGCAAGCTCAACGATGCCGCCGGGCTGGCCGCGAAAGAGGCCAAGCCGGTTTTCCACGCGGCGATCAGCCGCCTCAGCCTGTCTGACATGCCCGGCATCGCCACCGCGCGCGACGGCGCGACCCAGTATCTGCGCAAGAGCGCCGGAGACGAATTGAAGGGCAAGCTGCGCCCGCTGGTCGATAAAGGCCTGCTGACGGTCGGGGCCTTCCGCCAGCTTGACCGGCTCGCCGCAAGATCGCAGCTGATCGCCAAAGCCGGGATCACCCGAGACAAGCTCGGCAGTTCGGTGACCGATCAGGCGCTGGCCGGGATCTTCAGCTACATCGGTGCCGAAGAGGGCCGCCTGCGCGATAATCCCCTTGGCGCTGCGGGCGGGGTGCTGAAAGGCCTGTTGGGAAATTAATCGGAACTTTGATCCATCTCCTTGTGTTGCCTAAACGCAACACTATCTCTCGTCCTCAAGGAGGCGAGACATCAGATGAATCTCGAGAAATTTACCGACCGCGCCAAGGGCTTTCTGCAAGCCGCGCAGACCGTGGCGATCCGGCTCAGCCACCAGCGGATCACCCCTGAGCACGTGCTCAAGGCTCTGCTCGATGATGATCAGGGCATGGCCGCCGGCCTTATCCAGCGCGCCGGCGGCAACTCGGCTTTCGCGGTCGAGGAGCTCGACAAGGCGTTGAAGAAGATTCCGGCGGTGTCGGGTGCGGGCGCGCAGCAGACCCCCGGGCTCGATAACGATGCGGTGCGCGTGCTCGATAGTGCCGAGCAGATCGCGGCGAAGTCAGGTGACAGCTACGTCACCGTCGAACGCCTGCTGGTCGCGCTGGCGCTCGCCACCACCACTGCGGCGGGGCAGGCGCTCAAGGCCGCCAACGCCACCCCGCAGGCGCTCGAAGCAGCGATTTCCGAACTGCGCGGCGGTCGCAACGCCGATAGTGCCTCGGCTGAGGAAAGCTACGAGGCGATGAAGAAGTACGCGCGCGACCTCACCCAGGCGGCGCGCGACGGCAAGCTCGATCCGGTGATCGGCCGCGACGAGGAAATCCGCCGCACCATCCAGATCCTTGCCCGCCGCACCAAGAACAACCCGGCGCTGATCGGTGAGCCCGGCGTGGGCAAGACCGCCATCGCCGAGGGCCTTGCGCTGCGTATAGCCAACGGCGACGTGCCCGACAGCCTCAAGGGTCGCCGCCTGATGGCGCTCGACATGGGCAGCCTGATCGCCGGCGCGAAATATCGCGGCGAGTTCGAGGAAAGGCTGAAGGCGGTACTCGATGAGGTCAAGGGCGCCGAGGGCGAGATTGTCCTGTTCATTGACGAGATGCACACTCTGATCGGTGCCGGCAAGGGCGAGGGGGCAATGGACGCCTCCAACCTCCTCAAACCCGCGCTCGCCCGCGGCGAACTGCACTGCATCGGCGCGACCACGCTCGACGAATACCAGAAGTACGTCGAGAAGGACCCCGCGCTGCAGCGGCGGTTCCAGCCGGTGTTCGTCGGCGAGCCGACGGTCGAGGACACGATCTCGATCCTGCGCGGGCTCAAGGATCGCTACGAACTGCACCACGGCGTGCGCATCACCGATGGCGCGATTGTCGCGGCGGCAACACTGTCGCACCGCTACATCGCCGACCGCTTCCTGCCCGACAAGGCGATCGACCTGATGGACGAGGCCGCCAGCCGCATCCGCATGGAAGTGGAGAGCAAGCCCGAGGAAATCGAGGTGCTGGATCGGCGGATCATCCAGCTCAAGATCGAGGAGCAGGCGCTCACCCGCGAAAGCGATCAGCCGTCGAAGGACCGGCTCGCCGCGCTGCGTGACGAGCTCGCTAATCTGGAGCAGCAGTCCGCCGAACTCACCACCCGCTGGCAAAACGAGCGCGACAAGATCGCCGCCGAAGGCAAGGTCAAGGAAGCGCTCGACGCGGCGCGGATCGAACTGGAGCAGGCCCAGCGCGAAGGCGATTACGCCAAGGCCGGGCAGCTGACGTATGGCCGCATTCCCGAGCTCGAACGCCAGCTGAGCGATGCCCAAGTGGTCAGCGGCAATGCCCTGCTGCGCGAGGAAGTCACCGCCGATGATATCGCCGCGGTGGTCAGCAAGTGGACCGGGGTGCCGGTTGACCGGATGCTTCAGGGCGAGCGTGAGAAGCTGCTGCGCATGGAAGAGGTCATCGGCGCGCGGGTGATCGGGCAGAAGGATGCGGTCGCCGCCGTCTCGCGCGCGGTCCGCCGCGCCCGCGCCGGCTTGCAGGATCCGAACCGGCCCTTGGGCTCGTTCCTGTTCCTCGGCCCCACCGGCGTCGGCAAGACCGAACTGACCAAGGCGCTCGCCGGGTTCCTGTTCGATGATGATACCGCGATGGTTCGCATCGATATGTCGGAGTTCATGGAGAAACACGCGGTCAGCCGCCTGATCGGCGCCCCCCCGGGCTATGTCGGCTATGACGAAGGCGGGGTGCTGACCGAGGCGGTGCGGCGCCGGCCCTATCAGGTGGTGCTGTTCGACGAGGTCGAGAAGGCCCACCCAGATGTGTTCAACGTGCTCCTTCAGGTGCTCGATGACGGGCGGCTGACCGATGGGCAGGGCCGGCAGGTCGATTTCACCAACACGCTCATCATCCTCACCAGCAACCTCGGCAGCCAGTATCTGGCCGGGCTGGAGGAAGGGCAGGATGTCAGCGCGGTCGAGCCGCAAGTGATGGAGATCGTGCGCGGCCACTTCCGCCCTGAATTCCTCAACCGGCTGGATGAGATCATCCTGTTCCACCGGCTGGGGCAGGAGCACATGGCGCCGATCGTCGATCTGCAGGTGGCACGGGTGCAGAGCTTGCTCAAGGACCGCAAGATCTTGCTCGATCTCACCGATGCGGCCCGGCGCTGGCTCGGCCGGGTCGGTTACGATCCGGTCTACGGCGCTCGCCCGCTCAAGCGCGCGGTGCAGCGCTACTTGCAGGACCCGCTGGCGGAAAAGCTGCTGCGCGGTGAAATCCCCGACGGCGCGACCGTGCGCATCGACGAGGGTGACGGAGCGCTGACAATCGTGGTGTCGTGAAAAAAGCAGGGCCGGGAAGCGATGCTTCCCGGCCCCGTATTATCCGCAATGCGCGGCTTTATCAGAACACCTTGGCTTTGAAGCCCAGGAAGAACGAACGGCCCTCGGCGCTGACCGGATAGGCGACTGCGCCATCGTCAGGCTTGCGGTCCCACAGGTTGTTGATGCCCATGTAGATCTGGTACTTGTCCTCGACGTCGTAGGACACATAGATCTGGTGTTCCCACTTCTGGTGGTACCAGCTCAGATCCTTCGGAGCGTAATCGGGGTTGGCCGCTTCCTGCTCGGGGGTAACCCGGCGGGTCTTGCCGAACCAGTCGATCCCGTAGTTGACCGTCAGCGGTCCCTTGATCCAGGTCAGGTCGAAGGTCGCGCTGTAGCGGGGCGCCGGATAGGATGCATCGTACAGCTTGTTCTCCGGTTCCGCGCCGAGTGAGGGCACGAATTCCAGCTTGTCGAGATAGTTGCCGGACAGCTTGAAGGTCAGCTGGCCCAGCTTGTCGCCCAGACCGACCCGGTAAAACAGGGTCATGTCCAGCCCGGCCGTCTTGAACGAGGCAACGTTCGCCGGGACGACCTCGTAGTTCGAAACAAAGCCGGTCGTGGAACTGCGCGAGATTAGCGCGCAATAGGCATTCTCGAGCGTCGGCTGATCGTAGCACAAGTCGACGATATCCTGCGCGGTCGAGTACTGGATCGCCTTGGTCAGCTTGATGTCATACCAGTCGAAACTGAGCGTCAGCCCCGGCACGAACTGCGGGCGCAGCACAACGCCGGCAGTCCAGGTCTTCGCTTCTTCGGCACCCAGGGCCGGGTTGCCGCCCTGAGTCCCCAGCAGTGCCGTGTTCTGCGGCGAGAACGGACTTTCGGAGGGGTTGAAGTCGGCCGGGTCGATCCCGACGGCGTTCAGCGCCGCGGTGCAGTTGGCCGCGCGATATTGCGTTCCCTCGGCTAGCCGGTCCGGGCCGCACGGATCGGTGATGAATTCAAACGTTCCGCTCTGCGGAGCAAACAGCTCGGCGATGTTGGGGGCGCGGACCGATTTCGAATAGGTTGCGCGGAAGGTGATGTCGCGGACCGGCGAGTAGGTCGAGTTGACCGACCATGTGGTGGTGCTGCCCACCGTCGAGTAGTCCGAGAAACGCAGCGCGCCGCCAACCGAAAGGTCATGCGCAAACGGCATGTCGCTCAGGATCGGCAGCTTGATTTCGGCGAAGGCTTCCTTGACGTCGAATTCACCGCTTTCGATCTGGCCGCCGGAATTGTCGAGCAGCAGGCTCTGCAAGCGATACTCCGAGGGCTGGTAGAAGCTCGTTTCCTTGCGATATTCCGCGCCCACCGCGAAGCCGACCGGCCCACCTGGCAGGTTGAAGAACGCGCCGGTGTCGCCCGATAGCGATGCTGTCGCGACGTACTGGCGGATCCGCGAGTAGTTGGTCTGGTTGGCATGAATGAACGCCAACGCCGCTGCCGAGGGCGAACCGTTACCCAGAATGTTGAGCGGTACGCACTGGCCCGGCTGGAACGACACCGGCGGACCGTTGAAATCGGTCGTGTTGCCATAGCTCGTGCTCGAGATGTCGGTCTGTCCGGGCAAGTTGATCCGGCAGGTGATGTTGCCCGATCCGTCATCCACTGCATCGATCGCCGCGTAATAGCGGTCGGTGATCCGTTCGTTGAAATCGGTCGATTTCTGGGTCGCCTGACCGAAAACGAACGACGTGTCATAGCGCAAATGCGGGCTCAGCGTGCCGTTGAAGCCGGCCACGGCGCGGAACAGATCGCGGTCGAGCTGCGAAACGCG
>CANGQZ010000146.1 GCA_947455865.1 Sphingomonadaceae bacterium
CCCCCCTCACTTGAGATTGAAGCCGGGATTGGCGGACGGATCCGCCTTGACCGGAGAAGACGACTGCGCAGCCAGTTCGCTCGCCGCCGGGGCGGGCTCGGCAGCACCAACCTTGGGTGCCGGCGGGCTTGCCTGCTGGCTGGCGGGGCCGTCTTTCGGCACCGGACGCGGACCGCCGTTGCCGCCGCTTTCCTGATTGCCGAAGATGCGCTGGACGTCGTTGGGTGCCTGATAGCCGTCGGTCGGCAGCTTGATCGCCGTCGCGTCGACCGGCTGGACCAGATAGGGCGTCACCACAATCACCAGCTCGGTTTCGTTGCGCTGGAAATTGGTCGAACGGAACAGCGCGCCCAGGATCGGGATATCGCCTGCGCCGGGCATTTTCTGGACCTGGTTCTGCGTACCGTTCTTGAGCAGCCCGGCGATCATGAAGCTCTGGCCCGAGCCCAGCTCTACGGTCGTTTCCGCGCGGCGGGTGGTCAGCGCCGGAACGGTGAACCCGTTGAGCGTCACCGCGCCCTGCGAAGACAGTTCGGACACTTCCGGCCGTACCCGCAGCGAAATCCGGCCATTGGCCAGCACCGTCGGGGTATAGCTCAGGCTGACACCGTACTTCTTGTATTCGATCGAAACCGTGCCGAGCCCTTGGCTCTGCGGGATCGGAAACTCGCCGCCGGCCAGGAAGTCGGCAGTTTCGCCCGAAACCGCGGTCAGGTTGGGCTGGGCAAGGGTTGTGACCAGACCTGCCGTTTCGCCCGCATCAAGCGTGCCAAGGATGTCGAGGCCAAACAGGTGGCCAGTGCCGGCCAGCGTCGTCAGCCCCTGACCGGGGGCAGTGATCCCCGTACCGGGGAGCGCCGCCACTTTGCCGGTAACGGGATCGACCCCATACTGCGACGGGATGTTGCCAACGCCGAGCACCCGGCCGACGTTCCACGCGCTGCCGAATGAGCGGCCCTGACCGATGCCGAACTGGAACCCGCCGGTGCCGTCGATCGTGGAGAGGTTGGAGTTCATCGACTTGACGAGGCTGCGGCTGACTTCAGCGATCCGCACCTGCAGGTTGACCTGCAGCGGGGTCGACATCTTCACCCGGGTGATGACGTTGGTTTCCTTGCCCATGAAGGCCTGCACCAGCCGCTGGGCCTCTGCGGCATCTTCGGGCGCGCCGATCGTGCCGGTGAGGAGCACGGTGTTCATGCCCATCGTGGTCACGGCGATCTTGGCATCGGGCATCGCCAGATGCAGCATCTGGTCAACGGTGTCGATGTTCGAACCGACCCGGACATTGGCCGACCACACCACATCACCGGCGGCATTGCTGGCGTAGACCGTGGTCACCCCGCCTTCCTTGCCGAACACGTAAAGCTGGTTGGTCGCCTTGATCTGGACGTCGGCCACTTTGTCGTCGGCCACGAACACGTCGGCCATCTTGCCGGGGACGGTGATCAACTGGCCGCGGCCGATCGAGATCGCGATGTCCTGGGTCGGGCGGGTCACCGCCTGGGCAGCTGCCGGGGCCGGGGCCAGCGCAGCCGGCAGGGCCAGCGCCGCAGCGGCGGTCAGCAGGGTTGAAGCAAGGCGGTGGTTCATGGAATTGCCCTTCGCGGAAGCATTCAGCTTGTTCGGCAGCGAGCCCGAGGTCAGTGCGCGGCGCATTGGCTTACCTCCCCGCCTGTTCGACCGTGGTGGTCTTGCCGCGCGTCACCCGGACCGTCGGGCCGATGGCAAACGGCGATCCGCCGCCAAGGCCCGCCGCACCGGGTCCGGCGATCGCCTTGACCATCGAGCCGAGCGCATTGCCCATCGCCTTGCCGAAATCTTTGGCAGCGTCCGCGCCGCCGACCCGGGGCATGCCTTTGCGCTGGAAGCGTGACACGTCGCCGCCGGTCTGGAAGGTGGTGGCATTGTCTTGCGGGCGGTTCAGCGCCTGGGCGAGGAGCTTTTCTTCCTGATCCTTGCTGGCACCGGCGGGCAGCTTGACTTGTCCGCTGGCGACCGCCTGATCGAGCTGCGACTGGTTATCCGCCAGCGAGCGCAGGGCGAGCGAAAGCGTGCCGATCTTGTCGGCCACCGCAATCTTCTCGGCGATCTTGGGGGTTACTTCGAGCGTAACGGTGCTGAACGCCTTGACCACCGTCTTGCCCTCAACCACTTCGGTGTCGGTCTGCTGGTCGGTGGCGAGCACGCGCAGATTGCGCAGGATCGTTTCGGTGGCATTGAGCGGAGCCCCGGAATCGCCGTTCGACGGGTTCACCGTTTGGGTCAGCATCATGTCGACATGGTCGCCCGGGAACACGAAGCCGGCCACGCCGGTGCGGGCCGAAACCGTGATCGTCACCGCGCGCATACCCGGCCCAAGCGCCGCGGCGAGGAAGCCGCGGTCACCGGGGCGAACCAGCGCGCCCTGGGTAACCGGTTGGCCGGCGGTGACCGGATAGCGGACCACCGTGCCGAGCAGCTTGTTCATGTCGGTCTGGCCTTCGAGGAAGTAGGCGTCCTTCACCATTTCCTTCGGCCAGGCCTGATAGCTGATCGAATCCTGAGTGATGATCGTCCCGACCGGCAGCGCACGCTGGGCGACCAGAACTTTGGTCCCGACCGGCTGCGCGGCTTCTGCCTGCTGGGCCGAACCACCGCTCAACATGCTCCGGGCGGCAAGGGCGGTCCCGATCGCAACGACCAGCGCACCTAGCAGCAGCATGAGCTTTCTTTTGTCCATGGCTATCGAAGCCCCCCTAAGGAATGTCCCGTATTGATGCTTGATCTTGGGACTAAATGGTTAAAATGTAGTTCACCCGATCCGCAGCGATTGCAGCATCGGCAGAGACTTGCCGGCCAGCGTCAGCAGGCCGGCAGCGGCAATGGCGACCCCGTAAGGAATGGCGATCCGCCCGGTCTGGCGCCGCATGACGTGCCAGGCGCCGAACACGATGGTGAGCACCCCGCCAAGCAGGCTCATCACCACCACCAGCCACAGGAAATGATCGGGCCGGATCCACAGCGCGAGCGCGGCGAGGAGCTTGACGTCGCCGCCGCCCATCACTCGCAGCGCGAACATCGCGGCCAGCACCACGAATGCCAGCAGCGCAACGCCGAACTGCATTGCAACGCCCGGCCACAGCAACATCCCGCTGGCCCACCAGAATGCGGGCGCGGTCAGCGCGATCGTTGCGTTCAGCCAGTTGTCGATCTGACGGCGCCGAAGGTCGGTGAAGGCGGCCACCAGCAGTGCGATTGCCAAGCCCGCCAGCAGTCCATAGGTAAGAAGTTCACTGCGCAACACACACCCCCCCGGTGCAGCCCGATCTGGTCGGGAGCGTCTGTGCCACGGCAGGACTTACCAAAAAGTAACCAAGGACTTGCGCGCGCAATTAGGGATCGAACCAAGGATGGAGGCCGTTGCTATACCGATGCAAAGCCGTTGCAACCGCCGTGCAGTTCCCGATGGTGTCGTTGAATCTCAATGGTTTGCGCCCGATGGCTGGCCAATTCGCCGCGCCGACTGGCCCCTGCCCACCCCCTGCCGCGGCGCCCTCCTGTTCGTTCCCGGGCGCGGTGATTTCTTTGAAAAATATATTGAAACCCTCGATCACTGGCACCGCGCCGGCTGGGCGGTGACCGCGCTAGACTGGCGCGGACAAGCGGCCTCGGGCCGCCTCGGAGATGATCCGCTGACCGGGCATGTCGATGATTTTTCCATATGGATCAGCGATATGGCGGCGTTCTGGGGCGATTGGGCGGCGGCCGCACCTGCCGGTCTTAAGGTGCTCGTCGGGCACTCGATGGGCGGACATCTCGCCTTGCGCGCCGTCGCCGATGGGGCCGCCACGCCCGATGCGCTGATCCTCTCCGCGCCGATGCTAGGGCTGATCGCCCATGGGGTGCCACTCCCCGTGCTCCACTGGACGGCAAAATTGATGAGCAAAATCAGGGGCCCGCGCTGCCCGGCATGGAAATGGAGCGAAAAGCCCGGCGAAGTTCCCGCACACCGCGTGAACCTGCTCACCCACGATCCCGAACGCTATGCCGATGAATTGTGGTGGCGCGAACACCGGCCCGAACTGTTGATGGGCCCGGCCAGTTGGGGTTGGGTCGCCGCTTCGATCGCCTCGTTGCGCAGGCTCGATCGCCGCGAGGTGCTGGAACGCATCACCATCCCGGTGTTCCTCTTTGCGACCAGCGCCGACCAGCTGGTTGGCATTGGCGCCAGCGACCGCGCCGCACGATGGCTGCCACATGCAGAATACTTGCGCTTCGGGGCGGAGGCACGCCACGAAGTCCTTCGCGAAGTCGATGCGGTGCGTAACCGGGCGATTGCCGGGATCGACGCTTTCCTTGACCGGCTCGCCCCGCCCATCAATTGACCATTGCTGCCATGACTGTTCCTTACGATTTCGCGGTGGTCGGCGCCGGAATGGCCGGGGCCAGCCTCGCTGCTGCGCTCGCACCCGCCGGCGCGCGGGTGCTGCTGCTTGAGGGCGAACATGCCCCCGGGTACCACGCGACCGGACGTTCGGCGGCGTTCTGGACCGAGAGTTACGGCGGGCCCGGTGTCTATCCGCTCACAGCCGCCTCGGGCCCGGCCCTGCGTGCCGGCGGATATCTGACCGAGCGCGGCGCACTGACTATCGCCCGGACCGGCGCCGAAGCCGAACTCGCCGCGTTCGCGGAGCGTTTTGCGGCGCTTGGGGTGCGGGTCGAACGCCTCGATCGCGATGCCCTCGAAGCGCGCCTACCCGCCCTGCGCGCGGGCTGGACTTGCGGTTCGCTGGAGCCGGATTGCTGCGATATCGATGTCGCCGCGCTGCACCAAGATTACCTCGCCGCCGCGTGCCGGATGGGGGCAGAACTATGGACTGCGGCCCGGCTGGTTCGCGCCGATGGCGATGTGCACGGCTGGGCGCTCACCATGGCCGACGGCCGCATCGTCCGCGCGGCGGTGCTGGTCAACGCGGCCGGGGCCTGGGCCGATGGGGTCGCACAGCTCGCCGGGGTCAATCCGCTCGGTATTCAGGCCTATCGCCGCACCGTCGCCCAGCTGCGCACCGCGCCCGCTCCCCCCGCTGATTTGCCGCTGGTGCTCGAACTGGGCGGGACGTTCTATTTCAAGCCGCAGGCCGGCAGGCTCTGGCTCAGCCCGCACGATGAAACCCCCAGCGCGCCGTGCGATGCCGCGGCCGAAGAACTCGATGTTGCCCTGGCGATCGAGCGGTTCGGCACCGCAGTCGGCTGGACGGTCGAGCGGGTCGAACATCGTTGGGCCGGGCTGCGCGCTTTTGCGCCCGATCGGCTACCGGTTTACGGTTTCGCCGCCGATAACCCGCGCTTCTGCTGGTTTGCCGGGCAGGGCGGCTTCGGCATACAGACCGCGCCCGCCGCCGCCGCGCTTGGCGCAGCCTTGCTGAGCGCAGCGCCGCCGGGCCCGGTCGATCCTGCGCCTTATTCGCCGGCACGGTTCACCGGATAATTTACATTCACGGCCCTAGGCGCGGGCGTGCAACGCGCTAATGTGTGCGGGGGCCAAACCGATTGAGGAGGGACGCCATGGCGCACCGTTTTGAAATCCGCAAAAACAAGGGCGGCGAGTTCGTCGCCTATTTCCTCTACAACAGCGAAACGATCTTCTGGACCGAAGGCTACAGCAGCAAATCCAGCGCCCAGAACGCGATCGATTCGATCAAGAAGAACGGCCCGCCGGCCGAAGTGGTCGATACCACCACCGCCTGAACCGCTGTTCAGCTTCGCGCAAGCCGGGCCGGACTAGCCATGATGGTGTCCGGCCTGGCCGGTTGCGCATAGGGGGTTTTTCATGGTCTCACGCGTGTCCCGTTTCGCTGCAGGGCTGGCACTGGCCGCGCTCGCCGCGCCGACTGTGGCGATGGCAACCCCTGCCGGACACGGCGGCGCCTATCTGCCCCCGGTGATGCGCTCCGGCGCGCCGGGCGTGCAAGCTGCGCACGATCACCCGGGCCGCTGGGGCGGCGGTTGGCGCCATCATGACGATGGTCTTTCCGGCGGTGACGTCCTTGCCGGATTGCTGGTGATCGGTGGCATCGCCGCGATTGCCGTCGCCGCCAGCAATGCCGAAAAGCACAAACGTGAAGACGCGCGCGATTATCCCGCCCGCGATTATCCTGAGCGCGATTATCGCGGCGGCAATTACACCCCGCCGCTCGGGCAAGACAGTTCGCCGTCATGGGGCAGCGGCCCCGGTAGCATCGATGCCGCCGTTGATAGCTGCACCACCGAAGTCGAACGCGGGCGTGAGCCGGTCGATAGCGTCGACACCGTCACCAAAGCTGTCGATGGCTGGCGCATAGAGGGCCACTTGCGCGGCGGACAGCCATTTGCCTGCCGGGTTGGCAGCGATGGCCGGATCGGTTCGCTCACCGTCGATGGTGCCGCTCCGGCGAATTGAACGCCGGCGGGGCCGCTATCGCTCCGGCCCGGCGTCCCCGCGATAGGCGGGCAGGGCGATGCGGAAGCGGATCGCCGCGCCGCGCAGCACGAACCCCGCCAGCATGGCCACCGGCCAGCCGATCGCTTGTGGCACTCCGGCGAGCGTCATTCCCGCACACACCGCAGCCGCCAGCGCTGCGGCGGTAACATAAAGCTCGGGGCGCATCAGGATTGATGGCCGCCCGGCCAGCACATCGCGGATAATCCCGCCGACGCAGCCGGTCATTACCCCCATCAGCACCGCCGGCACCGGGGGTACCGCATAAGCCAGCGCCTTGGCCGTGCCGATGACCGCATAGGCAGCCAGCCCGGCAGCATCGGCCCAATCGAGCAGCGCCCCGTCCCACAGCTGCCGGGGGGTAAACCATGCGATCAGCGCCACTGTCAGACAGACCGGCGCCACTAGCGGATCATGCACCCAGAACACCGGCGCGCCTATCAGGAGATCGCGCACCGAACCCCCGCCCACGCCGGTTACCAGCGCGAAGAACGCCATCGTCACAAATGTCTGGCGCAACCGCGCCGCCAGCAAAGCGCCGCTCAGCGCGAAAACCGCAATCCCTGCCAGATCGAGCAGGGCGGGGA
>CANGQZ010000147.1 GCA_947455865.1 Sphingomonadaceae bacterium
ATAGAAAGTCTATCAATGAGCGGTCCTGCGCTGTTCCAGCCGATCACCGTCGGCAACCTGACCCTTGCCAACCGCATCGTGATCGCACCGATGTGCCAGTATTCGGCCGAAGACGGCTGCATGACCGACTGGCATATCCAGCACCTTGGCAACATGGCGCAGTCCGGCGCGGCGCTGCTGACGATCGAGGCCACCGCGATCGAGCCGATCGGCCGGATCACGTATGCCGACGTTGGCCTGTGGGACGACGCGACCGAGGCCGCCATGGCGCGGGTGCTGGAAAGCGTGCGGCGCTGGTCGGACATGCCGATCGCGATCCAGCTGGCCCATGCCGGGCGCAAGGCCTCGTGCGAAAAGCCATGGCTGGGTGCCAAGCAGATCGCGCCCGATGCGGCGAACGGCTGGCAGACGGTCGCCCCTTCCCCTCTGCCGTTTTCCGCCGGCACCATTCCGCCGCTGGCGCTGGATCAGGCCGGGATGAGCCGGGTGCGCGAAGGCTTCGCCGCCGCCGCGCGACGCGCCGCGCGGCTGGGGGTGGATGCGATCCAGATCCACGGCGCGCATGGTTATCTGCTGCACAGTTTCCTTTCGCCGCTTTCGAACCGGCGCGAGGATGCCTATGGCGGCAGTCTGGAGAACCGGATGCGGTTTCCGCTCGAAGTGTTTGACGCGGTCCGCGCGGCGTTTCCGGCGGACAAGCCCGTGACCATGCGGGTATCGGGCACCGACTGGATGGAAGGCGGCTGGGACATCGCCGGCACCATCGCCTTCGCGCAGGAACTGGAACGGCGCGGGTGCGGGGCGATCCACGTTTCGTCGGGCGCGCTCGACGAGCGCCAGCAGATCCCGGTCGGCCCTTCCTATCAGGTGCCGCTGGCGCGCGCGGTGAAGCAGGCGGTGAGCATCCCGGTGATCGCGGTGGGCCTGATCACCGGCTTCGAGCAGGCCGAGGCGATCGTGGCGACCGGCGATGCCGACATGATCGCGCTGGCCCGTACGATCCTTTATGATCCGCGCTGGCCGTGGCACGCGGCGGCGCATCTTCGCGCGCAAGTCCACGCCGCGCCGCAGTATCTGCGCTGCCAGCCGCATGGGCAGCGCAGCCTGTTTGGCTGATACGCTTGACATTTGCCGCCGCCGCATGGCCAATGCGGTATTAGGGATCGCGCGTAAGCAAAAGACGACCCCACGGGGAGAACGGAGTACCTGACGGGCCTAAGGGCCGATGTGCGGGCGGGGGCTCGTGCACGGCCGGCACCGGAAGGAGGCGCCGGGGTTTGAAGATCACAGCGCTCAACGGGCCTGTCGAGGCCGATCTGCTTAGCGAGGCCCGCTATGCCAGCGGGTTTGGCTGCATCCGCTGCGGCTGCACGATCTTCCGCTATTGCACCGCGCAGCGCGACGAAGACGTGGCCGATCCTGCATTGCACCCGTTCCTGCTGTGCCCACCGTGCCTGGACCTGTTTGCCGGCGGCCTGCCCGATGCGACCTTCGCGGCCATCCGCGCCCGGCCGCTGGCACTGCAGCGCGATTTCGATCACACCCGCCTGCCGTTTCTGCCGGCCGAGCGCGGGCTCGACATTCCCGATATCGCCATTGCCGGCGGGATTACCATGTACGGCACCGGCATCCCGATCGTGTTCGGCGGCGTGCCAGTGATTATCATCGCCCCGCCCGAGATACCCGGTGGTGCGATCCGCCTCAGCATCTCGCTGGGCGACGGCAGTGGTGCCCCGGTCCGGCTGATCGACAACAACGAATGGGTGGCACCGGCCGGCTGGCGGTTCGTCTATGCCGGGCGACATTACCGGATTGGCCGGGGCGACCGGGCTTGGCTGGAGCTTGCGTTCCATCCCCGCACCGGGTTGCTGCTGGAGGAAATGCGCACCACCACCGGCGGGCGGGTGCTGACGATCGACGAGGGCGGAGCGCGCGTCGACGGTGAACCGGTGGTTTTTCCGCAGGCCAGCGCGCGGGTGATCGGGGTGACGCTATGAGGCCAGCCTTGCGGGTTTTTCCGGAGGCTCAGCCTAGCCGCTCGCTAACCATAGGCGGCGCACAATGCCTTCGCCGGCCCCAGCGAACCGGGGCATCTGGGGGAGCGGCAGGAGCATGGACAGCTACGATCTGATCGTGATCGGCAGTGGGCCGGCCGGACGCCGCGCTGCGGTTCAGGCCGCCAAACTCGGCCGGCAGGTGCTGGTGATCGAAGGGCGGCGGCGGGTCGGCGGGGTTTCGGTGCACACCGGGACGATCCCGTCCAAGACCCTGCGCGAGACCGCACTTAACCTTTCCGGCTGGCGCGAACGGGGGTTCTATGGCAGTTCTTACCGGGTCAAAAAAGAGATTTCGGGCAGCGACCTCGGGGTGCGCCTGACCAAGACGCTGGAGCACGAGGTGGACGTGCTGGAGCACCAGTTCCAGCGCAACAACGTCAGCACCGTTGCCGGGATGGCCCGCTTTCTCGATTCCCATACGCTTAATGTGCGCTGCGGCGACGGCAGCGATCTGGCGGTGCGCGGCGAACGGATCCTGATCGCGGTGGGAACCGCGCCGCTACGCCCCGAGACGATCCCGTTCGACCAGGACCATGTGCTCGACAGCGACGCGGTGATCGAGGCCCCGCGGGTGCCGCGCAGCCTGACCGTGATCGGGGCCGGGGTGATCGGGATCGAATATGCGACGATCTTTTCCGCACTCGACGTGCCGGTGACGCTGGTTGAACCGCGCGAGACCTTCCTTGATTTCGTCGACCGCGAGATCATCAACGAATTCATCCATATCCTGCGCGATCGGGGGATGGTGATCCGGCTGGGCTGCCCGATCGACCGGATCGAGAAAGGTGCCAATGGCTGGCCGGTAACTTGGCTGGCCGACGGGCGGAGGATCCGTTCGGACATGGTGCTCTATGCCGCCGGCCGGCAAGGCGCGACCGACGCGCTGGAACTCGACAAGTGCGGTCTGTCGATCGACCATCGTGGGCGGCTGAAGGTCAATCCCGCGACCTTCCAGACGGAAGTCGAGCATATCTATGCCGCGGGCGACGTGATCGGGTTTCCCAGTCTGGCATCAACCTCGATGGAGCAAGGCCGGATCGCCGCGTGCCACGCCTTTGGGCTGCCGATCCCGCCCGCGCCCAAGTATTTTCCGTATGGCATCTATGCGGTGCCCGAAATCAGCACGGTGGGGATGAACGAGGAGGAAGTGCGCCAGCGCGGGATCGGCTTCGAGGTGGGCATCGCCCGCTTTCGCGAAACCTCGCGCGGGCACATCATGGGCATCAATTCGGGCATGATGAAGCTGATCTTTTCGCTAAAGACGCGCCGCCTGCTGGGCGTGCACATCATCGGCGAGGGCGCGACTGAACTGATCCACATCGGCCAGGCCGTGCTTAACCTGAAGGGCACGCTCGACTATTTCATCGAGAACACCTTCAATTATCCGACGCTGGCAGAAGCTTACAAAGTGGCGGCGCTGGATGCGTGGAACCGGATGCCGGGCGCGTAAAATTCACCTTGCGCAAATTGGCTATGGCTCGGCCAAATTAATTCGTCCGGCAGAGCATCGGCTAAGTGCATGACAGCAGGGCTAACTTGCCTTCCGGCGGCGCTTCCCACGGGGTTTCCCGTAAGGGACAGCAAGGCCGCCGTTAAGTGCGATTTCGTACAGACTTGTGCGGGCGGGGTCGCAGCCACCTGAACAATGGAATCCGAAGCGTGCGTGCAAAAACGATAGAACCGGCCGAGCATTTCCGGCGCAAAATTTACCAATAACCAGATCGAGGGGCGCGGCGCGGTCAATCAAGCCGTATTCGATGGCGGTGGCCCCCGCCTCATCGCGCCACAGCGCTTTAAAGAAAGTCATTCCTGATCTCCTGAACTTACCCGAGCGGCCGCCGCCGCCAACTCCGCACTTCCCCAAGCACGCATCGGTGATAACGCCGCACTACTTGCACCATCAGCACCGCTGTGCACTAAATAGCGCATCGTATCTTAAGATAAGGTCAACACCCCTACCTTTAGGTAAGGTGGTTAACTTCAGGTTTCACCAAGACTGTTGTCCGCCAAAGCGGCGAAACGACAATGCGCTCACCGCACCAGGCTATGGCAGCGGCGGCAGGTTGTCCTTTTGCCGGCAACGACAATCTGCAATGGCGGGCGACATGGTCTGGATGCGATCTTCCGCGGCGTTCTTAGCTCTGCCGGCGGCACTGGCGATTTACGGAGTGCCCGCGTCCGCCCGCGATGCGCTGGGTGTGTTCGCGGGCTGGGCCGCATTCCGCGATCCGGCGGTGCCGCGCTGTTATGCCATCGCCATGGCCGAACCCTCCACTTTGGCGCGCGCCTTTCAGCCCTATGTCGCGATCGGGACGTGGCCGCGCCGCGGCGAGCGCGGGCAGGTTCATTTCCGCCTCTCGCGCCGGCTCGCGCCGGGCCAGCCGATCACGCTCGCGCTTGGCGGCCATCGCTTCGCACTGATTGGCAGCGGAGCCGACGCCTGGGCGGCGAACCCGACGATGGACGCGGCCTTGAACGCAGCGATGCGCTCGGCCCAAACGATGACCGTGAGTGCACACGATGACGCGGGCCGGCCATTCGCCAACCGCTACACTCTTGCCGGTGCGGCGACGGCGATGGATGCCGCCACGGTAGGCTGTGCGCAGCTGCGCTAGAAAACCGGACCACTTGCGCCTATATGGCGCGCTTCCATGACATCCACCCCCATCATGCCGCTGCCCGGAAACGTCGATCCAGTGCCCGTCCCCCGCGAGGTGACCCCGCGCGCCGATGGCAGGATCGACCTGATCGGCCTGACCCGCGCGCGGCTTGCCGAACTGTTTGCCACCGCCGGACTTGAGGCGAAGGCGGCCAAGCTGCGCGGCAAGCAGGTGTTCCACTGGCTCTATCACCGCGGCGTGACCGATTTTGCGGCGATGACCGACATTGCCAAGCCGATGCGCCCGTGGCTGGCTGAGCGCTTCGTAATCGGACGGCCCGGCGTGGTGGAGGCCCAGCATTCGGCCGATGGCACCCGCAAGTGGCTGCTGCGCACCGATGACGGGCACGACTTCGAAATGGTGTTCATCCCCGATGCCGACCGGGGAACGCTGTGCGTCTCCTCGCAGGTCGGCTGCACGCTCAACTGCCGGTTTTGCGCGACGGGCACGATGCGGCTGGTGCGCAACCTCACCCCGGGTGAGATCGTCGGGCAAGTGATGCTTGCCCGTGACGTGCTGGGCGAGTGGCCCAAGGGGGCGATGGACGGGCTCGACGGTGACGAGGACGAAGGCGGCTACAGCGCCGACGGGCGGTTGCTGACCAACATCGTGATGATGGGCATGGGCGAGCCGCTCTACAATTTCGACAATGTGCGCGACGCGCTGCGGCTGGTGATGGACGGCGACGGGCTGGCCCTGTCGAAGCGGCGGATCACACTTTCGACCAGCGGCGTGGTCCCGCTCATGGCGCGCGCCGGCGAAGAGATCGGGGTCAACCTTGCGGTTTCGCTCCACGCCGTGACCAAGGAGGTGCGTGACGAGATCGTGCCGATCAACCGCAAATACGGCCTGGAGGAACTGCTCGCCGCATGCGCCGCCTATCCGGGCGCATCGAACGCGCGGCGGATCACGTTCGAATATGTGATGCTCAAGGACAAGAACGACAGCGACGCCGATGCACGCGAACTGGTCCGGCTGATCAAGCAGCACCGGCTGCCGGCCAAGGTCAACCTGATCCCGTTCAACCCGTGGCCCGGCGCAGCCTATGAGTGCTCGTCGGACGAGCGCATCCGGCGATTTTCGGAGATCGTCTTCGCCGGCGGGATCAGCGCCCCGATCCGCACCCCGCGCGGACGCGATATCGCCGCCGCCTGCGGCCAGCTGAAGACCGCGGCGCAGAAGCTGTCCCGGGCGGAGCTTGATCGGCTGGCCGAAGAAAAACAGGCTGCGCTGGGCTGACGCTGCGGTACCCCCGCCTCAGGCGAGGTGGCCGGGAAGCTGTAGCGCCGCGCCGCTGGCGATCGTCGCCACCTGGCCGCCGATCCACACCGCGCCAGCGCGATCGATACTGGCGTGGACCAGACCGTCTGCCCCGGTCATCCGGCCTTGCGCGGCGCGATAGCTGTCCGACGCGAGCCCGGCGCCGAACAAGTATTGCGCGGCCGCGGCATTGAGGCTGCCGGTGACCGGGTCTTCGATGAGCCGGCCGTTCGGATCGGCAAAGAACGCGCGCAGTTCCCACTGGGTCGCGCTGCCCGGCGCGCAGGCGCCGATCAGGCCGATATCGCTCCCCACTGGCGCCCGCGCCGCCGGGTTTGCCGCCAGCACCGCCTCAGCGGATTCGAGATGGAGGAGCCGCCAGCCGGGCCCGTTGTCGGCATGGACCGCCCCGATCACCGCCTCTGGCGAAACCCCGGCAAGGCGGATCGCCTCGTCCTTGAGCTCCGCTTCTAGCAGACCGCCGCGCCGCAGCGGGGGTGCGCGGAAAGCCAGCCGACGCTCGTCACGCCGCAGCGGGATAAGCCCGGCATCGCACTGCTGGACGATCATGTCCGCGCTGCGGGGCATGCCCCCGGCGGCGAGCCATGCATGGCACGAGCCAAGCGTCGGATGGCCAGCGAAAAGCAGTTCGCCCGCCGGAAAGAAGATCCGCACCCGGTAGTCCGCACCCGAATCGGTGGGCGGGAGCAGGAAGGTCGTTTCGGAAAAGCCGAGCCAGCGGGTCAGCGCCAGCATCTGGGCGGAGTCCAGCGCCGCACCGCCGCGCACCACCGCCAACGGATTGCCGGTAAGCGGACCGTTCCCGAAAACATTGACCAGATCGAGCTGCATCCACCCTTCCTTCCGCACCGGGCGCGCGAACGCAACCCCCGCGCGGAAGGACGGGGATTGGAAGATCAGCTTGCCGTATAGCTGCTGGTCAGGCGACATGAGCTCTGCGCGCTCGCCCCGTTCACGAAGCGCACGCGG
>CANGQZ010000148.1 GCA_947455865.1 Sphingomonadaceae bacterium
GCACCGCCAGTTCAGAGCAAGTCCGCCAGCCGATCTTTCGCGACGGGGCAGAAGGCTGGAAGGCGTTCGCCCCGTTCCTCGCCCCGCTGGAGGCCGCGCTCGGCCCCGCGCTCACCGTGTGGGACGCCTGAGCGCGGCGCCCCAACTGACATCGTTGTAAATCTGGAACAGAATTCAAAGGTTGCGCAGCCCCCCGCTGCCCGGCCGGCGCGCGGCCCTTGACGGCCCGGTGTGCGCAGGCGCAGCATTGCACCACCTGAATTGCAGGATGGGGGTTCTAACATGCGCGTTTCGTCCGGCCGACCTTATCTGGCAGCCCTTCTCGCCTCGTCGGCGCTCTGCGCGGCGCCGGCTTTCGCGCAGGACGCCACCCCACCGCAGGAAAGCGCCGCGGCCGACGCCGCGCCGGCTTACGGCGAAATCGTGGTGACCGCGCAGAAGCGCAGTGAGAGCCTCCAGAACGTGCCGATCTCGATCCAGGCGCTGGGTACCCAGAAGCTGCAGGATCTCAACATCTCGGACTTCAAGGGCTACGTCCAGCAGCTCCCCACGGTGACCTTCCAGGCGCTTGGCGGCAACCCGGGGACCAACGTGGTCTACATGCGCGGTGTCGCCTCGGGCGGTGACGGCAACCACTCTGGCTCGCTCCCCTCGGTGGGTGTCTATCTCGACGAGCAGCCGGTGACGACCATCGGCGGCAACCTCGATGTGCACATCTACGATATCGCCCGGATCGAAAGCCTCTCGGGCCCGCAGGGCACGCTTTATGGTGCGTCGTCCGAAGCCGGCACGATCCGCATCATCACCAACAAGCCCGATACCAGCCGGTTCTACGGCAAGGTTGATGTCGAAGGAAATACCGTCTCGCACGGCGGTCAGGGCGGCAAGGCAGAGGGGATGCTCAACCTGCCGCTGTCACCGCGCGCCGCGCTGCGCATCGTCGGCTTCTATCAGCGCGATGCCGGCTTCATTGACAACGTGCCGGGCACCCGCAATTTCCTCGGCACGCCAATCCTCGATGAGGGTGGCAACTACATCGGCAACAATCCCGATGGCCTGAGCATAAACAACGCGGGATTGGTGAAGGACGATTACAGCGACACCGAAACTTATGGCGGTCGCGCGGCGCTCAGGGTCGAGCTCGACGATAACTGGACCGTTACCCCGTCGGTAATCTATCAAGAAACCAAGAGCCACGGGTCATATGCGTTCGACCCGAGCCTGGGCGGGCTGAAGGTCCAGCACTTCCTGCCTGAATACCGTAGCGACAAGTTCATTCAGGCCGCGCTGACAATCGAGGGCAAGCTTGGTAACTGGGACCTGACCTATGCCGGGGCCTATCTCGACCGGAAAGACTCCCAGTCGAGCGACTATACCGACTACGCCGAGGCTTATGATGCGCTGTACGCCAACTACACCAGCGGCGGTGAATTCTACTGCAGCGGTCTTGCCGGTTGCCAGAATTACAGGAACGCCAACGGTCAGAACCTAGTGCCGATTCAGCGGGTGCTGTCCGCCGATCACTTCAAGAAGTTCAGCCAGGAATTCCGCATCGCCTCGCCCAGCACCGAGCGCTTCCGGATCATCACCGGGTTGTTCTATCAGTATCAGTCGAACGACATCCATCAGGATTATCAGGTCCCCGGCCTCGCGCCCGAATTCTCGGTCAACACATTGCCGGGAACCTTGTGGCTGACCCAGCAGCACCGCATCGATCGCGATTATGCGATGTTCGGCGAGGCCAGCTTCGATGTGACCTCGAAGTTCACCGTTACCGCCGGCGTGCGCGGGTTCATCTACGACAACTCGCTGATCGGTTTCTTTGGCTTTGGGCGCAATCCGGGCGACGGTTACTCCGCATACCCGCCCAACGCGGTCGGATCAAACCGGACCGGTGTGGCCCAGTGCTTCACCACCACCGGCGAACGGCTCTACGACCGCGACACCGATACCTATAGTTCGTCACTCGATCTGCTGCCTCCGGCAGTGCCCGGTTCGCCCTGTACCAACCTCGGGCGTTATGTCGTCGGAGGCGGGGTCCAGCCGGTGAAGACCTCAGGCCAAGGCGTCACCTATCGCTTCAACGCCACGTGGAAGCCGATCGACGGGCTGATGGTTTATGGCACCTTCTCGCGCGGGTTCCGGCCGGGCGGTATCAACCGGCGCGGCACGATTCCGCCTTATGCGCCGGACTTCCTCCAGAACTACGAAATCGGCCTGAAGGCCAAGGTCTGGGGCGGCAAGCTGCGGATCAACGCTGCGATCTATCAACAGGACTGGAAGAAGTTCCAGTTCGCCTTCCTTGGCCCCAACAGCTTTACCGAAATCCACAACGGCCCGGATGCGCGCATTCGCGGCGTGGAAATGGACGCCACGCTGAACGCCGGGCCGCTGACGGTCAATCTGGCGGGCGCTTATACCGACGCCAAGACCCGGCAGAACCTGTGCCTCTCGGACGATCCGACCTACACCTGCGCCGGCGAGGACAACGGCATTTCCGCACCGGCCGGAACCCGCCTGCCGATCACACCCCAGTGGAAGGCATCCGGCACAGCGCGTTATTCGGTCCCGGTGGGCAGCGCAAAGGTCTATGGCCAGATCAACGGTTCTTACCAGAGCTCGGCCACTTCGGATGTCCGGGTCAGCTCAGCTGCCGACCTCGGTGTTCTCAAGGAATTCGCCACGGTGAACCTTGCGTTCGGGGTCGACTGGGAGAAATATCGGATCGAGGCATTCGCCTCGAATGTGTTCGACGTGAAGGGCGAGTTGTCGCGGTTCGAGGAATGCGGCGGATGCGCGCAGCGACCCTATATCGTGCCCACCACCCCGCGCACCATCGGCCTGAGAATCGGCGCCGACTTCTGATCGGGCGGGGGGCGGCCAGACCGCCCCCTATACCATTGTTATATTTATATAATTGCTCAAATTCGGCCAATCGGGCATATGCGCTGCGCGCATGTGTTTCATCAACTAACCCCCCCGCCGTCCAGCCGGGCAAGGTCTTCCGGCGTGTTGATGTTCGCACTCGGCGTTGCCAGCGCCACAGGGCGCGCGCTCACCGCCTCGGCCAGCGCCCGCAGCGAATGACGGCCCTCTCCCGCCAGGATCGCCGCCACCACCTCCGCTGCGCTCACCGGCCACAGCCCCACCACCGGCTGGTCCGCCAAGTAGGCCGGCCCCGGCGCCAAGTGCTGCGGCAGATTATCCGGCAGCCCCAGCGAATCGACGCCGATAGTCAGCACCGCTGCATATCCCTCGGCCTCAGCCAGCCGCAGCACCGCCGCGATCCCGCCCAGCGGGCCCATCCCGGCGCACGGCCAGTCAGCCACGCAGCGCCGCCCCGGCACCTCGCGCCCTGCCACCACCACCGCGCTGCACCATGCCTCCAGCCGCGCCAGCGCGTGATCGAGCAGGGTCTGCCCATCCAGCAGCGCCAGCGCCTTGTCGCTGCCGAAGCGGCGCGATTGACCGCCGGCCAGCACCGCGCCGAGAATGCGGGCCGAATTCATCGCCGCCACGCCCGCTGCGTCAGCTCCGCGCCAGCCACCAGCGCAGTAGCTGGTGCGCAATCGCCACCGCAGGGGGGGCGACGAACGGTGCATCGCTCGCCCCGGTCACCGCCGCCGCCACTTCGGCGCGGCCGAACCAGCGGGCGTCTTCCAGTTCGGTCGCGTCGATGGTGATTGCCGGATCGTCCGTAAAGGCATGGCAGCCGAGCATCAGGGACGAGGGGAACGGCCACGGCTGGCTGGCGACATAAGTCACGTCGCGCGCGGTCACCCCGGCTTCCTCGAACACTTCGCGCCGCACCGCCTCCTCGATCGATTCGCCCGGCTCGACGAACCCGGCCAGCGCCGAATAGAACCCCGCCGGAAAGCGCGGCTGACGGCCGAGCAGGAGCTGCCCGTCGTGTTCGACCAGCATGATCGTCACCGGATCGACGCGCGGGAAGTGCTCGGCCTTGCAGGCATCGCTGGTGCAGTTGCGCTGCCAGCCGCCTTTGCCCAGCACGGTGGCGCTGCCGCAGCGGGCGCAGAAGCGGTGCCGCGCGTGCCAGTCGACCAGCGCCCGCGCCGCGCCATAGATCGCCAGATCCTCTCCCGGCAGGGTCATCATGATCGTGCGCATCCGCGGATCGGGCGGGGCGACGCTGCCGATCAGGCTGGGGGCGACTGCGGCGAAGCAGCCGCGCCCGTCCTTGAGACCAAGGAACACCAGTTCCGCCGCCGGATCAGCATCGGCGAGCGTGCCCCAGCTCAGCCCGCCCTCATCGCTCAGTTCGGGTGCGAGCCCGTCAAGCCGCAGCAGCCGCGCCCGCCAGTCCTTCAATGCGCTCAACGCCGCAGGATCAGCGCGGACGTGGTCGGCGCGGTCGATCCCGCTGCCGGCAAAGGCGATGTCGAGGGCAGCGGTCATGTCTTGTCTCTCCCGGTCGCCAGCGCGCGCTGCGCCGCTTTGGCAAAGAGCGTGGGCAAGCCCGCCGCGTCAAGTGCGGAAAGTGGCCACCACTCGCCTTCCCCCGGCGGATCGCCCTTCGCGGTCATGCCGGCGAGCACCATCAGCTCGAGCGTGAAGTGCGTAAACCCGTGGCTGACCGTCCCCGCCGGCCGCCAGTCAAGCACCAACGGCGGCGTACCGCTGCCGTCGCCGCGCGCCGACCAGCCATCATCAGGCAGCGCACGCATACCGCCGAGCATCCCCTTGCCCGGCCGCCGCACCAGCCACACGGCCGCGTCCCGCTCGATCCAGAACGCCCGCCCCTGCCGCACCGGCCGCGCTACCTTGGCCGCTTTGACCGGAAAGGCCTCGGGCGTCCCCTGCCGTCTGGCAGCGCAATTCGGTCCCAGCGGACACAGCAGGCAGCGCGGGCTGCGCGGCGTGCAGATCGTCGCGCCCAGATCCATCATCGCCTGCGCGAAATCGCCGGCACGCTGCTCGGGGGTCAACTTGTCCGCCGCCGCGCGGATGGCGGGCCGCGCCGCCGGCAGCGTCGTGCCGATGGCAAACCGCCGCGCCACCACCCGCTCGACATTTGCATCGACCACCACCGCGCGCCGCCCGAACGCGATCGCCGCCACCGCCGCCGCGGTATAGGCGCCCAGTCCCGGCAGCGCGCGCAGACCCTCCTCGCTGTCTGGAAACGCCCCGCCCCGTGCCGCCACCGCCTTTGCACAGGCCAAGAGGTTGCGGGCCCGGGCGTAATAGCCAAGCCCTGCCCAAGCGGCCATCACCTCGCCGTCATCCGCTGCGGCCAGATCGGTAACGCTCGGCCAGCGCTCGGTGAAGCGCGTGAAGTAGGGACCGACCGCGGCCACCGTCGTTTGCTGCAGCATCACTTCGGACAGCCACACCCGGTAGGGATCGGGCGGCGGCGCGCCGGGCAGTGCGCGCCACGGTAGGGCGCGGGCATGCGCATCGTACCAGCGAAGCAAAGCCGTTGCATCGTCGTTGCAGATTTGATCATCACTGGCGGTCACGCCGCCGCTATGGCATGGCGCTGGGCGCAATGAAACGGGATCCCGATCAGCCTGAACCGAGGCCGAAAGCGGCGGCAAAGCACGCTTCCGGTGCCAAGCGGTTCGAACGCGCGCGCGGCGGCCCGGCGCGGGCGATCGCCGATCTGATGCCCGAAGTGGGCCGCACCGCCTTCCGCCGCTTCGGCTTCGTCCAGTCCAGCGTGGTCACCCGCTGGCCCGAAATTGTCGGCCCCCGCCACGCCCGCATCTGCGCCCCCGAGGCGATCCGCTTTGCTCCCGGCGAAAAGAGCGACGGGATCCTCCAGTTGGTGGTGGCCCCCGCGCACGCGCCTTTGATTCAACACGTAATTCCCGAGATCATCGAGCGGGTGAACCGCTTCTTCGGTTATAATGCCGTTGCCCGGGTCAAACTCCGGCAAGGCGCGGTTAAGCCGCCCTCTGCTGGGGAGCGGACCATGGCCCCGCCAAGTCTCAAGCCGATCCCGCTGGAACTGGGCGATTCGCTGCGCGACATCGGTGATCCCGAACTGCGCCAGGTGCTCGAATCGCTGGCCCGCAGCCTTGAAGCCAGCACCAACCGCAACGAAAGCTGAGCCGCCCATGTCCTTGCGCCGCCATGTCGCCGTGACCCTCCTCGTGCTTGCCGCGCTCACCACCGGCAGCGTGAACGCTGCACCGGCGTGGAACTTCACCGTCACGCAGACCCCGGATGGCAGCCACGTCCTCGGCAATCCGCAGGCCAAAGTTAAGCTGACCGAATATGTCAGCTATACCTGCCCGCACTGCGCGCATTTTCAGGCCGAAGCCGATGGCTCGCTGCACTTGTCCTATGTGGGCAGCGGCAATGTTTCGATCGAGGTCAAGCACATGCTGCGCGATCCGATCGATCTCGCAGTCGCGCTGCTGACCAATTGCGGACCGAAGGAGAAATTCTTCGGCAATCACGACGTGTTTATGCGCCGCCAGCAGGAGTGGATTCAGCCGCTGATGACCGCGACTGAGGCGCAGCGCACCCGTTGGTCGACCGGGGACAACATCACCCGGCTGCGCGCAATTGCCAGCGATTTCAAGCTCTATGCGATCATGGAAAGTCGCGGCTACACCCGGCCCGCGCTCGATCACTGCCTTGCTGACAAGCCGCAGGCCGATCGGCTCGCTGCACAGCGCAAGGCAGCGCTCGATTTCGGTGTCGATTCGACCCCCAGCTTCGCCATAGACGGCGTGCTGTTGGCCGGCACGCACGACTGGGAAACGCTCGAACCGCAGCTTAAAGTGCGGCTCTGATCGCCACTAATTCGACAGTTTCCGGGGACGATTAAACCACCGGCCTTCCCGCCTGCGCCCCCCTTCGCTACTCTTTACAACCTTGCGCCAAGGACTCATCGATGGACCGCACTGCTCTCCTCCGCCTGACCGCCATCACCGCGCTGGCCCCGCTCGTGCTGGCGCTCTCCGCCTGCAACAAGGATGCGGCAGGTAC
>CANGQZ010000149.1 GCA_947455865.1 Sphingomonadaceae bacterium
CTCCAGTTCGCCATCATGCGCTTCCTTTGCGGATGCCCGGATCGTTGCCGACGCCCGGATTGGGGAAAGCCTTCTTGCTGTGGCTGAGGCCGAGCTGGATCAACAGTTCGGCCTGCTTGTACGCCACCAGTCCGGGGTTGATCACCGGGATCGGCAGGTTTTTTGCCAGCCATCCGGCCGACTGGTGCATGGTGGTGGAGCCGAGCACGATTACGTCCGCGCCGTCTTCGGCCATCGCCCGTTCGGCCTCGGCCTTGAGCTTGGCGAAGATCACCTCTTCCTTGCCGGCAAGCAGTTCGGCCACGTCGGGCCGAGTCTTGATCGAGCGGAGCGAGGCGCAGCGCGGCCAGTAGCCGTATTCGGTCAGCGTCTTTTCGTAGAGCGGGAACCATTCGTCCCACATCGTTAGCACGGTAAATTTCTTGCCCAGCATCATCGCCATGTGAAACGCACACTCGCCGGGGCCGACCACCGGGATCGACAGGCGTGAACGCAGTGCGCGCATACCCGAATCGCTGACCGTGTCGATCACCACCGCCGAATAGCCCTCGGCCTCGGCATCGATGCCCGCCTGGAACACCGTCCAGTCCATCAGCAGCATGTCGTGATAGCTGTCACCCAGCGCCGCGCCCCAGCCGACCGCGGCGAATTCGGGCTTGAACCCCTGGGCGATCGCTGCCGGCGGAAGCTGCGCCGCCCGGTTGGCCACCCCGGCGGCGTCCATCGGGATCGGTACGATCACCTTGATCCTGCGCTCGGCTGCCATCACCACTCCCCGCCCAATATCGCGGTCGAATGATGTATACATTCAGGAGAGAGTCAAGGCTCCGGGGCGCCGCAAATTATCTGTCAGCCTCGTATATCGTGTACAATTCACCGAGCAGCAGGTGGAAACCCGTCTGCGTTCAATCCCCGAATAGCGCGGTCAGTGCAGGGATTTCGGGATAGCAGGTCATGTCAAGCTGCAGCGGAGTGATCGAGATTTCCTTGTCGAGTATTGCCTGCAGATCGTTGCCCGGCGCGTGGCCGCCATCGGGCAGGGCAATGCGCACCCAGTAATAAGGCACGTGGCGGGCATCGACACGCGGCTCGGGAATAAATGCGCCGGGTGGCCGCTGGCCCTGATTGGTTACGCGGATGCCGGTTACCTCATCGGGCATGCAGTCGGGGAAGTTGACGTTCACGATCATCCCCGGCTTCCAGTCATAGCGCATCAGCCGCTCGATCACGCCGGCGGCATGGGCTTCGGGGCATTCCCACAGCGACGGCGTGGGGGGACGAAACACTAGGCTCAGCGCAATCGCCGGAATGCCCAGCAACGCTCCTTCCATCGCCGCCGAAGCAGTGCCCGAATACGTCATGTCCTCGGCCAGGTTGGGCCCCCGGTTGATGCCTGAAAGCAGGATGTCGGGCTTCTTGCCTTCGATCAGCTGATAGATCGCCAGCAGCGCGCAATCGGTCGGCGTGCCTTTGACCGCGAAGTGGCGCTCGTCGCGCTGCTTGACCCTGATTGGCAAAGTGGTGGAGATCGAATGGCCCGCACCCGAACGCTCCTCGTCAGGTGCCACCACCCAGATATCGTCGGTGAACTGGCGCACGATCTTTTCCAGCAGAATGATGCCGGGCGCATCTATCCCGTCGTCGTTGACAATCAGCACACGCGTCTGGGCTGCAGTCATCGTCATCGTCTCCCGGATCGTCCTGTAATCCGCCTAGTCGAGCCATCCTGCAGGGTCAATATCGTAGGACGATTTCATCCAATCTTGTTGACACTTTCCGGCTGAGGCGGCATGGCTCGGCCCACAAGAAGCGGGGAGAGACCGTGACCTCAGCCAAGTTGCCGATCGATGACGTGCTCCATGCCGGGCCGCCTGCCTCGCCGCTGGTCGAAGCGGTGCTGGATCTGTCGCGCGCGCGGATTCGCGCCGCCTTCGCCGCGTCCGGGCAGAGCTGGGAAGAGTTTGTCTTTGCCGGGTCGGACACCCTTGTCACCAACGCCGATTTTGCGGCGGTCGAAGCCGCGATCCTCGCCAGTGGGCACCGGTTTGACTGGTCGGCCAGCATCTCCGCCAAGGAGCGACCCGAAGCCTACAAAGCGGTCGATGGCACTGCCGATGCCGGCGCCGGGTTCTCGCACCCCGAAGCGCCCTCGGGCGAATTCGACGAAACCGGCCGGGCGCTGCGCGGCATCGGTGACAATGTTGTGCGTCATGCCGCCGATGTCCAAGGGACTGCGCTTTACGTGCGCTCGAACGAACGGGTGATGGAACTGCTCTCCGCCGGCGTTCCGCCAGGCTCGATCGCGATCATCGACGATTCGGGCGGAACGCTCACCGCGCCGATCATCGATCAGTTCACCGGAGTCGTCTGCGCCGGCGGGAGTGTGCGCTCGCATCTCGGCATCTTAACCCGCGAATACAACATCGCCTGCCTCATGAACGCCAAGGTCACCGGTATCCGCGAGGGTGACCGGATCGTGATCGAGGCCACCGCGCAGGCCAAAACCACCGAGGATTACCAGACCGGGACCGACCGTGTCGGCCGGGTCTGGCTGCTGGCGGAGAAGGCCTGATGAACCTGCGCGACCTCGTCTTCCACGCCACCGCGATCAAGCGACACGCTCCGGCCGAAGCGATCGCCGCGATTGCCGGCCTGCCCGCCGAGCAGGTGCGCGCAGAGCTTGCCGCTGCGGTCGCCACCGGTCGCGCGGTCGAGGCCCGCGGCGCTTATGCGCTAACCCCGCTCGCCGGGGTCGCGCTGCACGCCCGCTATCCGCGCCACTTCGCCGGGCTGCGCGCCGATGCCGAGTTCGTTTCCGCCTATGAAGCGTTCGAGCGGATCAACATTGCGCTCAAGCAGCTGATAACAGATTGGCAGACGCTCGATGTCGGCGGCACCCGTATTGCCAACGATCACCGCGACAAGGCGCATGACGCGGCCGTGATTGACCGGTTGGGCGGCCTGCATGAACAGGCTGAACCGATCCTGGTCCGACTAGCACGCAAACTGCCAAGGCTTCGCTATTATGCCGACAAGCTACTCGCCGCGCTCGAAGCGGCCGAGGATGGCGATCACGAATGGGTCAGCGACATCCGCCGCGACAGCTATCACACAGTGTGGTTCGAACTGCACGAAGAAGTGCTGCGGATCATGGGGCGTGAGCGCGAGGAATGACGATGCCGCGCTGGACGTTGAAACTAGATGGCGGCGAATTGCCCGATCGCGCTTTGATCGGCGGCAAGGCGTGGTCAGTGGCGCGGATGGCCGCGCTCGGCCTCGCGGTTCCGCCTGCCTTCGTCATCACCACGCCGGCCTGCCTTGCTTATCTCGATAGCGGCGCGATGCCGGACGGGCTCGATGCCGAAATTTCCGCCGGGCTCGCCTGGCTCGAGGCCGAGACTAGCCGGACTTTCGGCACCGGCCCCAAGCGCCTGCTGCTCTCTATCCGCTCGGGCGCGGCGGTCTCCATGCCCGGAATGATGGATACCGTGCTTAACCTCGGGATCGACGATCCCGGCGAGGGTGCGCTGGCGGCGGAAACGGGACTGCCCGGGTTCGCCCGCGATACTCACCGACGCTTTGTCGAACTGTTCGCGGCGATCGTGCTCAAGGCTCCGGTCGAACTCGATCGCAACGATACTCCCGCGGCTTGGCGCGCGGCGGTGGCCGCTGCCGCCGGGGCCGAGCCGCCGACGGCTCCGCGCGACCAGCTGACCGAGGCAGTGCGCGCGGTGTTCGATAGCTGGAACACTCGTCGCGCCCGCCGTTACCGCGATCACAACAACATTCCCCACGATCTCGGCACTGCCGTCACCGTGCAGGCGATGGTGTTCGGCAACCTCGATGAAACGAGCGGCACCGGCGTGCTGTTCAGCCGCAATCCGCTGGTTGGCGACCCGGTGCCTTACGGCGAATACCTCCCGCGTGCGCAGGGCGAGGATGTGGTCTCGGGCAAGTATACCCCGCTATCGCTGGCGGCGATGCACGATCATGCCCCCGCGGCCCATGGCGAACTGCTGGCGGCCAGCGACTTGCTTGAGCGTCAGAACGGCGACGTGCAGGACATCGAGTTCACCGTCCAGTCGGGTAAGCTCTATTTGCTCCAGTCGCGCTCGGCCAAGCGGGCACCGGCTGCCGCGGTTCGAATTGCGATCGACATGGTTGATGAAGGCCGGATCGATCCCGCCACCGCGCTCAACCGGGTCAGCGCCGATCAAGTGGCGACCCTGCTGCTCCCGCGGCTCGTTCCTGGCGCGGCCGATGGGGCCGAAGTGCTGGCGCAAGGTGAGGGCGCGTGTCCGGGGGTGGCTACCGGAGTGCTGGTGGCTGATTCTGACGAAGCCGAGCGTCGTGCCGCCGCTGGCGAAGCTGTGGTGCTGGTGCGCGCGACGACCAGCCCCGACGATGTCCACGGCATGATCGCGGCCAGAGCGGTGGTCACCGAGCAGGGCGGCGCGACCTCGCACGCCGCGGTAGTCAGCCGCGCTCTCGGCCGGCCTTGCGTGGTCGGCGTCGGCGCCGGCGCGGTAGCGCGGGCCGGCCAGCAGGTCACCGTCGATGGCGCGGCCGGCACTGTCTATGCTGGCGCGCTCGCCACCGAAGTCCCGCGCGAGGATCAGGATGCCCGGCTGTCGCGGCTGATCGTCTGGGCGCGCGAGCAGAGCCCGATCATCGTCGCCCGGCCCGGTGAAGTTTCAGAAGGCGATGCGGTCGATGTCGATCTGCTGCTCGCCGAGGGTTCGCCCGAGCAGATGGAGGCGGCACTTGTCGGCAAGTCGTCGGCGCGGGGTTCCGGCCTCGCCAATCCCGATGTCGCGCGCGCCGCGCGCCGCGCCGGGGTGACCACGCTCATTACCGAGCCGGTGCTCCCCGCGCTGCTAGTGTCGCTGGAGGATTGAGCGATGGAAGATTTCATCTCCGGACTGCGCGCACTGCTGCTCCAGTTCGAGCGGTCACCACTGACCGATCTTCATTTCCGTAAGGGCGAGTGGACGGTGTTCTTCGCCCGGCCGGGCGGCGCGGCCAATCCAATGCTCACGGCAGAGGAAGGCGCGGAGCAGGCTGCGCAGCCGACCTCCGCCCCGAGCACCGTGCTGCGGGCGCCGCATCTTGGGCTGTTCGAGCCGGCATGCGCGGCCGGTGACCGCGTGGGCGCTGGTGATTTGCTCGGTGCGATCGATGTACTCGGCCGCCGCACAGAACTTCGCGCTGCGGCGGCTGGCCGGATTAGCGGAGTACTGGTCGCCGCCAACGACCTTGTCGAATATGGTGAGTCCTTGCTTGAACTTGAAACGGCGGCATGATCGGGCCGCCGCTTCTTCATTCCTGATAGCTGCCGCATTTCAGCCCGCAGCCATCGCCCGTCGCTCCAGCAGGCCGACATAGCTCGGGATCAGCGCGGCAAACGCGGCGAACCGCGGATCGGCGATGCGTCCGGTGTTGAACAGGAACGCCCCGACCGAAATGATCGCGGCGACTTTGGCCTGCCCCAGCACCGTATAGCGCGCGACATCGACCGCGGTACGGCCGGTGCCTTTTTCCCACTCCGCGATCATCCGCTCGGTGCCCCACCAGCCCGGCAGCGCATAGCCAGCATCGCCCAGCGAAGCCTCGCCCTGATCCTGGAACATCAGGATATAGCCAAGGTCGAGCAACGGCTCTGAAATGCGTGACATTTCCCAGTCGAGCAGGCCGGTCAGGCGCCCCTCATGCCAAAGGCAATTGCCGTGCTTCGGGTCGCCGTGAATCGGGGTCATCGGGCCGGACGAGCGCGGCGGGCGCTTGACCAGGTCCTCAAGGATCGCAACCAACACCGGCACTGAATCCGCGCCGCGCGCGACCTCTAGCCAGTGTTGCGCCTCTTCCTCAACCGTGCGGGTGCCGGGCGGCATCGCTTCAACCGGCATTGCCTGAAGCGCCAGCAGCGCATCGAACCACTGCCGGCAGACACTCTCCGCGCCTTCCACCGGGTTCGCCGCGAGCCAGTCGGGTACGGCATATTCGAACGCTTCGCCCGGAATGCAGCCCATCAGGAAGAATGGGTCGCCCAGAATCTCCGGATCGGTGCACAGCTCGAGCACCGGTGGCAGCGGCACCGCCGGCGCGCCTTTCGCGACGGCAGTCAGCACGTCGTGCTGACGCTTCATGTCATAAGGCGGGAGCAGCCCTTCTTCCGACGGCGGTAGTCGCAGGATCTCGTTCAGGCCCTCGACCAAGTAGGTCTCGTTCGAGTGACCGGCCGAGAGGGTCTTGACCCCGGTAACCCCGGCGCCACGCGGCAGCCAAGCGCGCAGACCCTGCGCCAGTCGTTCGGTATCGCGGGCCATTGCTTCAGACCAGCGAGTTGGCGGCGGTCAGCCCCAGTTCGGGATGCTCCCCGTGGATGATCGTTTCCATGATGCCATAACCGGTCCAATCGCCTTCGGTCACCGTGATCGGGCAATCACGCAGTTGACGGATGCGCTTGAGCGTCTCGCGGTCAAGCGTGTTGGCGAAGTGCTCGCCCTCGAGGGTCAGCGGGCCGTGCCACGAACCGTGCTTGCGCCCGTCGAACCCGAGGTAGAGCCCCGGGCCGAGGTGCACCGCGGCCGGGCCGCCCACTTCGATCTGCACTGTGTGGCTTCCGCCCTGAAGCATGTCGAAGTGGACTTGCCCTCCGAGCAGGCGCCGGGTTGCGTCGTCAAACTGCAGCTCCGGGCGGACGCGGGCCACCTTTTCCTGCGTTCCGTCCGGGTTGTTGCGATAGCCCGATGAGTAGAAAATCCGCCCCTGCTTCGACATGAAATAAAAGTGATAGGCCACCTTCTCGCCGGTCGGCGAGACGAGCATGAACGGGCTCCAGATCAGCACGAACTCGCTCTCGCCGAACTTGGCGTCGCCGAAATCGGCGGTCGGGCGGATGTCCGGGTTGTGCGCGCCGACGTCGAGCCGGAC
>CANGQZ010000150.1 GCA_947455865.1 Sphingomonadaceae bacterium
CGATCCCCGAAAGCGAGATCGTCAGCCCCAGCTCGAGCATCCGCGCGCCGAACCCGGCCGATGCGGTGAAGCAATGAATCAGCGCCGGAAACGCCCCGCGCGCCATTTCCTCCGCGATGATCCGCGCGGTATCATCTTCGGCATCGCGGGTGTGGACGATCAGCGGCAGCCCGGTTTCGCGCGCCACCGCGATATGCACCCGGAACAGGTCCTGCTGGGTCTGGCGGTCAGAATGGTCGTAGTAATAGTCGAGCCCGGTCTCGCCGATCGCAATGACGCGCGGATGCGCGGTGGCGGCGAGAAGCGCCTCGGCGCCGAGATCGGCATGCCCGTCAGCTTCATGCGGGTGTATCCCCACGCTCGCCCAGACGTCGGCCTCCTGCTCGGCCAGCGCCACGATATCGGCCCATTCGCGCTGGCGGGTCGAAATGTTGAGGAAGCCCCCCACCCCCGCCGCGCGCGCGCGCGCCAGCGCGCCCTGCTGGTCATCGACCAGGCCGGCATAATTTAGGTGACAGTGCGAATCGATCAGCATCAGGCCTCTGCCGGCTCTTCCTCAGGCGGAACATCAAGCCGCGGGAACGCTCCCTCGGGCTGGCCCAGGGCGATGCCGGCGGCCACCCGGCGGGCATACCAGCCCTCGTCCGCCAGCGCCGCCAGATCACGCTCGCCATCCGGAATGCCAAGCTGATCAAGCACTTTGGCCGCTGCAGCCGGCACCACCGGGCTGATCGCAATGGTCAGATCGCGGATCGCCTTGAACAACGTCAACAGCACGGCTTCCATCCGCGCCGGATCGGTCTTCTTCAGCGTCCACGGCGCCTGTTCGTCGACATACTGGTTGCAGGCGAACACGCCGCGCATCCATGCTTCGATCCCGCCCGAGAGGTTCAGTGCACTGAACTCGCGCGGCAGCTCCACCGCGCAGGCGCTGCGCACTTGCGCCAGCAGCCGGGTGTCGGGCTCTGCTATAGGGAAACTCTTAATTTCACCTTCCATGTTTTTGAAAATCATCGAACAAATGCGCTGAACCAGATTGCCGTAGCTGTTCGCCAGTTCGGCATTCGCGCGGGTGACGATCGCCGCGGGGGTATAATTGCCGTCCTGCCCGAACACGACCTCGCGCATCAGGAAATAGCGCAGGGCGTCCACCCCGAATGAGCGCGCCAGATCGAGCGGATCGGTGACATTGCCGAGCGACTTCGATTCCTTGCGGCCCTTGTTGAGCATGAAGCCGTGCCCAAACACCTGTTTCGGCAGTGGCACGTTCGCGCTCATCAGGAAGGCCGGCCAGTAAACCGCATGAAAACGAACGATATCCTTGCCGATCAGGTGCAGATCGGCCGGCCACCATTTGGCGAACTCTGGCGTGTCATCGGGAAAGCCCAGCCCGGTCAGGTAGTTGGTCAGGGCGTCGACCCAGACATACATTACATGATCTTCGCTCCCGGGCACTTTCACCCCCCAGTCGAAACTGGTGCGCGATACCGAGAGATCCCTGAGCCCACTCTCAACGAAGCGCATCACCTCGTTGCGGCGGCTTTCGGGCTGGATGAATTCCGGATGGTCGCGGTACAGCGCCAGCAGCCGCTCGCCGTAAGCGGAAAGCCGGAAGAACCACGATTCCTCGACGGTCCACTCGACCGGGGTGCCCTGCGGCGAAAGCTTCTGGCCCCCTTCCCCGTCAATCAGTTCGCTGGCGTCGTAATAGGCCTCATCGCGGATCGAGTACCAGCCTTCGTAGCGGTCAGGATAGATGTCCCCGCTCACCGCCATCCGCCGCCACAGTTCCTGCGTGGAAGCATGATGGCGCGCCTCGGTGGTCCGTAGAAATACGTCATAGCGAACATTTAGAACATCGCACATCTCGATGAAATAAGATGACATTTCATCGGCGAGTTGCTTCGGTGTAACCCCCAGATCGCGGGCCTTCTGGGCCATCTTGAGGCCGTGCTCGTCAGTCCCGGTCTGGAACCGCACGTCGCGCCCGGCAAGGCGTTGGAACCGCGCGATCACGTCGGCCGCCACAGCTTCATAGGCATGGCCGATGTGGGGCCGCCCGTTGGGATAGCTGATCGCGGTGGTGATGTAGTAGGGCTCGGCCATGACCTGTCCGGGAAAGAGGCTTCAGGCGGTCGCTTTAGGCATCGCTGCCGAGGCGAGCAACCCGCCGATTTCCATCGCCAGCAGCCCCGCATCGTAATTGTAGGTCGGAGCCTGTGCGGTCAGCGTGGCGAGCGCGGCGTGCGCCTCGATGATCGCCCGGCGCTGCGCCGTCGGAGCGCCGCGCACCTGCTCCGCCAGCACCGCGCGGGCCAGATCGAGCGTCGCCAGTTGCCGCTCACGGTCGGGCCTTGCGCCGATTTCCTCGGCCAGCGCGCCGCGCAAGGCAAACTCGCCGTCACCTTCAGCAACCAGCCGGCCCATCAGGGCGTGCAGCGCGCCCAGATCCTGCTCGACGAAGCCCAGCGCGGCGCCGGGCGAACCTTCGGCGGCAGCAGCAGCAGCAGTTCGGGTGGCCATGCTCGCTTGCGGGGCCTCGCGGGCGAGCACGCTCATCAGTTCCTCTTGCGCCAGCGAGCGGAAACGCAGCGTCCGGCACCGCGAGCGGATCGTCGCCAGCAGCCGGCCCGGGCGGTGCGCGACGAGCAGGAAGAAGGTCCCTATCGGCGGTTCCTCAAGGCTCTTGAGGAGGGCGTTGACCGCGCTCTTCTCCATGTCATCAGCCGGATCGATGATGATCGCGCGGCGGCTGCCCAGCGTCGGCCGCGTGGTCAGCCGGTGCTGCAGTTGGCGCACCTGATCGACCGCGATGTTGCGCTTGGTGGCATAAGGCTTGCCCTCGTCGCGCTTCTTCGCCTCGTCATCGTTGGCGGGCAGATGCTCGAGCAGCAGGATATCGGGGTGCAGGTCGGGCTGGGCGCTGCCCGGTTCGGCCACCAGCGCGCGCGCCGCAGCGCGCGCGAACGCAGCCTTGCCGACCCCCTGCTTGCCGGCGAGGATCCAGGCGTGATGCATCCGGCCAGAGGCCATTGCCGCGCGCCATTCGCGCCAGGCCTCTTCATGCCCGATCATAGCAGCGGCGCCAGCGCGGCGAGCACTGCGGCGTGGGTTTCCTGTTCGCTGCCATCGCCATCGATCGCCGCGAACCGGGCCGGCTCGGCTGCGGCAAAGGCGGCAAAGGCGGCGGCGACCTCGGCATGAAACTCAGCCGGCCGTCCCCCGATCCGGTCGGCCCCACCGGCATCGCGCCGCGCCAGCCGCACCGCCGCCACCTCCGGCGAGACCGCGATCAGCACTGTGCAATCGGGCAGAAGCCCGTCACTGCCAAAGCGATGCAGCGCCATGATCGCTTCGTCGCCCAGCCCGCCCGCCGCGCCTTGATAGGCCCGGCTTGAATCAACGAACCGGTCGCAAATCACCCAGTTCCCGGCCGCTAGCGCAGGCCGGATCAGGCGCTCGACATGGTCGGCGCGCGCGGCGGCGAACAGCAGCGCCTCGGCGCGCGGCTGCCAGCCTTCGCCCGCAGTGTCGAGCAACAGGCGGCGGATCGCTTCCGCCCCCGGCGTGCCGCCCGGCTCGCGGGTGATCACCGCATCGATGCCGCGCGCGGCCAGCGCTGCGGCCAGCAGCCGGGCCTGAGTCGATTTGCCGGCCCCTTCCCCGCCCTCGAACGCGATGACCCGTCCGGGCATGAAGCCGGGCGCGCTCACGAAACCAGTCCAGCGAGCCCGTTAAGCAGGCGGGTGAAGAAGTGCGCGCGCGGCACATCCGCCCCGGCGACCAACGGCAGGCGGTGCGCCGGCTGGTTGCCGACGCGGATTTCCAGATTAGCCACCGGCGCGCCCTTGAGAATCGGGGCCTCGAGCGGGCCTTCGTACACGATCCGCAGCCTGACCGGCTCGCGCGTGCCCTTAGCGCTCGCCGCCGAATAGGCCACCGGCGTGACCAGCGGCACAGACCGCGCTTCACCACCCTGCACCCCAGCGCTGGCAACCGTCGTTCCGGCCCCGAACAGTGGTCGGCTGTCAAACGCGGCAAAGCCCCAGTCAATCAGCGCCGCTGCCGCCTTGGCGCGGTCCTTCGGTTTGTCCGCCCCGGCGACAACCATGATCAGCCGCCGCCCGCCACGACTGGCCGATCCCAGAAAGCCATAGCCGGCTTGATTGGTGAACCCGGTCTTGATCCCGTCGGCGCCTTCGATCTTGCCTAAGATCGGATCGTGGTTGTGCTGGGTGATCCCGTTCCAGCTCATCGTCTCGTGGCCAATGTAGCGATGATAGAGATCGGGGTGGCGGGTCAGCATCGCGGTGGCCAGCGTCGCCAGATCGCGCGCCGAAACATAAGTCTCACCCTCGTCCATCCAGCCGTTGGGGGTGCCGAAGTGGCTGTCGGCCATGCCCAGCCGGCGCGCCTCGGCGTTCATCAGCGCGACCCAGTTGGCCACGCTCCCCGCCGCGCCCTCGGCCAGCACCACGCAGCCATCGTTGGCCGAGACATTGGCAATGCCCAGCAGCAGCTCGTCGACCGTCACGTCGTGCTCGCGGTCAAGGAACATGGTCGAGCCGACGTGGGCCCAGGCCTTCCACGCCCCCTCGCTCATCCGCAGCCGCGCGTGCGGATCGAGCTGGTGGCGCGCAATCAGTTCGAACGCGACATAGAGCGTCATCACCTTGGTGATCGAGGCGGGGACAAACCGCCGGTCCGGCTCCTTGGCGAACAGCGTCTGGCCCGAGCCGACATCGATCAGCAGCGCGATCGGCACCGGGGCGACTTCGGCGGGGGCGACATACGGGTCCGGCGCAGCGGCAGGCGCGGTCAGGGCGGCCGGCGCGGCGACAAGCGGCAGCGCGAGGACCAGCAGGGCAGACGGCAACAGGCGTTTCAAGGCTTCTCCGGCGTCGCGCGATCAGCGCGTCTGGCCGGACGGACGGTCCTCAGTCGGCGCGCTGGATTCGCGCGTCGCTATAGCCCGCAGCCTTGGCCTTGGCGAGGGCACCGCTGGCATCGGCCGCGCCGGCGAAACCGCCGATCCGCACCCGGAACAGCTTGCCCGCCGGGCTGACCGTGCCGCCCAGCTTGCGCGCCACCTCGCCCGCCCGGGCCGCGCTGGAAAACGCGCCGACCTGCACGACCACGTTGCCAGCGGCGACAGGCGCAACAGCCGGTTTGACGGCGGGCGGCACCGGCGGTTTGACCGCCAGCGGCGGCTTGACCGCAGGCTTGCCCACCACTGGCACATGGGGCGGCGGCGGAGGTGTCGGCGAAGCCACAGCAACCGGCATTGCGCTCGGGATAGGCGCCGGCACCGGCGCGGCGGCGCCCGGCTCCAGCTTGCGCAGCAGCACCGCTACCAGTGCCAGCGGCGTATCCATTCGCGCCGGGGCCTGACCGCCCGCGCGTAGCAGCGCTCGTTCCGGTTCGGGCGGGTTGACCCGGCGCACCCGCACCGGCGTGTTCGCGCCTTCCAGCCCCAGCTGCGCCGCCGCCGCCGGCGACAATTCCACCAGGTTGGACCCGTTCATCGGCCCGCGCCGCTCGGCCCGCACCAGAATGGTCTTGCCGGTCTTGAGCGAGGTGACTTCGACATAACTCGGCAGCGGCAGGGTGCGGTGCGCCAGGCTCACCCCATCCCCGCCCTCGCCCCCGATCGAGGCATAGCCGACCTGATCGTAATTCATCGCGTCGAGCGGGGTATAAGTCACCCCGTCGACCACGAACGGCGCGCCCAGCACCATCGGATAATCCGCCGCCGGGCCGGATGTGGCCGGGCGCAGCGCGGCTTGCGGGGCCTCGCCGCCGCCATGGCCGCAGCCCGCCGCGATCAGGGCAAGGCTCAGCACAGCGATCCGGCGAATGCGGAAAGGCTGGTTAACGGGTAATCTCATCTGCAAGCAACCCCACGGACAGCGCGTAGTAGTTCGAGCAGTTATATTCGAGGATAACCCGATAATTACCGGTTAACAGGTAAGCGGTGCGCCCCGGCCCATCGGGTTCGATCAGCGTGGCCAGCACGGTTTCGCCGATCGGGGCAAGCGGCTCGACCCCGCGCATCTTCCATTCGGCCACGGTCAGCCAGCGCGCGTGGCGGGCGTGGACGCGGGGACATTCGGGCGCGGTCAGCCGGGTGGTCAGCGCGGCGCGGTCGAACGCCTCGGGCACCGCCGCCGCCACCCCCCACGGCTGCCCCGGCCGCCACCCGGCATCGCGGAAATAGTTGGCGATGGAAGAGAGCGTATCGGCCCGGTCGTTCCAGATATCGCGGTCGCCATCCCCGTCGCCATCGACCGCAAGGCGCAAGTACATCGAGGGCAGGAACTGCGGATTGCCGAAAGCCCCGGCCCAGCTTCCTTTGAGGCGCTCGCGCGGTACGCCCCGGTCGGCCATCTTGAGCAGCGCGACGAACTCGTCGGCAAACAGCGCCCGCCGCCGCCCCTCATAGGCCAACGTCGCGAGCGAACGCGCCAGATCGAAATCGCCGCGATACCGCCCGTAATTGGTCTCGTGCCCCCAGATCGCCAGCACGATCGGGATCGGCACGCCATAGCGCCGCTCGATCTCCGGGGCGATTCCCGCCACGGCGCCAAACATCGCCCGCCCGCCGGAAATCCGCGTGGCATCGACATGGGTGCGGCGATAGGGCGCAAAGGCCGGCGCGGTCGCCGTCGCAGAAGACCCCGGCTGCGACCGGTCAAGCGCGATCACCGCTGGGTTGAAGGTCAGCCCGGCGGTCATCGTCTGGATCGTCCCTTCGCGCACCCCTTCCGAACGGGCGCGCGCGGCCAGCAGCTGCAGATAACCCTGAAACCCCAGTTCCTGCGCTGACGGCACCGCGGCGGCCGGCCCCGGCACCAGCGACGCCGGACTGTCATCCTGGGCCAACTGCGCCGGTGAAGGCGCCGCC
>CANGQZ010000151.1 GCA_947455865.1 Sphingomonadaceae bacterium
AATTGAAGAAACGAATTCGGGAACCTTCGTGGACAATCAACGCAATCTGTTAATGGCCGTTCTGATCACGCTGCTGCTGATCTTCGGATGGGAAGCGGCGATGCAGCATTTCTACCCGAACGCGAACCGGCCGGTTCCGGCGGCGAGCAGTGCTGCGCCGGCGCCCGATCCGGCGCACACTGCCAAGCCTTCGCGCGAAGGCGGGCTGGCCGATCCTGCGGACGCCGCGCTCGAGGCGCGTGACCTCAAGACCGCGCTTAATCCCGCCGGCCGCGTAGCGATCGTCGCGCCCGGCCTTTCGGGCTCGATCAGCCTGACTGGCGCGCTGATCGATGATCTGGTCACCAATCGCCACACCGAAACCATCGCCAAGGGCAGTCCGCCGGCACGGATCTTTTCGCCGCCGGGCACCCCGGCGCAGCATTATGCGCAAATCGGCTGGGTCGCCGGTGACGGGGTGACGGGGATTGCCCTGCCCACCGCGCGGACCGTGTGGAGCGTGCCCGCCGGCGCGCGGCTGACCCCGCAGACCCCCGTCACGCTCAGCTGGAACAACGGGCAGGGACAGACTTTCGCGATCCAGTACGCGATCGATGCGGATTACCTGATCACTGCCAAGCAGACCGTGGCGAACTCCGGTCCAACGCCGATCAAGGTCCAGCCATTCGCCTTCCTCAGCCGCACTGACAAGACTGCCGCAGTCGATACCTGGACGCTGCATTCCGGTCCGTTCGGCGCGTTTGATGGGGCGGTGGCGTTCGGCCCGAACTATTCCGAAGTGCTCACTGCCGGCACGGTGCCCAATGCCGGCAAGCCGACGTGGCTGGGCTTCACCGATATCTACTGGATGACCACGCTGATTCCGGATGCCGGCGCGTCCTCGTCGGAGTTCCGGGCGCTGGGTGGCGGGCTCTACCGCGCCGATGTCCTCTACCCTCAGGGCAATGTCGCGCCGGGCCTCGCCTTGTCGCATACCACACGGCTGTTCGCCGGGGCCAAGGAGAGCGCGGTGCTCGATCGCTACGAGGCCGCCGGCATTACCAACTTCGGCAAGGCGATCGACTGGGGCTGGTTCTTCTGGTTCGAAAAGCCGATCTTCTGGCTGCTGATGGCGCTGTTCCGTACGGTCGGCAATTTCGGCGTGGCGATCATCCTGCTCACCGCAGTCGTGCGCGGGGTGATGTTCCCGGTCGCGCAGCGCGGGTTCGCCTCGATGGCGGCAATGCGCGCGATCCAGCCGAAGATGAAAGTGCTGCAAGAACGCTACAAGGACGACAAGCCCAAGCTTCAGGAAGAAACCATGAAGCTTTATAAGGAGGAAGGGGTCAACCCGCTGGCGGGCTGCCTGCCGATGTTCCTCCAGATCCCGGTGTTCTTCGCGCTCTACAAGGTGCTCACCCTCGCGGTTGAAATGCGCCATCAGCCGTTCGCGCTGTGGATCAAGGATCTCTCCGCGCCCGATCCGCTGCATGTCCTCAACTTGTTCGGGCTGCTCCCGTTCACCCCGCCGGCCATTCTGGGCATCGGCATACTGGCGCTGCTCCTGGGGGTGACGATGTGGCTCCAGTTCAAGCTTAACCCGGCCAGCCCCGATCCGGTGCAGCAGCAGGTCTTTTCGATCATGCCGTGGATGATGATGTTCGTGATGGCGCCGTTCGCGGCCGGCCTGCTGATCTACTGGATCACCTCGAACATCCTCACCATCGCCCAGCAGAAGTATCTTTATGCCCGCCACCCGCAATTGAAGGCGATGGTCGATAAGGAACGCGCCGATGTCGCGCGTGCGACCAAGAAAGCGAAGTGATCGCGCCTGACGATAACGCAGCGCTGGCCGAACAGGCCGCCCGGCTCTTCTCGGGGCGGGTCGAGTTCCTGCTCTCGGCCCCGGCGCTGAAGTTCCTGCCGGAAGCGGGTGTGCCCGAAATCGCCTTTGCCGGGCGCTCCAACGTCGGCAAGTCCTCGCTGCTCAATGCGCTCACGGGCCGCAAGTCGCTCGCCCGCGCCTCGGTCACCCCGGGCCGCACGCAGGAACTGAACTTCTTCGAAGTGGGCGAGCCAACGCTGTTCCGGCTGGTCGACATGCCCGGCTACGGCTTCGCCAAGGCGCCCCCGGCGGTGGTCGAGAAGTGGCGCCGGCTGATCCGCGATTTCCTGCGCGGGCGGGTGGTCCTCAAACGCACCCTGCTGCTGATCGATGCCCGCCACGGGCTCAAGCCGGTCGATGCCGAGATGATGCAGATGCTCGATGAGGCTGCGGTCGGTTACCGCGTGGTGCTGACCAAGGCCGACAAGATCAAGCCGAGCGAACTGGCCGAGGTTGCGTCTCGCACCGGCACACAGGCCAAGACTCACCGTGCCGCGCATCCCGATGTGCTGGTGACTTCGGCCGAAACCGGGGAGGGTATCGCCGCCCTGCGCGCCGCGGTGCTGGCCGACGCAACGCTCTGAGGCGCTGACGGCTGCTGGATTGGCAGTGCGATCCAATGTGATTGTCATACAACTGAAGTCATAAAGTCGCGGCTTGTAACCTGTTTGCAATGTCCGAAATTATTACTGTCACGCTTCTGTAATCGCTGGTTCATTAACCCTCTATAGCCCCCTCGTGTCCGGAGAGGACGCTGGGGTTTCCTTAATTACAGGCGTCGCATCAGCGGCGCCTGCATTTCTGTGCTTCTGCAGCTTCTCCGTTTTGGCGCCAAGCCTTGCAGGAGCAGCTTTCATGGATCTTTCCCAGTATGTGATGGTCGGTCGCTATGACCTGCCCGAGCCGACCCGTACCACCGCGCCCACCGGCAACCTGCTCGCGCAAGAGGCTTCGAACGTCACCTACAACTGGGATACCAACACTCTGTTCATCACGGGTGACGGCGGCACCGCGGTTGTCCAGGTCAATCTTACCGGCGAACTCATCAATACCATGACCCTTGCGCCGGGCACGAGCCCGCAGGGTACCGAGTTCTACGACACCGAAGGCCTCACTTACATCGGTAATGGCCAGTTCGTGATGACCGAGGAACGCTACCGCCAGATCGACAAATTCACGTATGTCGCCGGCACCACGCTCACCTTCACCACCGCCTCGGCCGATAACTGGACCATCGATGCCAAGGCCGGCAACGACACCGTCACCACCGGTGCCGGCGCCGATCTGTTCTACGCCGGCATCGGCAACGACACCTTCTCGTCGGGCGGCGGCAACGATACCTTCGTGTTCTCCGGCAACACCGGCGGGTTCGACAATATCGATGGCGGCTCCGGCACCGACACGATCACGGTCAACGCCAACAACGCCAAGATCGGCCTGACCGGGATCAGCAACGTCGAGGCGATCAGCGCCGGGGCGTTCACCGGGGTGAGCGTGGTCGGCTCGGGCGGGGCCGACAGCCTCGACTTCACCGGGGTGACCCTGACCGGGATCGTCGCGATCAACGGCGGCCTCGGTGCCGACCAGATCGTGGGCAGCGCCGGGGCCGACCGGATCATCGGCGCCGCCGGGGCCGATATCCTCTCCGGCGGGGACGGCGCGGACGTGTTCGCCTACAACACCGTCGCCGACAGCGGCATCGGGGTGAAGGCCGACCACATCCTCGACTTCGTGGCCGGGCTCGACAAGATCGACCTCAGCGCGATCGACGCCGTCGGCAACGTGGCAGGCAAGCAGACCTTCACGTTCATCGGCACCGACGATTTCACCGCGCTCGGCCAGGTCCGCGTCGGCACCAGCGGCGGCCACATCGTGGTGCAGGCCAATATCTCGGGTAACACCGCGGCCGATTTCAGCATCGTCCTCGACAACAACCCGCTGCTGACTGCAAGCGACTTCATCTTCATCTAGGACAGCCATCACGCAGGCAAAACCAGCGCCCGCCGCGAGCAACCCTCGCGGCGGGCGTTGGCGTTGTGGGGGCGGCATGCCCGCCCGCGCCGCATCGATCGTTCAGTGTCGACAGGCGCAGGCTGAACGGATACCGTTCCGGCACAAGCGCTTGAGGGGCTCCCTGTGAAGCTGATCATCGGCAACAAGAACTATTCGAGCTGGTCGCTGCGCGGCTGGCTCGCGGTGCGTCAGTCGGGGCTGCATTTCGAGGAGATCACCATCCCGCTCTACGGCGAGGGCTGGGATCAGCAAAAGCGCGAGCGCGGGGAAATCGCCCCGTCGCAAGGCAAAGTGCCGGTGCTGTGGGACGGCGAGGCGGTGGTGTGGGACAGCCTCGCCATCGTCGATTACCTCGCCGACAAGGTCGGGCGTGACCGGTTCTGGCCCAAGCCCGATGATGCCCGCGCGATGGCGCGCTCGATGGTTGCCGAAATGCACGCCGGCTACGCCGCGCTGCGCAGCCAGTGCCCGATGAATATCCGCCGCCGGATCAGCGATCATGTGATCGATGAGGCCGCCCGCGCCGATATCGTCCGCGTGCTCACGCTATGGGCCGAGGCGCGCGCGCGCTTCGGTACGGGCGGGCCGTTCCTGTTCGGCACGTTCTGCGCCGCCGATATCTTTTACGCGCCCGTGGTCAGCCGCTTTCTGACTTACGGCATGAAAGTGCCCGGTTTCGCCGACACCTACATACAGGCGGTGTGGGAGCACGACTGGCTCCGCGCGTGGGTCGCCGCGGCGGAGGCCGAGGAGTGGACGGTCCAGCAATACGAACCGGCACGCTGAGGCGCGTTCAGGCGGGGCGCCCCGTGTTGGGATAGGGCCTGCCGTCCTTGTGCACATAGGATCCGTCGGCGCGCCACATCATGTCGATATCGGAATAGCCGCCGGCGCTTGCCGCCCCGCTGCCGATCGCCACGAACACGCAGTCCGCCTCGCTCTCGTTGATCAGATGGTGGCCGTTGCCGGTGCCCTTGGGCCAGGTGCAGATGTCGCCCGGGCGAACGATGGTGCGGTGATGGTCCTCGATCAGCACGGCTTCGCCGGCGATCATCACCAGCATTTCGTCCTCGTCGTCGTGCCAGTGGCGCTGCGACGACCATGCTCCGGGTTTCAGTACCACATGGGTCGGGGCAAGCTGGGTCAGGCCTGTGTGCGGGCCCAGCCGGCGATACCACCGCCCGGCCAGCACTTCGCCGTGCGGCGCCGGATAGCCGGTGCGGTTGGCCTGGGGAATGGCGTCAAGATCGACCTTGGGCATCGGGCACTCCTGCTTGCAGCATCCCGGCATAGCCCATATGCGGGTCGGCAGTCATGAATGCTTTGCCATCTGCCGCCGATCTTGCCGAAGCGCTGATCGCTTGTCCCAGCGTCACCCCTGCCACCGGGCTGGTGTTCGATTGCCTTGAGGCGCAGCTGACCCCGCTTGGCTTTGCGGTGCACCGGTTTGTTGCGGGCGAAGCGCCGGACGGCCCGGTCGAAAACCTTTATGCGGTCCGCCGGGGCCCGCCAGGCAGCCGGCATTTCGCCTTTGCCGGGCACCTCGATGTGGTCCCGCCCGGCGATGGCTGGAGCAGCGCCCCGTTCCTGCCCGAGCGCCGGGGCGTACCCGGTGCCGAGCTGCTCTACGGGCGCGGCGCGGTCGACATGAAAGGCGCGATCGCGGCAATGGTGGTCGCTGCCGCCGCAATTCCCGCCGAAGCCGGCACGCTCAGCTTCATCATCACCGGTGACGAGGAAGGCCCGGCGCAGTTCGGCACAATCAGCCTGATCGAGTACATGCAGGCGGCGGGTGAGCAGCCCGATTGCTGCCTAGTGGGAGAGCCGACCTCGGTCCACCGCCTCGGCGATATGGCCAAGATCGGCCGGCGCGGCTCGGCCAACTTCTGGATCGAGGTGGCCGGGCGCGAAGGTCACGTGGCCTATCCGCACCTGGCTGATAACCCCATCCCAAGGCTCGTGGCGCTGCTGGCCGAGCTCGATGCGTTGACGCTCGATGAGGGGAATGACTGGTTCCAGGCCTCGAACCTTGAAATCACCGAAATTGAAGTCGGCAACCGCGCCACCAACGTTATCCCCGCGCGCGCCATGGCGCGCATCTCGATCCGTTTCAACGATCTCCACAGCGGCAACGATCTGGCGGCGCGCATCAAGCAGATCGCGCATCGTCATGGCGGCACCGTTCGCCACATTATCTCTGGCGAGGCATTCCTGACCCAGCCGGGGCCATTCTCGGCCCAGTTGGTCGAAGCGATCCGCGCCGAAACCGGAATCCAGCCGGAACTGTCCACCACCGGCGGCACATCCGACGCGCGTTTTCTCAAGAACGTCTGCCCGGTGATCGAGTTCGGCCTGACCAACGCCACCATGCACAAGCGCGACGAGGCCGTGGCGGTGGCCGATCTGGAAGTGCTCGCGCGAATCTATGCGCGGGTGGCGCAGGCCGCGCTGGCGGGCTGATCTCCTCGCTGATAGGCTTGGTCCGAACGCACGCGAAAGGGCTGGCATGGCACGGCGGCTGACCGTCTGGATTCTCCTCGGCATGGCTGCCGGCATTGTAACAGGCACTGCGCTCAATCTCGGCTTTGTCGCCGGCGATCCGCAGCTTGCAGCGATAGCCGATTATCTCAAGCTGCTGCCTGATGTGTTCCTCCGGCTGATCAAGATGATCATCGCCCCGCTGGTTTTCGCCACACTGGTCAGCGGCATCGCCGGTATGGGTGACAGCACCGCACTGGGGCGGATCGGTGGGCGGGCGCTGGCCTGGTTCATCACCGCCAGCCTGATCTCGATCAGTCTCGGGCTGGTCCTCGTCAACTTGTTCCAGCCCGGTGTCGGCCTGCAATTCAAGGCGCCCGGACCGGTCGGCGAACTGGCCACGGCCGAATTCACCGTACGCCACTTCATCCTCGAAATCTTCCCGACCAGCGCGTTCGACGCGATGGCAAAAAACAACGTGCTGCAGATCCTCGTGTTTTCGCTATTCGCCGGGCTGG
>CANGQZ010000152.1 GCA_947455865.1 Sphingomonadaceae bacterium
ATCGAGCCGTCGCGGCCGACCGTCCCGCCCGCTGAGACATCGAGCAGTGCGCCTTCGGCAATGCGGATCGAACCCGAGAAATCGACGACCTGAAGCGGGTTAAGGCGGCTCCCGCCGATGCCGATAAACACCCGCGGCGCAACGGTCAGGCTGATCGAGCCGCCATTGTTCCAGGCACCGCCGAGGAAATTGCTCGAATCTGCGAAATCGTTGATCCACAGGCCCGCGGTCGACAGCTTGCCGGAGACGGTAATGTCGAACGGACGAAAATCAGGATCGCTCGGATCAAGCCCGGCGAGATCGTCCCCGACGTAAAACGGCGAGCCGGAGCTTCCGGCGCTGGTGCCGAACTGGTCGCGCCCGAAATCGACGGTGGTGACCGAAATCTTGCCGCCCGGAGCAGTGACATTTCCGGCCAAATTGACCGCTCGGCCCGCAACGATCGTCAGACCGCCGCCATTGGCCAGTTTCAGGGTGCTGCCTGCCGCAAGCGTAACCCCGGCGGTGGTATTGAGCGACACCGCCGCGATACCGGAGGCGCTGAGCGCGGCGGCGTCCAGGCGAATTGCGCCGACCGGTGCAGCGTCACTCGCCGCGCCGATGGCGATATCGGCCGTCTGCGGACTGACCGTACTAGATGTGAACGCGCCGATTCGGAGCAAGGCACCCGTCGGCAACTGTTTGCCCGAAGCCTGTAGCGTACGTGTGTCCCCCGCCAACGACGAGGTGGCCGTCGCATGTACCGCATCAGACAGCTGGCGAACGCCGGCAAAGGCGTCGCCGTAAATCGTTCCGCCGAGCGTTGCGGTCGAACTGGCGACGATCAGCGCGCCGGCATCGCGGCCTTCGTCATAGCCCGTCTCGTAACGCGCGCCTTGCAGGATCGAGCTGCCGTAAATGCGCGAAATGCCAAAGGCCGACTGCAATTCGGTGTAGCCATCGCCGACCGCGATGTAGCTGTCGTTGGGATCGGCATTGCCGATATCGACCACGCGCCCATCGGAGGTGAGCAACCGGCTGGTGCGCACGATGCCCGGAAGATAGCTAACCCAGCCGCCGCTGATGTCCAGAATTGCCGAGCTGGCGATAGTAACCCGAGAAGCAAGAGCGAGCGCGACAGGCGATTCGACAACCCCGGTGGCAAGATTGAGCGTGCCGCCCTTGGTCATCAGCTCGGCCGCGGTAACCCCGATCTGGCTGGCGGCAGACCCGGCTTCGAGCAACGGCGAAGCGACATAGGCAACGCCATCGCTGCGAACGCCGCTAAGGCGCGGATCGACATAGACCGTAGTACCGTTAAGCGTAAACGAGCCGTCGGTCGTGGCCTCGCGATAATTGGGCGTGTCGCGCAGTTCGTTGCGTTTCAGCGGCGAGATCTTGAGGCTGTTGCGCGAGGCATCGAGCTGCAGGTCCTTGACCCCGGAGACGTCAATAAACGCACCGGCTCCGATATCGACCTTGCTGGCCGCGATGGCTTCCAAAGCGCCCTGCACACTCGAACCGAGGAACTGGCTGGCGGCGAATACCGCGCCGGTCTTGCCGCCGATTTCCACGTTCGCGTTGGGCGCATAAAGCAGCGCATTGCTGCCAAAAGTGATCGCCGCCGGACCAAAACTGCCGAGCGGGCTGGCAATGCCGTCTTGCGGATTGACGTAAGCGCCGCCGATCCGGATCTGCGATGTCTTGAAGCTGGGCGGCGCGGCGGCCGAACCCTGAGGGATTGTTTCGCCGTTGGTGTCGGGGGTGATCACAAGCCCGCTCGCCTGGGTCGCATCTGTCGCGCCGGACAGATGGACGGTGCCGGCGAGCAGCGAAATCGTGCCGTTGCGCGAAACGCTGGTGGTGGCCGAGATCAGGCCGGCGTTGGAGACGCTGCCGGTGAGGCCAGCGCCAAGCGAAGCGAAGCCGCGCTTGGTTTCAATCAGCCCGGAGTTGACGGCACTGTCAGTGCCGCCGAACGCCGTGCGCAAGATTAAACCGCGAATAAAAGGATCGGCGCCCGATGCCGCACCGGTCGATGGGGTGACGGTGATGGCCTGTCCGGCCTGCAGGCTAACCTGGCCTTCGGTGGAACTGAGCGTGCCATCATTGCTGACACGGGGGGCTGTGAGGATGACGAAGCCGCCGGTGCCAGCGGTGAGGCTCGCGCCGCGCTCGACCACGACGTCGCCGGCGGTGGTGCCGGCAAGCGCATTGGCCAGGGCCGGAACCGAGCTGGTATAAAACCCATCAACCAATGCCGACGTCAGTTCACCACCGAGGTTGACACCGGCCTGAGTGATCGAAGGCTGCAGCAGGCCGTTCTGAATGAACGCGATATTGCGGTCCTGCACACTGGTGCCGATGAAACCGGCGATCAACTGGCCATCGCTGGTGGTCTGGAAGCCGGTCTTAAAGGCATTGCCGATGTCGAGGCTGCTGGCGAGCAGCGAATTGGCGCTGACTTGTGCGCCCTGGGCGAAGATCGTGCCGTTGTGGTTGACCACCACGACGATCCCATCGGCCTTGATCGCGCCGAGGATTTGCGACGGGGCGGCGGACGGATCGACCACCCGGTTGACCGCAACCCAGTCCTTCTGGCCAACGCCATTGACCTTCTGGTTGAACTGGAGGGTCGTATCGGCCCCCACGTCAAAGCGGTTCCATGAAAGGATCGCGCGGGAATCGGTCTGGTTGATCACTACCAGCGTGCCGCTGGAAGTCGTGCTCTCGACCGGCAGCGCAGCACCTTGCCACGTCATCCGTCCGGTCGAATCGCGTGCAGCCTGCAGCGCGCCGGAAGCCAGCGCCTGCTGGGTCACCCCGGTCGCCACAACCAGACCCTGCAAGCCATTAGGAACGGAACGTACCACGGCAGCCCGCGCTTCGGTGGCGAAAGCGCGAATCTGCTGGGCCCGGTTCTGGGCGAGCACTTGCCGATCAAGCGCGCCTTGCTGCGCGGCGCTGCGGATCTGGCCGGGAATGGCGGTCGGATTTACCGAAGGCGCGGTAAGAAATGCGCCGCGCCGCGCCACCAGCTGGGCTTCGGCCGGGGCCGGCAGCGCCGCGATCAGCGTCGCCAGCGCAGCCGCGCTGGCCGAACGCAGCAGGAGCGGCTTGCCGCCGCGACGCCCGGCAATCTCGCTCGGCGCGGCGCCCAGAATGCGTTCAGCCATGATAACCAGCCCTTGTTGAATGCCGGACCGCTTAAAGTTGCGATTCCGTTAAGAGAGTCACTCGGTACGCGGGCTTGGTTTCGTCCCTTTGACTCTTCTGTGGCGGAATTACGACCGTAAGCTGTCCGTCATTGTTCCCTTAAAAGTTAACCTGCAAATCGATCTGGAGCACGTCGATCGACAACGGCGGCCCGGAAATCTCGTTCGCACTGAGCCACTTCCCGCCAATGGTGAAGTTGTCCGCGACGGCATAGGCACCGCCGACGAAGTAGCCCTTGGCGTTCGTGCCGCCATAATGGAAATCGCTATCGGAGAGCGCATCCAGCACCGCATCGGTTTCGAGGTAGCGATAGCCGGCATACGCGTTCCATTGCCCGCGCTGCATCGGAGCGATCGTTCCAATTAGCGCCTGGGCACGGTAGCCGGTATCGCCGCCAGCGAACTTGGCCGGGTTGGTCGCCGCGCAGTAGCTGGTGCCGACTCCCGGGGCGTTGTTGTTGTAAGGCCGCCCGGCGGCGCCGTTGCGGCAAATGTCGGTAATGTCGAACGCGAGGTTCTTGACGTAGCTGCCGGTCAGCTGCGCAACGATATCGTCGTTGATCGGCACCTTCACCGCCGCATTCACGTCGAGCACGCGGTACTGGAAGGTGTAGCCGAGAAGCTGCGGCAGGCTGGCGTTGGGATCGACCGTGACGATCTGGCGCAGCGGCGAAAGCGTATTGCCCTTCGTCAGGAAGATCGGCTGGAGATCATCGGTCGAGCAGAAGGTTGCGGTTTCAACCTGGCACGGTGCCGAGAACTGGCCCTGGAAATGATGGAAATCATGCAGGCCAACCGAGACGCGCGTATCGACATCGCCGAACTTCGCATCAGCCTGAAGCTGCGCGATGAACAGATACTTCTGCGAGGTCTGCGGCTTGCTGAACTCGAACGTGGGATAGTTCGCCCCGCCGAAGTCATACGGGAAGGCGCCGCCGCGCAATGTCACCGATATGTCATCGCCCAGCATCTTGCCCGAGTTCGCTTCGAACGCGACCCCATCGAGGTTCAGGTCCGCATCGTAGATCAGATCGCTGGTATCGAACGGATTTGCCATCCGGCCGAACGTTGCGCTGAAGTAATCGGTCGGCTGGACCTTGAGCCAGGCCTTATCGAGCCAGACATCGCGCTTCTGGAAGCCGCCGCCGAGCGACGAATTGGTCGAGATCGGCGACGAGGTATCGCCGGTGGCGATCATGATCCCGGCGGTTATGCCCTTGGCGATCACCGCATCGAGCCCGAGCCGGGCGCGCACGCGCATCTGGTTCCACTTGTCGTTGCGCGAATTGAGGATCGGCAGCAGCAGCCGCGGATCGTCGATGCCATAGGGCCCGAAAGCGTTGATCGTCGCAAAATCGATGATCTGGTCTGAGTTGGACTTTGAATAGAGCACCGATTCCGAGCGTACGCGGATGTCGCCGTGCAGCGTCAGGCTACGCGTCCAGCTCGGCGCTGCGTCCTCCGGCGAGGCCCACTGGCCCTGCTTGGCTTCGGCCATGACCTCGGCGCGCAGTTCTTCCTTGATCTGAGTGCGCACGGATTCGGGGATGTACGGCACGCGGATCGCACCCGGAGCTGCCGGCGGAATCTCGCGGCTGGCCTGAGCCTGCTGCGCCTGAGCGAGCTGGACCTGCTGCGTCTGCAGCGCAGTGCGCACCGCCCGGTTTTCGGCCGCTTCGGCCTCGGCCTGGGCAATCAGTGCCGCTCCGATTGCCGGCTTGATCGCCTTCTGCGCGATCAGCGCCTTGATCAGGGTGACCATCGTGCTTTCCGCCGGGGCCTCTGCGGCAGGCGCAGCCGGCGCATCCGCCGGAGCCGCTGCCTGAGCGAATGCCGGAACGGGGGTCAGCACTGTGAGCGCCATCAGCATGGGCAGGTGGCGCCTGCCGATCCCTTGCTGCCTGCTGTTCATCGCCATCTTGCCAGTTCCCTTCGAAATTTTCATGCCATCGCCCGCAGTGCGAGCATCAGAAACGTTTGCGGCCAATCTTCATGCGCTGGGGCATGCGGATCGACGCGGGTGGGGCCTTGAGGCCGCGCGCCGCCTGCAACAGCGCGAGAACCTGCTGATCAAGTTTGCCATTGCCGGTCGAGCGGGTGAGCACAGCGCGCGTCACCGAGCCGCTACCATCCACCCAGACATCGAACTCACCAGCAAAGGCATCGACGTTAAGCTTGCCCTTGCTCTCCAGATATTCCTCGAGATCGTTGGCAAATGCCCGGCCCCAGAAGCGGTCGGTCCCGGACGGAGCGCGGCCGCAGTTGGGGCCAACGCAATTGCCGGACGAGCCGGGCGAACCCATCCCGCCCCCTGAGCCGGCGCTCAACCCATAGGCATCACCGCCAGCCTGCGCCGGGCCGTTAATCTGCATCGGTGCCGGAGCTGGCTTGTCCGGACTTGGCTGCTGTGGAGTCGGTTCTGGCTTATCCTGCGGCTCGGGCGGCTTAGGCTGCTGTGGTGGCGGAGGCGGCGGTGGCGGCGGTGGCGGCAACATGTTGACCTCGGTCGCCGGGACCGACTTCATCTTGACCCCACTGACGTCTGATAAGACCTTGTAGGCATACCAGCACGCCGCCAACAGCAACAGCGCGCCGACCACCATCAGCACCCATTGTTTAGCCCCGCCTTCGCCGGGCGGACGGAACTGTTGCTGCTGGGTGGCCACAAGTCCGTCCTCAGCTCGCAGTCGGCTTACCGGTGACCAGACCAACCTTGTTGAGGTCGAGCCGGCGGCAAAGGTCGAGCACTTCCATGATCTTGCCGTACTGAGCGGTCGTATCGCCCTTGAGCACGATGGGCACCTCGGGGTTTTCGGCCTTGGCATTGCGCAGTCGCGTTTCGAGGTCGGGCAACGTCACCGGATAGGCATCCATGAACACCTGACCCTGATTGTTGACTGTCAGCGCGATCGTCTTGGGCTGCTGCAGGCTCTTAGCCGAACTGGCCTTGGGCAGATCGACCTTGATCCCCTGCACCGAGGCAGTGGCCATCAGGATGAAAATCACCAGCAGCACGTATGCCAGATCCAGCATCGGGGTGATGTTGATGTCGTCGTAAGCCTTGCGGCCGCCACCTACCTGCATGACACGTCTCCCCTGATCCCGGCCTTACTCGGCGGCCTGCGCGTACTGCTGATCGGCAGCAACCTCGGCGAGGCGCGTGATCAGCCGGTCAACGAACACCCGCATCTCGTCGGCTGCGGCGGAAATGCGGCTGTTGAGATAGTTGTAGCCGAACAGCGAAGGGATCGCGCAGGCAAGACCGGCGATCGTTGCCAGCAGCGCTGCGGCGATACCCGGTGCGATCGCGTTGACGTTCACGTCACCCGCCATCGCCACGCCGCCGAAGGTGCTCATCACCCCGATCACGGTGCCGAGCAGGCCGATGAACGGGCCGCCCGAGATCGCGATGGTCAGGATGACCATCCACTTGTCGAACTTCTGGTTTTCCTCGACCACCACCGCGTCGGCGGCGGCGCGCATCGCCTCGACCGCCTCACCGGTAAGGCCGCGGGTCGAGCGGCGCTGGCGGATCGCCAGTTCCTCGATTCCCGTCGCGTAGATGTGCCCAAGCGGGGCATCGTTGATGTAAGCCACTTCCGCAGGAGTGATTCCGGCGACCTCGCTGATCGGCACGAGGTCTTCATGCATTTCGGCAAAGCGCTTCTTGAATACGGC
>CANGQZ010000153.1 GCA_947455865.1 Sphingomonadaceae bacterium
AGGAGGCGGTGGCGCGGCTGGGGCTGGACGACGAGGAAGGGCTGATGGTGGCGATCGGCACCGCCAAAGTGGACGACCGGCAAGTGATGGAAGCGCTGGTGCCGGGAAGCGCTGCGGTGCTGCCCGATGCCGACGACTGGCCCAAGCAGGAGCGCGCGATCTCGATCCGCGGGCTGACCCCCGGGGTGGCGTTCAAGCTGGCCGAGTGCTGCCACCCGGTGCCGGGCGACCGCATCGTTGGCCTGCGCCGGCCGGGCGAGGGGGTGGAAGTCCACGCGATCGATTGCCTGAAGCTGGCCGACGGGGTGGATGCCGACTGGCTCGACCTCTCATGGGGCGAGCGCTCGACCGGTGCGGTGGGCCATATCAGCTGCGTGCTCTACAACCGCCCCGGCACGCTGGCCGAGATGACCGGGATCTTCGCCAATGCCCGCGCCAACATCGTGCGGCTGGAAATGACCCAGCGCGACGAACTGTTCGGGACGTAGGAGGTCGATCTGGAAGTGACCGATCTGGCGCACCTGACCCGCATCGCCAGCGCCTTGCGGGCGAGCGAGGCGGTGGCCTCGGCCGAGCGGATTTAGGCCCTGCTCAGTAATCGAGGGTGAGCGACACCGGCTCGCCCGCCACCAGATCTTCCGCCTTGCGCACCGCGGCCTTGACCGGGAGCAGCCATTCGGGCGCGCCGCCTTCGCGCTTTTGCGGGAACACCGAAGTCTGCCAGCGGGTCTCACCGATGGTGACGCTGACCCGCAGCGAACCCCAGCCGCGCCCCAGCCCTTCAAGCTTGCGCATCAGCGCGGTGGCGGCCAGCGCCTCACCCGCGGTGCCCACGATGGTGACGAAGTGCCACGTGCCGCCGCCGTTGCCGTTCCAGCGCCACAGCGGCCCGGTGAAGGAAAGCTGTTCCATCACCGCACCTTGCCACCGCCTGCCGCCTTGCGGAAGCGCCAAGGCAGCGCTAGGGCGCGCGTTCCAGTGCGATTGATAAGTCGCTTGATCGCACCGCCGTGCCAGCCACGCCGCGATCGGGCACATGCGGAGCGGTGGCCGAGTGGTCGAAGGCGCTCGCCTGGAAAGTGAGTATACGCCAAAAGCGTATCGAGGGTTCGAATCCCTCCCGCTCCGCCAACATCTTATTGCGAAACAATGAGATGGCCCTTTGAAGGGCAAAAATCCCCTGCTTCCGCGCCTCTTTGCTGATGCCATCCGAACCTCGGAGACTGGCAGATTGGCCAAAATCGGTCTCTGATCGGCTTTTGTCTCTTTTCACCCGAACCTCGTCGCAAAAGGTTTGGGTCCAGAAAATAGCGGATTTCCGAGGTTTTCAGGGGTAGCCTCACCTAAACGTTTTTGGCCATATCCCGGTAGGCAATGCGTTCGGAAAATCCGAGGTATACGCTTTGGCGAGAAGCCCAGCGGAGCCCATGGCGCCGATCATCATCGTGCGGCGAATCTTCTGATCAAGTTCCACTCTCTTCATCCTTCGCCTCCGCGCAAAGGCAGAGGTATAACAGGACTGGCCCCTTTTATTGCCGGTGTTCTCACGCGGTACAGCTCTACAACCTGCCGTTTTAGAGCCAGATATGAAACGGGCTTCGCCGGAAACCTTCCAGCGAAGCCCGAGACATCGCGTGTGCTGCGTCAGGCCTTGGACAGGCCGAGCAGTCCGTCCTTGACCAGATTATAGAGCCGGATGGCCAGGACCGTCGCGGCTGCGCCAGCGGCACACAAGGCGACATTGGTCGCTGCGGCGCCAAGATGACCGCCGATTGCCGGCACATTGGCCAATGCCATGCCGATAACCGGAATCACCAGCACCGAAATGTACAAACGAACCGCCTCGTCTGCGGCATAGGCAAGCCCGCCAATCAGGCCCAGCACGACAAGCACCAGCGCGACATTGAGCCCTGGGATTACAATGAAGCCGGCGATTATCGCCAGCAATATACCCAGTGCGCGCGCCAGGTTTGCAACTTTTCCAACCATATCTTCCCTCCTGTTTTCACTGTCCGGGGCCTTGACCCGCAGGGAAGACTATCCGCAAGTTTACGTCTTCGAAAGCATATAAAATGCTGCGCGGTAACCATATGATACTAAACCGGAATAATGCCTTCTTCGCTTGCCTGTTCAGGGCAGGACCGGTGCCAGCAATCAAAAATACGCCAGATGACGCGGTCGCACCAAGCTTAGCGGCAAAAGCCGCCGCCCGACATCTCCACGTGGAAGTGGTCGGCGTGATCTTGGTTGTAGGCCGGGCCCAGCACCGTGCCGAAGCGCTTGCAGGCGCTGGCGTGGATCACGGGCAGGAACTCGCGCTCCTGCGCGGTGCCCTGCGACCAGTCCTGCTCTACGCTGACCTGTTCCTATCAGCCAAGGGAGACGTCAAGCAGGGGCAAGATCATACCGAGGTACTGCTGTCATTGCGGGCATCTACCCAGTCAAAGAAGGGTGCAGCCACTCATCAAGTTTTGACCAGCGGCGGCGTCCAGATTCGTTTTTGACGGCGATCGCGATTGCTTTGCGTTGCCCCACCAGAATGACCAACTTCTTCCCCCGGGTGAGGCCAGTGTAGAGCAGGTTACGCTGCAACATGGCGTAGTGCTGGGTCATCACCGGAATTACGACTGCCGGGTATTCCGACCCCTGGCTCTTGTGGATCGTTGCGGCATAAGCCGGGACGACTGTGTCGAGTTCCCCGAACAGGTAGCTGACCTCGCGGCCGTCGAAATCCACGGTCAGTTCGCCTTCGACGGTATCCACCGCCTGAATGTAGCCGATGTCGCCGTTGAACACTTCGACCAGCCGCACAACAGGCACGGCTCCAGAGCCAATGATGTCGGCCAACACCTGGCCTGGCCCGACTGATGGTAGCTGGTCGATGTCGCCAACGATCAGCAGCGCGGCGGTGTCAGGTATCGCATTGACCAGCGACTGCATCAGCATGACGTCGACCATCGAGCTTTCGTCGACCACAAGCAGATCACATTCGAGCGGGTTTTCTTGGTCCCGCTTGAACCCAAACGCCTTGGGGTCAAATTCCAGCAGGCGGTGTATCGTCTTGGCCTCCATACCGGTGGCTTCGGTCATCCGCTTGGCGGCGCGTCCTGTGGGCGCACACAGGAGCAACTGAACCCCCTTGGCGGCGAGGATCCGCAGGATGGCATTGACGATGGTCGTCTTGCCCACACCCGGCCCGCCAGTAATCACCGTCATTTTGGAGCGCAGGGCAAGGGCGATGGCTTCCCGTTGACTGGGGGCAAGCGTCAGCGCCGTGCGCTTTTCAATCCATGGCAGGGCTTTGTCAGGATCTATCGCGGGCCACGGCAACGCCCCTGTCAGTAGGGTTTTCAGCCGCTCTGCGATCTTTTTCTCGGCATGATAAAGCCCGCCGAGGAAGATGCATTCCCTCTCGCCCACTGTGTCGGCAATGACTGTGCCGCCCACCAATTCCAATTCGAGCGCGGTGGTGATCAAGGCACGATCGACTTCCAGCAGCTTTTCAGCAAGGTCCTTCAATTCGGCCACAGGCAGGCCGCAGTGAGACAAGTAGCGACTGGTCTGACAGCACCCTGCGCTGTTGTATTATTGATTAGACAAACAGATGAATTTAGCATTTTATCGCACTTTACGCGTGAGCGAACGGCGCTTAGGTCTGCACAATGTCAGGAACTGACCGCCGCAGGAGTGCCCCGTGTCCGACAAAATGATCCGTACCGATATCGGCTGGAGCGATGCAGGATCGATCACGCTGTTCGGGCTCGATTTCGTCAACGACATGCTCGGCGAGATGAACCTTGGCGATATGGGGTTCATGGAACTGACCGGGCGCAAGCCGACCCCGCCCGAATCGCGGATGTTCAATGCGATGGCGGTGACGCTGGTGGAACACGGCATCACCCCCAGCGCGATCGTCGCACGGATGACCTATCTGGGCGCGCCGGAATCGCTGCAAGGCGCGGTCGCGGCAGGTCTGAACGGCCTTGGGACGGTGTTCGTCGGCAGCATCGAAGGCGCGGCCAAGATGTTGACCGACGCCATGCCCGCGCCGGATCACGCAGCCGACTCCACGGCGCTGGCGGCCCGCATCGTCAGCGAGTTCCGGGCGCAGAAGAAGATCGTGCCGGGCATCGGCCACCCGTTTCACAAGCCGATCGATCCGCGCACCCCGCGGCTGTTCCAGATTGCCGTGGAATGCGGGTTCGATGGCCCCTACCTGCGGCTGATGCAGGAAGTGGCGCGCGAAGCGGAGGCGCGCAGTGGCAAGCAGTTGCCGGTTAACGCCACCGGAGCGATCGGCGCGCTGTGCTGCGAAATGGGTTTCGACTGGAAGATCTGCCGCGGGTTGGGGGTGATGGCCCGCGCAGTCGGACTAGTCGGGCACATTCTGGAGGAATCGCGGCGGCCGATGGCGGCGCAGATCTGGCATTCGGTCGAGGCCGAAGCCACCGCCCACTTCCGCGAGCAGCAGGACTGAGATGACGGATCGCCTGCGATGAGAGCATCCAACTGCAACCTCAAGGCGATCCACATCTTCGTGACGGTGGCCGAACATTCTAGCTTCCGCAAAGCATCGGAGTCGCTCAACCGTTCGCAATCGGCGGTGAGCACGCAGATCAAGCTGCTGGAAGAGCAGATCGGGGTGGCGCTGTTCCACCGCACCACCCGACGGGTCGACCTGACGCCGGAAGGGCGCCAGTTTTTCGAGCACGCCAAGCGGGCGATGACCTCGCTAGATGCCGGGCTGCGCTATATCGAGGATACCGCGAAGCTGGAGACGGGCTTCGTGCCGTTCGCGTGCCTGCCGAGCATTGCCGCATCGGTCTTGCCTGACATACTGATGCGGTTCCAGCAGCGCCGGCCCAACATCAAAATTCAGGTGATGGAGACCAGTTACGAGCAGATCCTGAACGCGGTCGGCTCGCACGAGGCACAGTTCGGGATCGGCCCGGTCGTCGACAGCGAGCCCGATTTTGACTTCACCCCAGTCATGACCGAGCGCATTTTTGCGATGGTCCCAAAGCGTTACGGATTTGCCGGAAGCGCCGGATTTGCGCTCAAGGAAGTCGCCGCGATCCCGGTCATCATGGCATCGATGTCCGCCGTGTTGCGCGCCGAGATCAATAAGGCGCTGGCCGATCAGGGCATCGCGGTCGAGAACTTCATCGAGGTCAGTCAGGTCCAGACAATGATGGCCTTTGCCGCGGCCGGGCTGGGGGTGGCGCTGGTGCCCAAGCTGATGGTCGACTGGCGGATGAGCGACGTGGTCGACATCCTGCCGTTGGTCGAGCCTGAACTTTCGCGGACGCTCTCGCTGATCCGGGTCAAAGGCAATTTTCTCTCGCCCGCCGCGACTGAGCTTTCCGCCATGATCTGCCGCGAACTCGAGCAGTACCGCGCGAAGGATCTGCCGGCAGGATAGAGCGCTCGCCGGCTCAATCGACGCTGGCGGGCGGTGCCGAAAAGTGGAAGCCACGATAGGCCTGGGCGGCAATTTCATCGCACTTGTCGCGGTAGACGTGATGCCCCCCGGCATAGGGCATGAAGACCCGTGGTTTGCCGGGAACATTGGCACCCAGATACCAACTGTTGGCCTGCATCACGATCGGCAGCCGGTTAGCCACTTCGTAGACGTGGTTCACCCATTCGGTTTCGGCAGCTTCAACGGCTTCGACCGTTGCGGTGCCATGCACAGCCATTTGGCGGAGGAGATCACGCAGCCATTCGACATGCTGTTCGATCGAGGTAACGACATTCGTCAGCACCGAGGGGCTGCCGGGCCCGGTGATCGTGAACAGGTTGGGGAACCCGGCGATCGCGATCCCCAGATAGCTGACCGGGCCATGGCGCCACTTTTCCTGAATCGTCAGCCCGCCTCGCCCGCGAATGTCTATCGCCATGAGCGCGCCGGTGATCGCATCGAAGCCCGCGGCTAAGACGATCATATCGAGATCAATCGTGCGGCTGGCAGTCCTGACCCCGCCCTCTATAACCGTTTCGAGCGGTTCTTCGCGCAGATCGACGAGTTCGACGTTTGAGCGATTGAACATCGGGTAATAATCAGTGTCGAGGCAGATGCGCCGGCCGGCGAAGGGATAATCGAGCGGCTTGAGCTTTCTGGCAATGGCCGGGTCTGCGACGATTTCATCGATCTTTTCGTGGAGCATCGCGGTGATTTCCGCGTTGCCCGCCGCATCGGTCAGCAGATCGCCGAAAGCGCCGAAAATGTCCTGCCCGCCGCTCGTCCATGCCGCCTCGAACGCCGCACGCCGTTCGGCGGGAGTCATCTCCATGACTTTGGCGCTACTCAGCGGGCGCAAGTGGCCCGCCGGGTGGCGCCGGGCGGCGGCGCGTCGCTCAGGATAGCGGGTTTTCTCGCTGGCCAGCACGCCCGGGTCGAGCGGCACGTTGCGCGCCGGCAGGGAAAAGTTGGGGGTGCGCTGGAAGACGTAAAGCCGCTCGGCGTCCTGCGCGAGCATCGGGCCCACCTGAATTCCCGACGATCCCGTGCCGACAAGACCGATCTTCTTGCCGGCGAGAGTGATCGGCTCAGCCGGCCAGGATGACGTTGAGTAAACTTCGCCCCTGAAGTTTGGCAGGCCGGGGATATCGGGATCCTTGGGCACCGACAGGCAGCCGGTGGCCATCACGCAGAACCGCCCGCGCAGCCGCCCGCCATCGTCGGTGAGCACATCCCAGTGCGGGCTGGCTTCATCGAAATGGAGCGCGGTGACCCGCCGGTTGAAGAGGATATCCCGGCGCAGATCGAGCCGGTCGGCGACGAAATTGATGTAGGCGAGGATTTCCGGCTGGGCGGCGTAGGTTTCGGTCCAGTTCCAGTCCTGCTCGATCGCGGCATCGAA
>CANGQZ010000154.1 GCA_947455865.1 Sphingomonadaceae bacterium
GCGGTGTCGTGCGATCATAGGCATCGCTCACCGCTCCGGCCCGCTCGGGCGGCGGGGTCGGCGCCATGATGTAGAACGGCGCGCCCTGCGGATCGGTCACCATCGCGAAGCGCCCGGTGTCGGGCAGGTCCACCGGCGCCATCAGCGCCTTGCCGCCATCGGCTACGATCGCCGCCAGCGCGGCATCGACGTCGGCCACGCAAAGATATCCGATCCAGCAGGGATGCGCCCCTTCGGCCTGCATTTCCGCCGTCAAGCCCAGCATCCCGCCGGTCAGCCCGCCGCCACTGCGGCAGATCATCCGGTAATCGAGGCCGGGGGTGGAGGATGTCGATCCGCCATCGATGTTCCAGCCAACCACCGCGTCATAAAACGCCTTGGCCGCATCGGGATCAGTGGTCATCAGCTCATACCAGATGAAACTCGCGCTCATCGCCATTCTCCCGGTTTGGCGGCAGGAACGCGCCTGCCGCGGATCATCCGCCGGCCCGCTTCACGCCGGGATCGGAAACTCCTCGGCCACCACCGCCTGCCACGAAGGCCGCGCCGCCATCCGCTCATACCACGCCAGCGTGCGCGGATAGTCCGCGCGCGGCCACTGCTGCACGAATGTCAGCGAGTGCAGGACCGAGGCAATCGAGATGTCGGCCAGCGTCAACGCTTCGCCCATCAGCCAACCCTCGGCCGGGACGACGCTCTCCAGCCAGTCAAAGATCGCCGGCAACTCTCGCTCGCCTTGCGCCGCGATCGCCTCGTCCCCGCCGACCTTGAGGACTTTGGGACCGACCAGCCGGTTGAACAGCACCTTCAGCCCCGCGCCGGCCAGGATCGTATCGCTGAACTCGTCGAACCACATCGTCCGTCCCCGCGCCTGCGGCTCGGCCGGGATCAGCGGCACGGCGGTATACCGCGCGTCCAGATAAAGCACGATTGCCGACGAATCGCTGAGCGTGAACCCGCCATCGTCGATTGCCGGGATCTTGGCGAACGGGCTGCACGCCAGGAACTCGGGAAAGAACCCGTCGCGGCCGCGGAACCGGCACAGTTCGTAAGTCAGACCCTTTTCGCGGGCCACCAGCGCCACCTTGCGCACGAACGGCGAAAGCATCGCGCCATAGAGTTTCATCGCCCGAAATCCCCGATTGCCCTTCAAGCCTACGCAAACATTATTGCAGGACGGCACGCCCGCGTATAGGCGCAGGAACGATGAGCGACATTCCCCAGATCCAGCCCGACAGCCGCGACACCACGGTCCTTGCCGCCCCCGACCGCGAGGTCTCCGTGCGCGAGGTGTTCGGGATCGACAGCGACATGATGGTCCCCGCCTTCTCGCAGGCGGACGAGCGCGTGCCCGATCTTGACGGCGCCTATGTGTTCGATCCGGAAACCACGCTTGCGATCCTCGCGGGCTTTGCATTCAATCGCCGGGTGATGGTCCAGGGCTATCACGGGACCGGCAAATCGACCCACATCGAACAGATTGCCGCCCGGCTGAACTGGCCGTGCATCCGCATCAACCTCGATGCCCACATCAGCCGCATCGATCTGATCGGCCGCGATGCCATCGTCCTGCGCGATGGCCTGCAGGTCACCGAATTCCGCGAGGGCCTGCTGCCGTGGGCGCTCCAGCGCCCGGTGGCGCTGGTGTTCGACGAATACGATGCCGGCCGGCCCGACGTGATGTTCGTGATCCAGCGCGTGCTGGAAACCGAAGGCAAGCTCACCCTGCTCGATCAGAACCGGGTGATCCGCCCGAACAAGTGGTTCCGCCTGTTCGCCACCGCCAATACCGTCGGCCTCGGCGACACTTCGGGGCTCTATCACGGCACCCAGGCGATCAACCAGGGCCAGATGGACCGCTGGAACCTCGTCGTCGGCCTCAACTACCTGCCGCACGCGGTGGAGAGCGAGATCGTCGGCAAGAAGGTCCCCGGCACCGATGCCAAGACCGTGTCCGACATGGTCCGCGTCGCCGATCTCACCCGGCAGGGCTTCATCAACGGCGACATCTCCACCGTGATGAGCCCGCGCACCGTGATCACCTGGGCGCAGAACGCCGATATCTTCAAGGACATCGGCTTCGCCTTCCGCCTCACCTTCCTCAACAAGTGCGACGAGACCGAGCGGATGCTGGTCGCGGAATACTACCAGCGCGTGTTCGGCAAGGACCTGCCGGAAAGCGTAGTGGGGAAGGGCTGAACTTAGAGCCTCACCCCCACGGCTCGATTAGGTACTTCTCCCCGGTCGCCTTCGCATTGTACGCCAGCGCCGTCTCGCGCTCGAGCATGCCCGCCAGCGAAATCTTCGCCTTGTAACTGCTCGCAAACGTCGTTGTCAGCCCGTCGAGCACGCGGTGGCGCAGCCGTTCCTGCCCGTGCACGCCGATGTGCTGGAGAAACGGAAACAGCAGCCAGCCTGACAGCGTCCAGCTGAACCCGAAGGTGCGGTTCAGGATCGTCGGCCCGTGATCCAGCGCGCCGTAGATATAGACCTTCTTCGCCGCGTCCGAGCCATAGCGGTTATAGGGCAGACCCGCGCTCGCCACCCGCTCCATCGCCGAGAAGATCCGCCCCGCCTGCTTGCCGCCGCCGATCGGATCGAACGCCAGCATCGCGCCGGTCGCGCGGATAGCCTCGGTCAGCGCGGCGTCGAAGTCCTCGGCAGTCGAATCGAGCACATGTTCCGCCCCGATCCCCTTCAGCAGCGCCACTTGCGCCGGGCTGCGCACCACGTTGACCAGCGGAATGCCTTCCTCGGCGCAGACTTTCGCCAGCATCTGCCCCAGATTGGAGGCGGCGGCGGCATGCACGATCCCGGTAAACCCGTCGCGCCGCATCGTCTCGACAAAGCCGAGCACGGTCAGCGGATTGACGAACGCCGCCGCGCCCGCCTCGGCCGAAACCTCCTTGGGCAACGGCAGGCAGGCGCGCGCGTCGGCGATGCGGTATTGCGCGAACATTCCGCCGGGCACGCAGGCCACCCGCGTGCCCAGCAGCGATTGCGCGTCGGCTTCCTCGCCCGCTGCGATCACCGTGCCCGCGCCCTCGTTGCCCACGCGCATCGCCTGACCGACCCGGCCCGCCAGCAGCGGCATCGCCGCCTCGGGCATCCGCGCAACGATCTTGCCGGGGCTGTACTCGGCCCCTGCAAGATCGGCCGGCCCGAACAGCAGCGCCAGGTCCGAAGGGTTGATCGGCGCCGCCTCGACCTTCACCAGAATGTCGTGCCCGGTCGGCTCAGGCAGGGTTTCCTCGACCAGTGCGACGGTCAGCGTACCGTTGGCGGCAAGGGTCGTGGTGATCGCTTGTCCGGTCACGGTCATGAAGGTTCTCCTGCAGGGTAGGGGGCGTTAGCCGGCGCGCTAATCACTGTAGACCGCCTCGACGAAATACAACCCCTCGGGCGGGGCATTGTGCCCCAGCGCCTGCCGGTCGCGCGCCGCCAGCGCCTCGGCGATCCGCGCCACCGGCCAATTACCCAGCCCGACCAGCGCGAGACAGCCCACCATCGAGCGCACCTGATGGTGCAGAAAACTGCGCGCCGCAGCCTCGATCCACACTTCGCTACCGGCCCGGCTCACCGCCAGCCGGTCAAGCGTTTTGAGCGGGCTGGCGGACTGGCAATGGACTGAACGGAAAGTTGTGAAATCGTGATGGCCAACGAGCGCCTGCGCCGCTTCATGCATCGCCCCGGCATCAAGCGGGGTTTTCACCAGCCACGCCCGCCCGGCATCAAGCGTCAGTGGCGCCCGCCGGTTGACGATCCGGTAGCGATAGCGCCGGCCGACGCACGAAAACCGCGCGTGCCACTCATCCGGCATCACTACGCAATCGAGCACCGCAATCGCCGCCCCGCCCAGCCGCAGCCGCGCGTTGAGCGCCTCCATCAGCCGGAACGGTGCGATCGCTTTCACCACATCGAAATGGACCCGCATCGCCAGCGCGTGCACCCCGGCGTCGGTCCGCCCGGCGGCGTGCATCGTCACGCTTTCGCCGGTGATCGAAAGCGCCGCGTCCTCCACCGCCGCTTGCACCGAAGGGCCATGCGGCTGCCGCTGCAGCCCCATGAACGCGCCGCCATCGAATTCGAGGGTGAGGGCGAAGCGGGTCATGCTGCGGGCCAATGGCCTGAGCGGGCCTTCGACAAGCCCAGGCTGAGCGAACTTTGATTTTTGTGCCCAATCACAAAGACCCGCTCGTGCTGAGCTTGTCGAAGCACCAACCCCGCACTCATGCCAACCGCATTCCCGCCGGGATGGTCGTCCCGCGCAGCAATGCCGCAACGTCCATCGCCGGCCGCCCGGCGCGCTGGACCAAGGTAGGCCGCAGCGCCCCGCTGCCACAGGCAATGGTCAGCCGCTCATCAAGCACCGTTCCGGCCCCGCCGCGCGCCGCAACCACCTCCGCCGCCAGCACCTTGTACCGCTCCCCCGCCAGCTCGAAGAATGCCCCCGGCGCCGGATTGAACGCGCGGACCTGCCGCTCCAGCGCCGCTGCGTCGCCGGCAAAATCCAACCGTGCCTCGGCCTTGTCGATCTTGCGGGCATAAGTCACGCCGTCCGAAGGCTGGGCCACCTCAGGATAAGCGGATAGGTCCGCCAGCACCCGCACCATCAGCGCCGCGCCCATTCGCGCCAGCTCCTCGGTCAGTTCCCCCGCGGTCTTGCGCTCCACCGCAGTGCGCCCTTCCAGCAGCACCGGCCCGGTATCCAGCCCGCGCTCCATCCGCATGATCCCCACGCCAGTCTCGGCATCCCCCGCCAGAATCGCCCGCTGGATCGGCGCCGCCCCGCGCCAGCGCGGCAACAGCGAGCCATGGACGTTGAGGCAGCCATACTTCGGCGCATCCAGCACCGCTTGCGGCAGGATCAGGCCATAGGCCGCCACCACCGCGATATCCGCGCCGAGCGCGGCGAAGACTGCCTGCTCCTCCGCGCCCTTCAGGCTCACCGGATGGCGCACCATCATTCCCAGCGCTTCCGCCGCGCGCTGTACCGGGGAAGGGGTCAATTCCTTGCCCCGCCGCCCGCCCGGGCGCGGCGGCTGGTTATAGACACACGCGATCTCGTGCCCCGCCGCCGCGAGCGCAGTCAGCGTCGGCACCGCGAATTCCGGCGTGCCCATGAAGATGATTTTCACCAGACCTCCGCTCACCCCGAGCCTGTCAAAGGGTGGATAGCACCCCTGCCGAACGCAAGGGGCTTCGACAAGCTCAGCCTGAGCGGATAAGGCAACTGCATGGCATCGCAAGAGATCGAGGCGCTCGCGGGCGCGCTGGCCCGTCTGCCGGGTCTGGGCCCGCGTTCGGCGCGGCGCGCAGTGCTGTGGCTGATCAAGCGGCGTGAGAGTGCGCTGCCGATGCTGCTCGAGGCGCTGGCGGGGGTGCAGGAAGCGCTGGTCGAATGCCAGACTTGCGGCAACGTCGATACCACCAACCCGTGCGCGATCTGCCTCGATCCGCGCCGCGATCCCCGCTCGCTCTGCGTGGTCGAGGATGTGGCGGACCTCTGGGCGCTAGACCGCGCGCAGCTATTCGCCGGGCGCTACCACGTCCTCGGCGGGCGGCTCTCGGCGCTCGAAGGCATCCGGCCCGAAGACCTCTCGATTGGCGCCCTGCTCGAACGTGTCGCGGCGGGCGGGATTGACGAGGTCGTCCTCGCCATGAACGCCACCCTGGAAGGGCAGACCACCGCGCATTACCTCGCCGAACGGCTGGAAAGCTTCCCGCTGCGCATCACCCAGCTTGCCCACGGCCTGCCGGTGGGCGGCGAACTCGATTATCTCGACGAAGGCACTCTGGCCCAGGCCCTGCGCGCGCGCCGCCCGATGGCATAAGCGCTACCAACTCCCCTCCCGCAGGCGGGAGGGGCTGGGGGTGGGCAAGCGGCAAAGCGCAAGCTCAGATCTTGAGTGTGAACTCGAAATCCCGCCAAAAGCCCGCTCGGACTGAGCCTGTCGAAGCCCCAGCCACAACCGCGGCAGCAACCCCAACCCCCACCTTGCACTCCGCCCCTCCCGCGATTATTTGCCACCCCATGGCTATCCGTACGATCCTCGAAGTGCCCGATCCGCTGCTCAAGCAGATTTCCGCGCCCGTCACCGTCTTCGATGCGGAGCTGCGCACGCTCGTGTCCGACATGTTTGAGACAATGTACGATGCCCCCGGCATCGGCCTTGCCGCGGTGCAGGTCGGGGTGCCGCTGCGCGTGCTGGTTATTGACCTGCAGGAGCGTGACAAGGACGCCGAGGCCGAGAGCTGCGGCGATGAAGGCTGCGGCCACGATCACCGCCCGGTCAAGCGCACCCCTAGAGTGTTCATCAACCCGGAAATCCTCGATCCGTCCGAAGACTATTCGGTCTATCAGGAAGGCTGCCTCTCGGTCCCCGAGATCTATGCTGACGTCGAGCGCCCCGCCACCATTCGCGCCCGCTGGCAGGATCTGGACGGCACTGTGCACGAGGAAGACATGGCCGGCCTGATGGCCACCTGCCTCCAGCATGAGATGGACCACCTCGAAGGCATCCTGTTCATCGATCACCTCTCGCGCCTGAAGCGCTCGATGGCGCTCAAGAAGCTGGAAAAGCTGCGCAAGGCGGCGTGAGCTCGCTTGCAAAGCGAGGGCAAAGGCAGTAAGTTCCCGTTTCGTTCCGTGCAGTTCGCAAACTGGGCCGGAGAAGGGGAACTACCGTGGAATCGCAGCTCCTGAGCTTCATCACGCTTGTCCTCGGACTCGTCGCGGGAACCGCGCTCGGCTGGTTTCTGGGTAACCGCCCGGTAGC
>CANGQZ010000155.1 GCA_947455865.1 Sphingomonadaceae bacterium
GGTCAATGTCCCCAGGATGCTGTGCGAGCGAAACCGGTTGGAAACTTCGTTGCCGGCGATGCCATAACCGGTAGCGTCGTGGTTGAACCGGCCGGCATTGAAGTAGCGATACTTCAAGCCGACATCCACCGAGCGACTGAGCGGTGCGCGGATTCCGGCGATCGCCTGCCAGGCAAACCCGCTCTTGTCGCCGCTTTCGAAGCGAGTCCCGGGCGCGCTGTGTAGCTGGTAATCGAACTTGTGCCAGGCAACGCCAGCGCCGCCGCCGGCGAAGAAGGTTACGCCGCCCGGGTTGCCGAAATCGACCAGCGCATTCGCCATCGCCGAAACGGTGCGATCATGCCCGCCAACCGTTGATGTGGCTGGATTGAAGCCGTTGATTTCGACGGTCTTGGAGCGATCGAGCTTGGCGCGCTTATACGAGCCTTCTGCCTCAAGCCGGAACATGCCGAAATCGTAACCGATCACGCCGCCGACATCGTAACCCGGCTTGAACGCGGCTTCATATGTATCGATCTCCGAACCATTGAGGCCGGGGACGTGATACTTTTCGTGCTGGGGGAAAAGTACCCCTGCTTCGAGCCCGATATAGGGCCCGGTATCCTGCGCAAAGGGCAGTCTGGCTGATGCCGGCCGCAAGGGCCGCAAGTGCCAGGGTCAGTTTCCTCATGAAAAATCTCCCGTGTCCCGTCCGGTGGTAAGAGCGCGGGGAAGATCGTTTGGTTCCAGAGATTTGTCCGACGAGCGGTAATTTTGTTACGCTGACATGGAATATTGGATAGTACTTTAGGGGTAGTTTTCGGGGTGGATCAGCCGCTCAACGGCGCGGCCATGGGCGCGGGCGGCCTCGATCGTATCGTCGGCCTCGGCCGCGGCGGCGCGGACGAAATATGCGACCATCCGGGCATAGGCATCGGCAGACAGACGCACGAAAATTCGCCGAGCATCGGTCGGGTCCGCTTCGCGCAGGATTAGACCGCGTTCTTCCAGCAGCGCCAGCCAGCGCAGCGCCGTGGTCGTCGGCACGGCTGCGCCGATGCAGGCGCTGGTAACGGGCACGCGCTTGCGCTCCTTCGCGGCGATAAACAGATCGAGCAGCAGATCCCACGCCGGTTCGCCAAACAGGTTCTCGTCACCGAACAGAAGGCCGCGGGTGCGGCGATCACGGTAAAGCCGGCGGGCGTGGCGCAGCCAGCGCATATCATCTTCAACCGGGGTGGCCGCGTCTTCGCCGAGCGGAATTGCGCCGCGATGGGCTTCCTCATCCAGTTCGGCAGCCAGCGCGAGCAGTTCGTTGGCAGCGGCGATCAGCCGGCGCGCCTGCCGCGCGGCGAGCATGCGTGCCGGCTGGCCAGGTTCTCCCGCGAGCAGAGTCGAGCCGGCTTGCAGCCCGGACTGGCGGTTATGATTTTGCGATGCAGCATCGCCTATGCGCGCACCAAGGCCATTCGCCAAGGCGGAGCCACGGGCTTGCTCTGCATCTTTCCAGTTCGCTGCCATTTTCGATCTGCCCCCTGAACGACCCGGCCGTTATGGTGCCGTTCCGGTCGGTCTGATGGCGGAAATGCTAACGCAACGCAGGGGGCGCGCCTTGCCGAGACTAATCGGTTTTCGAGATATCCTCGCCCAAATCGAACTGCGCGCGCAGATGGTGGATCGCGCTTTCAAGGTAAGCGCCGGCCAGACGGGCATCGATCCGGTCCAGATCGCGCAAGCACGCGAGCAGACGCAGCTGAATCGTTTCAGGGTCGTCGCTGCTCGGAATCGGCGGCCACATGCGCTTTTCTCCGCCAGGCAGGATCAGCATGAACTCAGACATCGAATGGCTCCGGCGGATTCTGTCGCTGCAACGCGGCATTCCACCGTTATGGAAGGAACTTGTGGAGGATGCGTTTCCGCGCAGCAACTGGGAAATGCGGATATCGCAGCATGACGGGCCAGGCGATCCGAATCGGTCCGGACGACCGGCCCCTGCGGCAAAGCACAGTGGCTGGTCCGCGCGCCCGCAACCGCCCTGATTTTGCCGCATTTCAAGTAGCCGGGCGCGCCATCACCGCCTATAGGCAAAGCCCCGGGGGGCATAAGCCGGTTGCCAGAGGTATAATGCACAGTCCCATCCGCTTTCGTTCGCTGCCATCTGCCTGGTCGAAAGCACCGCTGGCGATGGCTGCGCTGGCCTGCGCCGCCCTTTCGCTGGCGCTTGCCGCATGCAAGGCCAGCGACGATCTTGATGATGCGCGCGGATCAGGCACCGAAATCGGCATCGCGCTGAACGCGATGGACAAGACCATCAAGCCCGGCGACGATTTCTACGCTTATGCCAACGGCGCCTGGATGCGCGCAACCGCGATCCCGGCCGATAAGGCGATGGTCGGCTCGCACAGCTTTGCCGACGAGACCACCCGCGGGCAGCTCGACCGGCTGATAGACGATATCGTCAAGGGCAATCCCGCTCCGGACAGCGATCCGGGCCGCATTCGCACCTTTTATACCACCTACATCGATACCCGCAGCATCGATCAGGCGGGACTTGCCCCGATCAAGCCCGATCTGGACCGGTTCGCCGCGATAGCCGACGTGAAGGGGCTTTCCCGCGTGCTGGGTCAGCATCTGCGCGCCGATGTCGATCCGATCAATAACACCGACTGGCACACCGAAAACCTGTTCGGGGTGTTCGTCACCCGCGCGCTCGGCAGCGATGCGGTGATGCCCTATTTTCTGCAGGGCGGATTGGGGCTGCCCGAGCGCGAATACTACCTTTCGCCCGAGCCGCAGATGGCGGCGATCCGCGCGCAATATCGCGCCTATATTGCCCGACTGCTAAGCGATGCAGGGATTGGTGATTCCGAAGTGCGGGCCAAGCGGGTTTACGATCTGGAATTACGGATCGCCAGTGCGCACGCTACGCGGGCACAAAGCGAGGACTACCCCAATTCGGAAACGGAATGGAGCCGCGCCGATTTTGTCGCCAAAGCACCGGGGATCGACTGGGAAGAGTTCTTCGCGGCGGCGGGGCTGAGCGGTCAACAGCGGTTTGCCGCCTATCATGCCGGCGCGATTGCCAAGCTTTCGGCGCTGGTCGCCAAGGAGCCGATCGCCGCGTGGCAGGACTGGCTGGTGTTCCACCAGCTCAACGCCCATGCTGATGTGCTGCCAAGCCGGCTCGATGCCGATCACTTCGCCTTTTATGGCACCGTGCTTAGCGGGGTAACTGCCCAGAAATCGCGAGAGGAGCGCGGGATCGAGGCGCTTGGCGATGCGCTCGGCGATGCGCTCGGCAAGCTTTACGTCGAGCAATACTTCCCCGCCTCGGCCAAGCGCGAGATCGAAGGCATGGTCACGGCGATCAAGGCCTCGTTCGTCAAGCGCATCGACGCGCTGGGCTGGATGGCGCCGGAAACCCGGTCCGAAGCGCGCGAAAAGGTGCGCACGATGGAAGTCGGCGTCGGTTATCCCGATACCTGGAAAGACTATTCGTCGTTCAACGTCGTGCCCGGTGCGGCCTATGCCAACAAGATCGCGGGGGAACTGGTGCAATACCGCCAGCAACTCGCCAAGATCGGCAAGCCGCTCGACCGGCGCGAATGGTGGATGAATGTGCAGCTGGTCAATGCGGTCAATCTGCCGGTTCAGAATGCGCTCAATTTCCCCGCCGCCACGCTGCAGCGCCCATTCTTCGATCCCAAGGCCGATCCGGCATTCAACTATGGTGCGCTTGGCGCCACCATCGGCCACGAGATCAGCCACAGCTTCGACAACAACGGCGCCGCTTTCGATGCGGCGGGAAAGCTGCGCAACTGGTGGACCCCGGCCGATCTCGCCCGCTTCACCAAGGAAGGCAAGGCCCTCGCCGCGCAGTTTGATAGCTATGCCCCGTTCCCCGGGGTTCACGTCAACGGCACACTGACTTTTGGGGAAAACATCGCCGACGTTGCCGGCCTCGCCGCCGCCTACGATGCTTACCGGGCCTCGCTCAAAGGCAAGGAGCCGCCGGTGATCGACGGATTTACCGGCGATCAGCGCTTCTTCATCGCGTTTACCCAAAGTTGGGCGACCAAGCAGCGGGAGGAATCGCTGCGCGGACGGATCGCCACCGATAGCCATGCACCCGGCCAGTACCGTGCGCTAACGGTGCGCAACCTTGATGCGTGGTACAAGGCGTTTGACGTCCAACCCGGCGACAACCTCTACCTGCCGGCCGACAAGCGGGTGCGGATCTGGTAATTTAGTGTTACTTGGGGCCCAACGGGGGCCAGACTTGCCTTAATCGGCAGGGATCAGACCCCGAATTTCTCGCGCAGCGCCAGTAGCGCCAGCGCCGCCTTGGCCGCTTCGCCGCCTTTGTCCTTCTGCGCCGGATCGGCCCGCACCAGCGCCTGTGCTTCGTTTTCGACGGTGAGGATGCCGTTGCCGATGGCCACGCCGTCCATCGTCAGCGCCATGATCCCGCGGGCGGATTCGCCCGCGACGATCTCGAAGTGATACGTCTCGCCGCGGATTACCACGCCGATGGCGACATAACCGTCGTAGTCCCCGCCCTGATCTGCCAGTGCGATCGCCCCGGGAATTTCCAGCGCGCCGGGTACAGTGATGACGTCGGCCTTGTGTCCAGCCGCCTTGATCGCCGCCTTCGCGCCGGCAATCAGCATATCATTCAGATGATCGTAGAAGCGCGCTTCGATAATGAGAATGCGGGCCATAGCGCGCCGGGTCCTTTCAGGCTTTGAACGAAATCAGGCGATCGGCTGCTCACCGACGATCGACAGGCCATAGCCTTCGATCGCAACGACATTGCGGTGCGAATTGGTCAGCAGGATCAGATCGTGCACGCCAAGATCAGCCAGGATCTGGGCGCCGATGCCGTAGCTCCGGAGGTCCATCGCAATGCGCTGGCCGCTCAGCTCACGGGCGAGCTCATCATGGCTCTCTGCAGTCAGCAGAACAATCAAACCGTTTCCAGCGCGACCAACCTCTTCCATCGCTCGCTGCAACATGCGTTTGCGGGGTCCGGGCGATCCTAGGACGTCATTGAGAATCGAAAGTCCGTGCATGCGGACAAGGGTCGGCTGACCCGGCACGATCCGGCCCTTCTGGAGGACGAGGTGGACGCTGCCATCCACCTTGTTGCGATAAGTCTTGGTCACCCAGTCACCGCCGTAATCGGAAACGAACGGCGCTTCGCCGATGCATTCGACAAGGTGATCGTTGCGGCGGCGATATTCGATCAGATCGCGGATCGTGCCGATCTTGAGATCGTGTAGACGGGCAAAGCTGACCAGATCGTCAAGCCGGGCCATCGTCCCGTCTTCGCGCATGATCTCGCAGATGACGCCCGAAGGGTTTAGTCCGGCGAGCCGCGAAATGTCGACCGCCGCCTCGGTATGGCCAGTGCGCACCAGCACCCCGCCGTCGCGCGCGCGCAGCGGGAAGACGTGGCCGGGGGTGACGATATCGTCGCGGCTCTTGGTGCCGTCGATCGCCACACTGATCGTGCGCGCACGATCTGCAGCAGAAATGCCGGTGGTGACACCTTCACGTGCTTCGATCGAGACGGTGAAGGCCGTCTCGTGGCGGGTGCCGTTGTTGCGGCTCATAAGATCGAGCCCGAGTTGTTCGATCCGCGTTGAGGAGAGGGCCAGACAGATCAGTCCGCGCCCGTGCGTCGCCATGAAGTTGACCGCCGCTGGCGTCGCCATCTGGGCTGGGATGATCAAGTCACCCTCGTTCTCGCGGTCCTCATCGTCGACCAGAATATACATCCGGCCGTTGCGCGCTTCGTCGATGATTTCCTCGATCGACACGAGCACCGGGCGTTCGTCGTTCGCCATCAGGAAGCGTTCGAGCTTGCCGAGCGTTTCGGAAGTCGGATTCCAATCGGACTCCGTGCAATCGCGCAATGTGTTGGCATGGAGCCCCGCCGCACGGGCGAGGCCGGCCCGGGTCATCGTGCCCTCGCTGACGAGATGACGGACCCGATCGATGGTGGTGGTGTACATGGAAATGTGTGCTATCACCGTTTAATGTGATATGCAATCACATTACACATTGGGCTGTGATGCTACTCCATGCGATGTGACCGACGTCGCGCGCGGGCCTGCGGTGAACAGCCAGATGATGATTGCGGCCACCGCCATAGCTAACGTCAGCCCGGCGAGCGGCACCAATCCCAGTGCCTCGGCTCCGAGTAGCAGCGGATAATGTACCGCATATAGCGGAAACGAGAGAGCGCCTGCCATGCCGGCCAGCCGGCCGAACCCGCGCATCCGCAAACCGCCCCACAGGATCAGGGGGCAGCCGAACAAAACAAATGCCAGATCGAACCCCCAGCCGGCAAAGCCCCAGCGGGTCGCTGCGGTGAACAGCACCGGCATCGCCACCAGCGCCAGCAACGGCGGCACCGGGATCGGCGCACGATCGCCGTGCAGACGCCACAGCAGCACCCCGAGCCCATAAGCGAAGCAGACCCGAACCAGCCCGCCGATCATCGTGACTTTGCGCGCTCCGAGATCGAGCGTTCCGAAATGCCACGCCGCCAGCAGCAGCGCAGCAGCAAACACTGCCACCATCACCGCCAGCATGTGCTTGCTGAGGCGCTGCACGACTGCGGCATGGCCCAGATTGGCGAGTAGTTCGAAGAAGATCGACCACGCCGGCACATTGAGCGGAAAAATCTCGGGCGCGGCAAATGTCGGGAGCAGGAACAGGTTGGGCAGCGACACTTCGGCCGCCACTTCCCAGCTCTGGCTGTCACGCACCACGAAC
>CANGQZ010000156.1 GCA_947455865.1 Sphingomonadaceae bacterium
GCAGATGGGCGCCGGGGCGCACACCGACTATGGGTTCATGACCCTGCTGTTCCAGCACGGCGTTGGCGGGCTGCAGGTGATCGACCGTACCGGTAAATGGATCGACGTTCCGCCGCGGGATGATGCGGTGGTGATCAACAGCGGTGACTTGCTGGAACGCTGGACCAACGGCAAATACAAATCGACCATGCACCGCGTCAGGGCAAACATCGGCGAGCGGGACCGCTTCTCGATCGCGATTTTCATCGATCCGGATTCCGACGCCGCTATCGAAGTCTTGCCGAGTTGCGTCTCGGCGGACAACCCGGCTCGCTTCACCCCGACAACGGCCGGGACGCACCTGCAATCAAAGCTGGAGGCCTCGAACAAAGGGCGATTTGTGCAATGATCGGGGCATCTGGCAACACTGCCCGAACCGGCGCCACGCGGATGGGTCTCGACATTCCCCTGCTTACCGCAGGCTCGGCAGCCTTCTCGATCTCTACCATGTTCAGTTCGATGAAGCCGGTGCTGATCACGCGCTTCGTCGAACAAACGGGCTATTCGCCAGGCATGGCCGGACTGGCGGCAGCCATGCCCTTTGTTGGCGGCGCGTTCTCGTCACTGCTCATGCCTTGGCTGTTGCGCCGAATCGGCGGGAGTGCAGCCGTTACCGGCCTTGGCGCTGGTCTGGCCCTGTGCGAGGCCGCCAACGCTTTTTGGTTCGCCTCGCCTGCACTGCTGCTCCTTGGACAGTGCGCGGCGGGCCTCTGCGGCGGGCTGCTCCTGGGGCTGGTCTCCGGGTGGATCGCCAGTTCTGCCCGGTCGGAACAGAGCTTCGGAATCGTCGACATGGCCGGCGTGTTGATGATGTCGTTCATGATCGCCGTGGTTGGCAGCGCCGTGGAATGGGGCGGACTGCGCGGCGGCTTTTTGGCCGCATCGGTACTGAGCGCGGTCTTTGCGGCGACGATGCACCTCTCCCGCCACGCTCTGCCCAAATCGTTCGAACAGGCCGATGGCGAAAATGCCGCGCCGCTGGAGATCCGTTGGCGCGGCATTGCCGTGATCGCGATGGGCGTCGCTTTTGTGACGTTCAGCGGCATGGGCTTCGCCTTTATGGTCACCGCAGCGCGCAAGTTGGGTTTCAGCTACGAAGGCGCCAGTTCCGCCATCGGGGTCATTCTCTTGCTCTCTGCGACCGGCTGCCTTGCCGGCGGCTGGTGCGCGGCGAGGTTCGGGCCGAAATATCCGCTGCTTGCCGCGTTCGCGCTGTGCGCCATAGGCTGGCATCTGGCACTGCACACGCAGAGCCGGGTGGTTTTCTTAATGACCTTGGGCCCGGCGATATTCGCACTGCAATTCTGCTTTCCGGTTCTTGTTGCACTGCCAGGCTCGTTCGATGCGAAAGGTCGGTTGGCGGCAATCGCGGCGCCGCTCATCTGCAGTGGCTTTGCCTGGGCGGCGATTTTGGCCGGTGCCGTGGTGGGGCGATGGGGCCTGACCGCCTTGCCGATCGTGACAGATATTGGGATGTTGCTTTGCGCAGCGCTGCTGTTCGCAGGCACCAGCAAGCCGCGCTTGGCCAAAGCCTGACGACGACGCGGATGCAGCTCAGGCGAACCTAGTCGCTTCGGGGTGGGCCGCGCTGCTGATCCCGCGAATCCTTCGGCTGGACAAACACCCGCGTCACGATCGGGAACTCGCGCGCCACATCGCGCTCGATCGCCGCGACAATGCCTTCGACCGCCCGCGCGCTGATGGTGTCATCGAAATCGGCGCTGATCATCGCGGTGACCATTTCGGGCGCGGAATGGAGCGTCAGTACTTCATGGACTTTGACCACGCCGGGGTGCCCGGCGGCGCTGCGGGCAATCGCCGCGACCAGCCGGGGATCGGCCGATTCGCCAATCAGCAGGCCTTTGGCTTCGAACAGCAGGACGATGGCCAGTCCGCCGAGCACCAGCCCGATCAGCACCGAGGCGAAGCCGTCCCAGAACGGATTGGCGGTGACGAGGCTGAGCGCGAGGCCGGTGGCGGCGATGGCGAGGCCAACTAGCGCGCCGGTGTTTTCAAGCAGCACCACCAGCGTGGGCGCATCCTTGCTGGCGCGGATTTCCGACCACACGCTGTTGTTGCCGCGGGCTCGGTTGAAATCGGCCAGCGCGGCAAGCGTCGACCAGCCTTCGAGCCCGGCGGCGAGCGCCAGCACCGCGAAGGCAATCAGCGGATCAGTGGCGGGCTCGGGCGCGAGGATGTGGAGCACGCCTTCATAGACCGAGACCCCGGCGCCGAGCGCGAAGACGAGGATCGCGACGATGAAGCTCCAGAAATAGAGTTCGCGCCCATAGCCGAAAGGGTGCTTGGCATCGGCCGGAAGCTGCGACCGGCGGCGGCCGTGAAGCAGGAGCAGCTGGTTGGCCGAATCGACCAAGCTGTGGATGCCTTCGGTGAGCATTGCCGACGAACCGGTGACCGCGGCCGCGCCAAACTTGGCGACGGCGATGCCGACATTGGCGGCAAGGGCGATGAGCAGAGTGCGGGCAGAACCGGCGGCCATCGAATGCTAACTCCTTTTAGAGCCAGCCGATCCGCCGGAAGCGCCAGTATAGCAGGAAACACGAGCCGAAGATCAATCCGAGCGCGCCAAAATAGCCATAACGCCATTGCAGTTCGGGCATGAATTGAAAATTCATCCCGTAAATTCCGGCGATCGCAGTTGGCACGGCGAGAATCGCGGCCCACGCAGCGAGCTGACGGGTCATCTCGCCCTGACGGTGCTGTTCGAGCAGGCCGGCGGTCTCGACGATCGATGCTAGCGTCTCTTTCAGTCCACGCATCCGGGTGAGTGCGCGGCGAACGTGATCGAGCACGTCGCGGAACCACACCCGCGCGGCGGGATCGATGTTGGGCAGATCGGTCGTCGCCAGCCGCTCGCAGACTTCCTCCATCGGCCCGACCAGTCGCTCGAACCGGCGGATCTGGCGGCGCAGGCGGAAGATGCGGCGGATGATGGAGGGTTCGGGGAAACAATCGATCGCCCGCTCCTCCATCGCCTGCACCGCCTCCTCAAAGCGGTCGATGATCGGGGCGAAGCCATCGACGATGAAATCGAGGATGGCGTGGGCGACATAGTCGGCGCCTTCTGCCAGCCGTTCCTGATGCGCCTCCAGGCGGTGGCGGATGGGATGGTGGGCGCGGCTGGAGCCGAAGCGGACAGTGACCAGATAGTCCGCGCCGAGGAACAGTGCGGTCTGGCCATAGGCGATGTTGTCTCCTTCCGATATCTCGGCAGTGCGGGCGACGATGAACAGGCACGATCCATAGAGATCGATCTTGGGCAGCTGGCGCGGATTGAGCGCATCCTCCACCGCAAGCGGATGCAGGCCGAACTGGCGGCGGACCGTATCCATCTCGTCCGCCGAGGGCTCGCACAGGCCTACCCAGTCAAAACTCGGCGGGGTCAGACGGGTGCGCGGCTCGCCATCGATGACGAGCGCGTCGTCCTGGGGCGTACCGGCAATATAGCGGCGTGCGGCGATGATCGTCATGGTTCGCGGGTCTGGCAAAACCGGGGCGGTCTGGCAATCGGCGTCGGCTTGGCTTACCCCGCTGTCAGCAAGGGAGATCGGATGAGCACCGCAGAGCCGCTGGACGTGCTGATCGTGGGCGCGGGCATTTCCGGGATCGGGATGGCCGCGCATCTGGCGATGGACTGCCCGGGCAAGACTTATGCGCTGTTCGAACGGCGCGATCGGCTGGGCGGGACGTGGGACCTGTTCCGCTATCCCGGGGTGCGTTCGGACAGCGACATGTTCACGCTCGGTTATGCCTTCGCGCCGTGGCGGGCGGAACGTTCGATCGCCGCCGGCGAGACGATCCGCGACTATCTGGAACGGGTGGCGAGCGAGCATGGGGTGGCGGAGCGCATCCGCTATGGGCGCAAGGTCATCGCCGCTGACTGGGACAGCACGGCCGGGCTGTGGCGGGTGCAAGCTGATGGGCCGGACGGGCCCGAAACGCACGCCGCACGGTTCCTGTTCATGGGCTCGGGCTATTACGATTACGACACTCCGCATGACCCCGCGATTCCCGGTTTGGAGCGCTTTGCCGGCGCTGTAGTCCATCCCCAGTTCTGGCCCGAGACGCTCGACTGGGCGGGCAAGCGGGTGATCGTGATTGGATCGGGAGCGACCGCAGCGACGCTGGTTCCGGCGATGGCGGTCAGTGCCGCGCACGTCACCATGCTCCAGCGCACCCCGACGTGGTATGTCGCACAGGCCGCAACCGACCGGATGGCCAACCTGCTGCGGCGCCTGCTGCCGGAAAAGTGGGCTTATGCGCTGATCCGCTGGCGCAACCGCACGCTCAACGCCTTTCTGTTCAACCGCGCACGGGCCAAGCCGGCCGAGACAGGGGCGTGGCTGGCGCGGCAGGCAGAGGCAGCGCTCGGCCCGGCATGGCGGGCGGAGGACTTCACCCCGCCTTATGGGCCATGGGAGCAGCGGCTCTGCCTGATCCCCGACGGAGACCTGTTCACCGTGCTGCGCGAGGGGCAGGCCAGCGTGGTGACCGGTACGATCGCCGCAGTCGAGCCCGAAGGGGTGCGGCTGGCCAATGGCGAACTGCAGCCCGCCGACATCATCGTGACCGCCACCGGGCTGAAGATCGCTGCGCTGGGCAAAGTGGCGCTGAGCCTTGACGGGGAGCCGGTGAACTTCGCCGAGCACTTCTGGTACCGCGACTGCATGCTTTCGAACGTGCCCAACTTTGCGGTTCTGTTCGGCTATCTCAACGCTTCGTGGACCTTGCGGGTCGATATCGTGGCAGACTGGCTGTGCCGGCTGTTCCGCCAGACCGACACGTGGCGGGTGGACGTGGTGACCCCGGTGCTGCCCGAGGATCACGCGCTCGAGGAAGTTCAGCCGCTCGACATGTTCTCCTCCGGCTATCTCCAGCGCGCGCGGGATATCGTGCCCAAGAGCGCCCGGACCGCGCCGTGGCGGCTGCACATGGACTATGCCGAAGACCGCCGCGAGCTGACCGCGGCCCCGATTGACGACGGCTGGCTGGCATTCCAGCGGATTGCTGCCCCTAAAGGCACATTTGGTCAAAGCGGCAATCTTGTCGAACCGGCTGAGCCCGCCTAACCCGACGTCATGGCCGAATCCCGCATCTTCACCGCCGCCCTTGTCGTGATCGGCGACGAGATTCTCTCGGGCCGCACGCACGACAAGAATATTGCCCAAGTGGCGACCTGGTTGCAGGTGCAGGGCATCCGCCTGAAAGAAGTGCGCGTGGTGGCCGACGATCCGGACGCCATTGGCGAGGCCATCAACGAATTGCGCGCGCGGAACGATTATCTGTTCACCACCGGCGGGATCGGGCCGACGCACGATGACATTACCGTCGATGCGATTTCCGCCGCTCTGGGGGTGGGCGTGGTGGTCCATCCCGATGCGCGGGCGATTCTGGAAGCCTACTACACCACGCGCGGCGGACTGACCGATGCACGGCTGCGGATGGCGCGGGTGCCGGAGGGGGCCGACCTGATCCCCAATCGGTATACCGGCGCGCCGGGCATACGCTTCGGCAACCTGTTCATCATGGCCGGGGTGCCTAGTATCACCGCCGGGATGCTCGATGCGCTGACCGGCGAGCTCGAAGGCGGCGCACCGCTGCTCAGCGAAACGGTGGGCTGCTGGGTGGGCGAGAGCGAAGTGGCCGACCTGCTCCGTGCCACCGAAAAAGCCCACGCCAACTGCCAGATCGGCTCCTATCCGTTCTGGAAAGAGGGCAAGACCGGGGCAAACTTCGTGATCCGCTCGACCGACGCCGAAGAATTGGCCGACTGCACCCGCGCACTGGTTGCCGGGCTGGCCGATGGCGGGCGCGCGGCTGTCCCCGGTGGGATCTAAGCGTCTTGCGGCGCTGGCGCTGATCGTGGTGGCCGGACTTGCTGCCACGGCCTGCGCGGCACCGCAGGCACGCCGGCTGAAGCGGTTCGAGGCAACGCTGGCGGCGCAAGACAGTGCGACGGCGGCGCTGCGCCAGTGGTGCGCGGCGGAAGGGATTGCCGATCCTTCGAAGATCATTGCCGTGCCGGTGCGCGATGCCGTGCGGGCCGAACCGGACGAACTGCGCGCGGCGCTGGCGGTGAGCGCCGACGAACCGCTCGGCTACCGCCATGTCCGGCTGGTCTGCGGCGACACCGTGCTGTCCGACGCGCACAACTGGTTCGTGCCGGGGTTGCTCAGCGCGGAGATGAACGCCGCGTTGGCCGCGACTGACACGCCGTTTGGAACGATTGCTGCGCCGCTGGGCTTTCGCCGCGAGCGCCTGACCAGCATGCGCGGGCCATCGCCCGATTGTCCGCCCGAAACGGTGCTGGCTCATCACGCGCTGCTGCGCCTGCCCGACGGGCGACCGCTGGCATTTCTGGTCGAGTGTTATACCGCCGCCAATCTGGCCACGCCCGGCTGAACGCCCCCTTGGAGACAGCGCCGATGACCGAGCAGCTTTTGCACCTGGAAATGCACGGCGCGGTCGCGGTGCTGACGCTCAATCGCCCCGCCGCGATGAACGCGCTTTCCCGCGCGCTGCGTATGGCGCTGGTGACGACCATGGGCGAGCTGGCGGCTGATCCCGTGATCCGGGCAATCGTGCTGACCGGCGCTGGCGAGCGGGCCTTCAGCGCCGGGGTAGACCTGCGC
>CANGQZ010000157.1 GCA_947455865.1 Sphingomonadaceae bacterium
GACTTCAAGATAAGCGTCGTTGGCATCGGCCTCGCCCGCCAGCAGCGCCTGGATCTTGTCGGCATCGGCGCGCACCGCCAGCGCGGCAAGGCTGGCCAGCCCTTCGGCCACGGTCGCATCGTCGCCCTCGGCCTCGCCCAGTTCGACGAACTCGACCGCGTCGACCATTTCCTGGCTGATCTGGTTGACCGCGCCGACCGCCGCTTCCAGCCGCCGCCGCTCGCGCATCACCGCTTCGGCTTCCTTGGGATTGTCCCACAGCTTCGGGTCCTCGACCCGCGCATTCAGCTCGTCGAGCCGCCGCAGCGCCCGGTCCCAGTCAAGGAACTTGCGGACCAGCGCCAGCGCGGCCTCGATCCGATCGATATGAGCCTGCCCTTCGGCACGCATGACGGTAAACTCCGAAAATTCCGAGCGGTCCGCTTAGCGGGGCACGCTGTTTTGTAAAGGGAGCGGGGTGGGCCAGCCGCGCCAGCCGCCAAACGCATCGCCTACTTCTTCTTGAGCCCCTGCACCGCCGCCAGCGTCATTTTCACGTGATCGCGGTAATCCATGTTCGAATGGGCCAGCAAGATCCGCCCGTCGCGCCCGATCACATAGCTGGTGCGCTTGGTATAGCCGGTCGAGACCCCGTTCTGCACCAGATCGACGTCATAGGTCTTGACGATCTGCGGGTTGGCCGAGGCGACCGCGAACTTGTTGCGGCAATCCGAAACCGAAAACTTGAGGAGCTCCGGCAGGCCATCGTTGGACATGCCGACGATCGTTGCCCCGGCGGCATGGAATTTGGCGCTCGCCTCGGCAAAGGCGTGTGCTTCCAGCGTGCACCCGGGCGTGAACGCCTTAGGATAGAAATAGAGCACCACCGGCCCCTTGCGCAGCGCCGCCTTGAGATCGAACGCAAACGGCTTGCCCGCCAGCGCGCCTTGCGTGGCAAACGCAGGCGCATGCGCGCCGACCGGCAGCTCGGCCAGAGCGGCGGCGGGGATCAGCGCGGCAAACGCGGCGAACGGAACCATGGCATTTTTGATCATAACACAGAGTGTCGCGCGTTCGGCCTGCGCCGTCCAGCCCGGACCTTGGGGCAGAAGCTCAATAAACCCCGCCCTGCTCCTGCACAAAGTCCGCCCCGGCATCCTCGCGGGCGCTGTCGTCGGGCTGCTGGCTCTGTGCGGCGTGAAGCCGGCGAATGGCGCTCAGGATCGCATCGCGCTGCGCCGCCAGCTGGTCCTGACGGGTGGCGCGCGGCGGCTCGGTATCGGCCTTGAACGCTTCCCAGATCAGCCCGGCCTTGGGATCGTCACCCGGCTCGCCTTCGAACACCCGCTTGCCCGTCACCCGGTCGATCTTGACCATGCGGATGTCAGGCGGGGCCAGCGGCGGGGTGTGGTTCCACCGTTCGCGGCTGGCGAGCACGAACTGCTTGAAAATCGGCGCGGCGAACGTGCCGCCCTGGGCATAACCGCCCAGCGAGCGCGGCTGGTCAAAACCGAGATAGACCCCGCCGACGATATTGGGCGAGCCGCCGACGAACCAGACGTTGGTGGGGCCAGACGTCGTCCCGGTCTTGCCGAACAGCGGCAGGCCCAGATCGCGCAACGTCACCGCAGTGCCGCGCTGGACCACGCCTTCGAGCATGTGGACCACCTGATAGGCTGTGCCTGCATCGAGCACCTGCTGCCCGCGCGCCGCCAGCCGGGGCATCGGCTTGCCGTCCCACTCGGCCATGTTGCACCCGCCACACGGGCGCGGATCGGCGCGCCAGATCACCTTCCCGCTGCGGTCCTGCACGTAGTCGATCAGCGACTGGGAATACTGCACGCCATGGTTGGCCAGCGCCGCATAGGCATTGACCATCTGCGCCACGGTGGTGTCCCCCGCGCCCAGCGCGAACGAGAGATAGGGATCGTACTTGCCGATCCCCACCCGCTCGATCGTCCGCACCACCCGGTCCATCCCGGTATCGTTGGCGATGTGCACGGTCATCAGATTGCGTGACTGTTCCAGCCCCCAGCGCATCGTGTGGACCCCGCCGGCGCCGCGCATGTCGAAGTTGCGGAAGCATTTCTGGCCCAGCCCGGCGCCCTGATAGACGCAGAAGGTCTGGTCGGGCACCATCGTTGCCGGGGTCATCCCGTTGTCGAGCGCGGTGGCATAGACGAACGGCTTGATCGTCGAGCCGGGCTGGCGCAGAGCCTGCGTCGCGCGGTTGAATGATCCGAGCCCCGCGTCGAACCCGCCGGCCATCGCCAGCACCCGGCCTGAATGCGGGCTTTCGGCCATCATCCCGCCCGAAACCTCGGGCACGATCCGCACCGCCCAGCCATTGCCTGCCGGCGCTGCGGCGATCACGTCGCCGGCGCGCAGCGGATCGGGCAGCGACACCAGCGGCGCGGTGGAACCGTCGGGAAAGCCGATCGTCGCGCTGGCGCCCGAACGCTGGGTGACGATCCCCACCCGCCAGTCCTGATAGTGGATCGACAGGTTCGAGATCAGCAGCTGCGTCTGCCAGTTGCCGCCAGATACGTCGAAGTGCGCCAGCGGCCCGTGCCAGCCTTTGCCCGAAGCATAGCGCAGCAACCCGGCACGCAGCGCATCCTGCGCCGCCTTCTGCAACACCGGATCAAGCGAAGTGCGCACCCACAGCCCACCGGCATAAACGCTGTTCGGTCCGGCTTCGGCATTCTCACCGTATTTGTCGATCAGCCGCCGCCGCACTTCCTCGACGAAGTATCCCACTGTCGGATCATAGCTTTCGACCCGGCGTGGAATCAGCCCGAGCGGCTGGGCCTTGGCTGCGGCGGCATCGGCGGCGCTCACCGCGCTGTTCTTGACCATCTGGTCGAGCACCCAGTTGCGCCGCTCCAGCGCCTTTTCAGCAAACTTGGCGCGGCTGTAGGTCTCGGGCGCCTTGGGCAGGATTGCCAGAAACGCCGCCTCGTGCAGCTGCAACTGGTCCACATCCTTGCCGAAATAGGCTTGCGCGGCGGCCTGCACGCCGAAGCTTTGCCGACCCAGCGGGATTTCGTTGAGGTACAGTTCCAGGATCTGCTGCTTGTTCAGCACGCCTTCGATGCGCCGCGCGAGGATCATTTCCTTGAGCTTGCGCGTCACCGAGTATTCGTTGCCGATCAGGATGTTCTTCGCCACCTGCTGGGTGATGGTCGATCCCCCGCGGGCGCGCTCGCCCGATCCGAACTTGGTGACATAATCGACCATCGCCCCGGCCAGCCCAGTGTAGTCGACCCCGCCGTGGGAGAAGAAGTTCTTGTCCTCGGCCGAAAGGAACGCGTCGATCACCGGCTTGGGAAAATCGACGAAGCGCAGCTGCACCCGCCGTTCGCGCGCATAGGAGTAGACAATTTCGCCGTTCACCCCGCGCACCATCGTCGGCAGCGGCGGCTGGTAAGTCAGCAGGCTGTCGGCCGAGGGCAGATTGCGCGCGATCGTCACCCAGATCAGCAAGTAGAGCGCCAGAAACAGGCCGAGCGCCACCGCAGCGATGCGGAACAGCCAGCTCATGCGCCACATCTCGCGGCTCCAGCTGCGGGTGGTAGACCACAGGCCGCTGGCCTCGCGGCGAATGCGGTAACGCAGATTCTGCTGCGGGGAAGTCTCTTCGGGCATGGTCACTCGGGCTCTAGCACGCCCCTTTGGCGCCGCGCCAGCCGCTTTCGGTCATGGCGCGAGCGGCACCGCGCCGGATGCCAGCTGACGCGCAAAATAGACCCGGATCGCCCGCGCCGTCACATCGGCAAAGGCCTTGCGCCCGGCGGGCGAGGCGAGCGCCGCAGCATCGCCGGGATTGCTGATATAGCCCGCCTCAAACAGCGCCGAAGGCACATCGGGTGATTTGAGCACCACGAACGCCGCCGATTGCATCCCCTGCGCCCGAAACCGCAGCCTCCCGTCACCTTCGCGCAGGACCAGCCGGGCAAACTCGGCCGAGCGTGCCTCGTTTTCGCGCTGGGCCAGATCGACCAGAATCGCGCCGACGGCTTCGCTCTGGCTTTCCAGCGTAATGCCGTTGACGGTGTCGGCGCGGTTTTCCTTGGCCGCCAGCCGCGCCGCCTCTTCGCTCGAACCGCGTTCGGACAAAGTGTAGATGGTCGCCCCGCTGGCCAGCGTCCCGCCCCCGCCCGCCGCGCTGTCGGCGTGGATCGAAAGGAACAGATCGGCCTTCAGCCGCCGCGCGATCCCGGAACGCTCGGGCAACAGCAGGAACCGGTCGCTGTCGCGGGTCAGCGCCACCCGGATCCCGCCACCGGCCAGCAGCGCATCGCGCAGCGCCATGGCGAGCGCCAGCGTCACTGTCTTTTCCTTGAGCGCCCCCCCGCCCGCGCCCGGATCGTGGCCGCCGTGCCCGGCGTCGATTACCACCAGCGGGCGGCTGGCATCGAGCGGGCCCTCCACTCTGGGCAAGCCGATCTCGCCTCCCGGCGGCGGCAGCTCAAGCCGGATCACGTAATCGTGCCCGCGTCCCGGCGCGCCAAACAGCCGGTCGACCGCCACCATCGCCGCAAACACCGCCAGCGGCGCCACAACCAGCAGCACGACGGGCAGCACGCGGGACACTACGGAGCGGCTCATGCAGCGCTCGTTAAGCTGTTGCCCACTAGGCCGCAATCGGTTCGTGGCAACGCTGCGAGGCGGCCGGCCATTGCCGCAGCCCCTTTGCCGGGCGCAGCGCGCAACAAACTTGCCGTTCCCCGCAACCGATGCTACGCAATCGTTCCCGGGCCAAACCTGCCGCGGTCCTCCTGCACGCTTCGCACGCCAAAACGTTGGCCGAGGCCGTGATTTCAGAGCCGGACCGCCAAGGCCGCCCCCGGCAAGACCGGGCCGCAGGGCCCGGATATGAACCGAGTTGATGCTGGATATGAGAAGTCTTTCGCAGTCCCCCGAGGCGCCGTCCGCAAGGACGACGACCGTATCGGCTGCGGCAGGGTCGCTACTGCAAGCGCGTTCGATTTCGCCGCGCCTTCTCATTCCGGCAGACGCCAATCCCGCAAACCACCCCCGTGACGCCGGCGCCCTGCGCCTTGGCGCACGACCATATGATCGCGCCGCCCTGCACAGCCGTGCAGCGCCGCGGCGCGCCTGGAGATTATTTGATGACCACGCGCATGCTTATCGATGCGCGCCACCCGGAAGAAACCCGGGTGGCGGTGCTCAAGGGCAACCGGATTGAGGAATTCGACTTTGAATCTGCCGAACACAAGCAGATCAAGGGCAATATCTATCTGGCTAAAGTCACCCGCGTCGAACCGTCGCTGCAAGCGGCCTTCGTAGATTTCGGCGGCAATCGCCACGGGTTCCTCGCCTTCAGCGAAATTCACCCCGATTACTACCAGATCCCCAAGGAAGACCGCGAGCGGCTCCTGGCCGAAGAAGCCGCGCACGCCGAGGAAGAAGCCGCCCTGCGCGCCGTGGCCGAGGGTGAGGAAGATTTTGTCGGTGACGACGAGCTGGGCGAGACACTGGCCGACGATTTCGCCGGCACCACCCATGACCATGACGACAATGGTCACAGTCATGACGATGATTTCGGCGGCGTCACCGAAATCGACACGTCTGAGAAGGACGAAGTCGCCACAATCGAGGCCGGCCACGTCGAGAATGGCTTCGACCATGAAGGCGAAGAGGGCGAAGAAGGCGATGCCGGCGGCAACGATCGCCAGCGTCGCGGCCGTCGCCGTCAGGGCGGGCGCGCCCACACCAAGGAAGCCGACGAAATCCGCGCTAAGCGGATGGCGCTGCGCCGCCGCTACAAAATCCAGGACGTGATCCACCGCCGGCAGGTACTGCTGGTGCAGGTCGTCAAGGAAGAACGCGGCAACAAGGGCGCTGCCCTCACCAGCTATCTCAGCCTCGCCGGCCGCTACTGCGTGCTGATGCCGAACTCCAGCCATGGTGGCGGGATCAGCCGCAAGATCAACTCGGCGGCTGACCGTAAGCGCCTCAAGTCGATCATTGCCGAACTCGATCTGCCAAAGTCGATGGGCTGCATCGTCCGCACCGCCGGGCTGCAGCGTACCAAGACCGAGATCAAGCGCGACTTTGACTATCTCGCCCGGCTTTGGGACGAAATCCGCGAAACCACGCTGAAGTCCGCCGCTCCGACGATGATCCATTCGGATTCGGACCTCGTCAAACGGGCCATCCGCGACATCTACAACCGCGACATCGAAGAAGTCGTGGTCGAGGGCGAAGGCGGATACCGCGCCGCGCGCGATTTCATGAAGCTGCTGATGCCCAGTCACGCCCGGCGGGTGAAGGCTTATTCCGATCCGGTGCCGCTGTTCCAGCGCTATGGGGCAGAAGACCAGCTCACCGCGATGTACGATCCGGTGGTCCAGCTGAAATCCGGCGGCTACCTCGTCATCAATCCGACCGAGGCGCTCGTCTCGATCGATATCAACTCGGGTCGTTCCACCAAGGAACACGGCATCGAGGCGACCGCGCTCAACACCAACCTCGAAGCCGCGCGCGAAATCGCCCGTCAGCTGCGCCTGCGCGACATGGCCGGGCTGGTCGTGATCGATTTCATCGACATGGAATACGGCTCGAACGTTCGCAAGGTCGAGAAGGCGATGAAGGACGCGCTGCGCAATGATCGCGCGCGCATCCAGGTCGGCCGCATCTCGGGCTTCGGGCTGATGGAGATGAGCCGCCAGCGGCTGCGCA
>CANGQZ010000158.1 GCA_947455865.1 Sphingomonadaceae bacterium
ATGTCGAAACGCTGGCCGAGGGCGGCGACGCGGTCGACGAGGCCACCGCCGCGCGCTTCCATCAGACCGTCCTGCGCGAGGCGCGCCGGATGCAGACGTTGGTCTCCGATCTGATGTCGCTCTCGCAAGTCGAAGCAGAAAAGCACGATCTGCCGACGGAGGAGATCGATTTCAACCGGCTGGTCGAACGGGCGGTGGGCGAAGCCTTGGCAATCGCCGGCAAGGGCCGGGTCGAATCTGACGTCGCCCCCGTCACGATGATGGTCCGTGGCGATCGCACCCAGCTTGAACAGCTGGTCCGCAACCTGATCGACAATTCGCTCAAATACGGCGATCCGGCCCAGCCGGTCAAAGTGACCCTGGAGGCCGGGAGCGACGGCAAGGCCGTGCTAACCGTGATCGATCGCGGCCCCGGGATCGCAGCCGAGCACATCCCTCACCTCACCCGCCGGTTCTACCGCACCGATCCCGGCCGCAGCCGCGCCGCGGGCGGAACCGGGCTGGGACTGGCCATCGTCAAGCACATTGTCGAACGCCACCGCGGCCGGCTCGATATCAACAGCAAGCTGGGTGTCGGCACCACGGTTACCGTGACATTTACCGCTACTGAAACCGGTATATCGCGGGAAGGTGCACAGGTCGCCGGGAGCTTGTCATGAAGGTGTCACCATAGTCCAACAGACGCCGGCCAGACCTACCCGTCCGGAGGTACTTCAGCATGATGAACAAGCCCCTGCTCCTCGGCACCGTTTTTGCCGGCTGCGCCCTGATTTCCGCCTGTGGTGGCGGACAAAACGCTTCGCGTGACCAGATCCGCGCCGTCGGTTCGTCCACCGTCTATCCCTTCGCCAAGGCAGTGGCGGATTCGATGGCCAAATCGAACCCCGACATTAAATCGCCGATCATCGAATCGACCGGTACCGGCGCTGGCATGAACTTGTTCTGCAAGGGCGTTGGCGCGCAGTATCCCGATATCGAAAACGCCTCGCGCCGGATCAAGATGTCCGAGTTTGAGGAATGCGCCAAGAACGGCGTGGACAAGATCATCGAAATCCAGGTCGGCCTCGATGGCATCGCCTTCGCAGAAGCGATCAAGGGGCCGGCCGGTTTCGATCTGACCCCGGTCGATATCTACAAGGCGATCGCCGCCAACCCGTTTGGCAAGCCGAACACCGCCAAGCTCTGGTCTGACGTCAATCCGGCGCTCCCGAAGGAGCCGATCCTGGTTTACGGTCCGCCGACCACCTCGGGCACCCGCGATGCGCTCAAGGAACTGATCCTGACCAAAGGCTGCGAAACCGATCCGGCGATGAAGGCGCTCAAGCAAAGCGACAAGGACAAGCACGACAAGATCTGCGGCGAAGTCCGCACCGACGGGATTTTTGTCGACAGCGGCGAGAACGACAACCTGATCGTCCAGAAGCTTGAGGCTAACCCGGCCGCGATCGGCGTGTTCGGCTATTCCTACCTTGAGGAAAACGTCGACAAACTGCGCGGTCTGACGATCAACGGGGTCACGCCGACGTACGAATCGATTGCGGATTTCTCGTACCCCGGCGCGCGCCCGCTTTATATTTACGTCAAACAGGCGCACCTCGATGCGATCAAGGGCCTGAAGGAATACGTCGCCGAATGGGCCAAGTCGTGGGCCAAGGGCGGCCTGTTGACCAAGGCCGGAATGGTTGTCGCGCCTGACGATGTCCAAGCCAAGAACGCCAAGGTCGTCGCCGAGCTGACCCCGCTCGATCCTGCCGAATTGAAGTAAGCAGCGGACCAGACCGCGCGTGTCCCCTGCGATCCCCTTGTTGCTGGTGATCGGGCTCGGCCTGATCGGCTGGCTTGCCGCCCGTGCTCGGGCGCAGGGGTTCCTGCGCGCGCAAGGGCCGCGGCAGATGCATTCGCTGCCCGGCGATCACGGCTGGTTCGTGGCGCTCAGCGCCATCGTGCCAGCGATGATTTTCGCGGTCGTGTGGAGTGCGATTAGTCCGGGGCTGGTCCTCCAGCACGTGTTGAACTCGCCAGCGGCAAGCAAGCTGCCGGCTTTCGGCATCAAGCGCGATACCATACTGGCCGAAGCGCAGGCGCTCGCCACTGGCGCTTCGACCAACGCCTTCGAGCCGATTTCGCGCGCGCTGGTCCCGGCTTTCCAGTCGGGTCTGCAGGAATTTGGCACGATCGGCGTCGTAGTCACGCTGCTGCTTGGTTTTGTCGGTGGGGCCTGGGCCTTTCTGCGGCTCCGTCCAGATTTCACCGCGCGTACGCAGGTCGAACGGATCGTCATGGGGACACTGCTGCTGGCATCGCTGGTGGCGATCCTGACCACGTTCGGCATTGTCGCTTCGCTGATGTTTGAAACGTTCCGGTTTTTCCAGCTGGTCTCACCCTTCCAGTTCCTGTTCGGAACCCACTGGTCGCCCGATCCGATGGCGGCAGTCGGGAGCAACACCGGTGATACTTACGGCGCGCTGCCGCTGTTCTGGGGCACGATTTACATCGGCGCGATCATCGCGATGCTTGTGGCGATCCCGCTGGGCATGATGAGTGCAATCTACCTCACGCAGTATGCCAGCCCGACCTTGCGCAAATGGATGAAGCCGATGCTGGAGATTCTGGCGGGCGTCCCCACCGTGGTTTACGGCTATTTCGCCGCACTCACCGTCGCCCCGGCAATCCGCGATTTCGGGCACGCCATCGGCATCACCAGCGCCTCGTCGGAAAGCGCGCTCGCCGCCGGTGTGGTTATGGGCATCATGATCATCCCGTTCGTCTCCTCGATGGCCGACGATTCGATCGCCGCGGTACCGCAAGCGATGCGCGATGGCAGCTTGGCGATGGGCGCCACCAAATACGAAACGATCCGCCGCGTGCTCGTTCCCGCCGCGCTGCCGGGGATCGTCGCCGGGATCATGCTCGCGGTCAGCCGCGCGATCGGCGAGACAATGATCGTGGTGATGGCCGCCGGCGCCACCGCGCGGCTCACCGTCAATCCCTTCGCCTCGATGACTACGGTGACCTTCCAGATCGTCTCCATGCTGACCGGTGAAGGCAGTTTCGATCACCCCGCCACGCTCTCGGCTTTCGCGCTTGGCATGGTCCTGTTCATGGTCACACTGGCGCTCAATTTCATCGCCCTGCGCGTGGTGAAGCGGTTCCGCGAGGCTTACGAGTGATCCGCCAATGAACGACAGCACGGACCTTGAAGGCGCCGTTGCCATTGAAGCCGCCCCGCGGCCGCTGCGCGATCCGGCCGCAGCCGCGAAGCGCCTGAAACAGCGCTATGCCGCCGAGCGGCGCTTCCGCCTGCTCGGGCTTGGTTCGATCCTGTTTTCTGTGGCGGTGCTGGTGTTCTTGCTCGTCGATATGGGTGCGAACGGGATTGCCGGCTTCCAGCGCACCGAACTGGTCGCCACTATCGATCTCACCCAGGGCACGCTCACTGTCGATCCCTCGCAATTGAGCGATGATAACGCGATGCGCGTCCTGGAAGGTGCCGGGCTTGCCGAGGTGGTCAAAGACGGCATCACCCGCGAAGTCGGCGCTGCCGCAGCTGAGGAAGTCGATTCCGATGCGTGGCGCGAAGTCGCCCGTCAGCTCATCGCCAATCCGTCACTGTTGAGCCAGATGGTCAGGGTGTCGCTTCCGGTAACAGACGGCATGGCTGCGGCCATGCGCGGCGAAGGCGATCCAGCGCTGCGCCCGCTCGCCACTACGCTGCGCGATCAGGGCAAGCTGGTACACGCGTGGGACTGGGGCTTCCTCGCCCGCGCCGATGCCACTCAGGCACAGGGCGTAGGCATCTGGGGGGCACTCAAAGGCTCAATGCTGACGATGGCAGTCACGCTTGCGCTGGCTTTCCCGATCGGCGTACTCGCGGCGGTCTATCTCGAAGAATATGCGCCGCGCAATCGCTGGACGGATATCATCGAAGTCTCGATCAACAACCTCGCGGCAGTGCCCTCGATCATCTTCGGACTTCTGGGGCTTGCGGTGTTTCTAACTATTTTCCCCAACTGGCGCTCGGCCCCGCTGATCGGCGGGATGACGCTGGCGCTGATGACGATGCCGGTGATCGTCATCTCTGGGCGCAACGCGATCAAGTCGGTGCCCCCCTCGATCCGTGACGCTGCCCTGGGCATCGGCGCGAGCCGTATTCAGGTTGTGTTCCACCATGTACTGCCGCTGGCGCTGCCGGGGATCCTCACCGGCACGATCATCGGCATGGCCCGCGCGCTGGGCGAAACCGCGCCGCTGCTGATGATCGGGATGCGCGCCTTTGTCGCCAGCCCGCCCGAAGGCCTGACCTCGCCGGCGAGCGTGCTTCCTGTGCAGATCTTCCTCTGGTCGGACGAGATTGACCGCGGATTTGTCGAACGGACCAGCGCAGCGATCATCGTCCTCCTCCTGTTCCTCCTCGCGATGAATGGCCTCGCCATATATCTGCGCAACCGCTTCGAGACACGCTGGTGACTGTATTTCACGAACTTGATCCTGTCGTCGCCAAGCTCTCGGCCCGCGACGTCTCCGTCTTCTACGGCGAAAAGCGCGCGCTCGACGAAGTGTCGATCGACATCCCGACCGAGTATGTGACCGCGTTCATCGGTCCCTCGGGCTGCGGCAAGTCGACCTTCCTGCGCACGCTAAACCGGATGAACGATACCATCGCCAATGCCCGCGTCGAAGGCGAGATCAAGCTCGATGGCGAGGATATCTACCGCTCGGGCATGGACGTCGTGCAACTGCGCGCGCGGGTCGGGATGGTTTTCCAGAAGCCCAACCCGTTTCCCAAGTCGATCTATGAAAACGTCGCATACGGCCCGCGCATCCACGGAATCGCCGCGGGCAAGGCCGATATGGACACGATCGTCGAGCGTTCGCTCAAGCGCGCCGGCCTGTGGGACGAGGTCAAGGACCGCCTGAGCGAAAGCGGCACCGCGCTCTCGGGCGGCCAGCAGCAGCGTTTGTGCATTGCCCGGGCAATCGCGGTCGATCCCGAAGTTATCCTGATGGACGAGCCCTGCTCGGCGCTAGATCCGATCGCCACCGCACGAATCGAGGAGCTGATCGACGATCTGCGTGGGCGCTATGCCATCGTCATCGTTACCCACTCGATGCAACAGGCCGCGCGCGTCTCGCAGCGCACCGCGTTCTTCCACCTCGGCAAGATGGTCGAATACGGCAAGACCTCGGAAATCTTCACCAACCCGCGCGAGGAGCGGACCAAAGACTATATCACTGGCCGTTACGGCTGAACTCGCCGCCCCCCGAATGTGAAGGATTGGGCCGAATATGGCGCAAGAACATACCGTAAAGGCTTTCGACGAGGACATAACCCGCCTGCGCGGGCTGATCGCCGAAATGGGCGGCCTTGCCGAAGTGGCACTGACCGACGGGATGGAAGCACTTGTCCGTGGCAGCGAGGAACTCGCCCACAGCGTCATCGCGCGTGACAAGCGGATCGATACCCTCGAAGCCGAGATCGACAAACTGGCGCTGCGGGTCATCGCGCTGCGCGCGCCGATGGCCGACGATCTGCGCGAGGTGATCGCGGCACTCAAGATCGCCGGGGTGCTCGAACGCATCGGCGATTATTCCAAGAACATCGCCCGCAGCGCGCTGCGCGTGGAGAACCGCAAGAAATTCGAACCGCTCACCCTGATCCCGGCCATGGCTGAGATTGCCGGCGAGATGGTCCACGATGTGATGACCGCCTTTGCCGCACGCGATCCGCGCCTCGCCGCCGAAATCATCGCGCGTGACGATAAGGTCGATGCCTTCTATGACAGCATCTTTCGCAACCTGGTCAGCCACATGATGGAAAACCCGGCATCGATCACCAGCGCGGCCGAACTTCTGTTCGTCGCCCGCAACATCGAACGCATCGGCGATCACGCGACCAACGTCGCCGAAATGGTACACTTCGCGGCCACCGGAACTTACCTGACGGACCGCGATGATCGTAATCCCAACTGAATTCGCCGCAGCGGGGCTGCGCCGGGATGGATTGGGTTTGCCAGGTAGGAAACACGGTACGGGGGCATAATGGCACAACCGAAGCTGCTGCTGGTCGAGGATGACCCGGCGCTCGCGGAACTGGTGAAATTCCGGTTCAAAGCCGAAGGCTACGACGTTTTTCGCACAGACGATGGTGATGAAGCCCTGCTTCTTGCCGCCGAGGAAGCACCCGACGTGGTCATTCTGGACTGGATGATCGAGGGAACCAGCGGGATCGAAGTCTGCCGCCGGCTGCGGCGCGATAAAGTCACCGCGCATGTGCCGATCATCATGCTAACCGCGCGCGGTGCCGAGGATGACCGGGTGCGCGGGCTCGAAACCGGGGCGGATGACTATGTCACCAAGCCGTTCTCGCCGCGCGAGCTGGTTGCCCGGGTCAATGCGATCATGCGCCGTATTCGCCCGGCACTCGCCGGCGAAATGCTCACCGTCGGCGATCTCACCCTCGATGCCACCGCGCACCGTGTCACCCGGCGCAATCAGGTGCTCGCGCTTGGGCCGACCGAGTTCCGCCTGCTGCGCCATTTCATGGAGCACCCTGGCCGCGTCTTTTCGCGCAGCCAGCTGCTCGATGCAGTGTGGGGCACCGGCAGCGATATCGAACTGCGCACGGTCGACGTGCACATCCGC
>CANGQZ010000159.1 GCA_947455865.1 Sphingomonadaceae bacterium
CAATGCCGGGTGGCGGGCGCCGACCCGGCGCGCCGCTGTCATGCAGTTCCACGCTCGATCCCGGCTGGCCCACCCCGTGGCGGGTACAAAGCTCGGCCTTGAATGTCTCAAGTTCTGCCGGATCGCTCAGATGCCCCACCGGATAGCGCGCGATCACCAGTTCCTCGGCAGTGTCGAGCAGGAACACGAACCGGCCCGAGACGGTCTCGGCCAGCCGGGTGACGTTGAACCCTTCGGCCAGGAACCAGCGGCGCTTGTCCCAGCTGACAATCGGGCGTTCGCAGTGGCGGCACCAGCCGGTCTGCGAACCGTCAGCTTCCTTGTGCCCGCGGCCCTGCGGCTGATGCGCGCGGGTAAACCAGCATTGAGTCAGCGCCCGCATCGCTCTTGGTCCTCCGTTGCAACCGGCTGGTCACAATCTAGGGACGGCAACGGCAAAGCTCGGTTAAGGGCAGGCCTTCGGCAAACCTTCGGTCAGAGCGGATTGCCATCCTTGTCGCGGTAAATTTCCCGCCGGCCGACATGGTTGGCCGGGCCGACAAAGCCGTCTGCCTCCATCCGCTCGATCCATTTGGAAGCATTGTTGTAGCCTACCCCCATCTGCCGCTGGATCCAGCTGGCCGAGGCTTTCTGGCTTTCGAACACCAGTTGGCAGACCTGCCGGTACTTGCGCTCCTCGGGATTGTCGGAGGCCGTTGCGTCAAGGTCGTCGAACCCGAACATCGAATCCTCGGGCTCGGTGGTGACCGCGTCGACATAATCGGGCGAGCCTTGGCTGCGCCAGAACCCGGCGATCCGCTCCACTTCCTCGTCCGAAACGAACGGGCCGTGGACGCGTTTGATCGGGTCTGTATTGGGTTTGTAGAGCATGTCGCCCTTGCCCAGCAGCTGCTCGGCACCCTGCTCGCCCAGGATGGTGCGGCTGTCGATCCGGCTGGTCACGGCAAAGCTGATCCGGGTCGGCAGGTTGGCCTTGATCACCCCGGTGATGACGTCGACCGAGGGGCGCTGCGTTGCCATGATCAGGTGGATGCCTGCCGCGCGGCTCTTTTGGCTCAGCCGCTGGATCAGCACTTCGATCTCCTTGCCCACCGTCACCATCAGGTCGGCGAGTTCGTCGACGATCACCACGATCTGCGGCAGCACTTCGTAATCGAACTGGTGCTCCTCGAAGATTTCCTCGCCGGTATCGGGATCGAATCCGATCGCCACCTTGCGCCCCAGCGGCTTGCCCTTGGCCACCGCGCCGCGGACCTTGTCGTTGAAGCCCGAGATGTTGCGCACGCTGATCTCGCTCATCATCCGGTAGCGGCGTTCCATCTCCTCGACCGCCCACTTCAGCGCGCGAACCGCCTTGGCCGGCTCGGTCACCACCGGGGAAAGCAGGTGGGGGATGTCGTCGTAGGATTTGAGCTCCAGCACTTTGGGGTCGACCAGGATCAGCCGGCACTGCGCCGGGGTCAGCCGGTACAGCCGCGACAGCAGGATGCAGTTGAGCCCGACCGATTTGCCCGATCCGGTAGTGCCCGCGACCAGCAGGTGCGGCATCGCCGCCAGATCGGCCACGATCGGCACGCCCGAAATGTCCTTGCCCAGGATGATCGGCAGCAGGCCCTTGGCCCCGGCAAAGGTCTCGCAGGCGACCAGTTCCTTGAAGCTGACCATCTGCCGGTCGGCATTCGGCAGCTCGATCCCCATCACCGTGCGCCCGGGGATCGCCGAAACCCGCGCCGAAATCGCGCTCATGTTGCGGGCGATATCGTCGGCCAGCCCGATCACCCTGCTGGCCTTGATCCCCGGTGCCGGCTCCAGTTCGTACATCGTCACCACCGGTCCGGTGCGCACCGCAGTGATCTCGCCCTTGACGTTGAAATCGTCGAGCACGGTTTCCAGCAGCCGGGCATTGCGCTCCAGCGCCAGCTTGTCGATCTTGGGCTTCGAATTGGGCGGCGGATCGTCGAGCAGGTCGAGTCCGGGGAGTTCAAAGGTGTCGAACAGGTCGCCCTGCCGGCTGCCGCCGCTGATCTGCGCCGGGCGGGCGGGCCGGGTCGGATCGGTGATCTCGGGCGCGCGGCGTGCGGCGGCGGGCATCGCCGCCGGTTCGGGGCGGGGCTCGCTCGCCGGATCGCGCAGCGGCAGGCCCTGGAACTGCGCCGGGCGCGGGGCGGGCATGCCACGGCGGCGCGGGCGCAGCAGCGCCGGCAGGGAAAGCAGGCTCGCCCAGTCGAGCGCGAAAATCCGCGCGGTCAGCCACGCCCCGCTGCCCAGACAGACCAGCGCCGCGCCCAGAATGGTCCAGCCGCGCGCCGCGTCGGGCACCAGCGTGGCGGCCGCGTAGATGCCCTTGGCACCGAGCAGACCGGCAAGCCCGCCCATTGTTGCGGGCAGGCTGCCGCCGGGTGCGGTGAAAGTCAGGCTCAGCACGGTGCCCAGCAGCGTCATCGCCGCCAGCAGCGCCAGCGCGGTGCCCCACCACGGCCGCCCGGCGCGCGCCAGCGGCGCGCCGTCGGCATCGGCCAGCCGCCACAGCTTGCGCCCCGAAACGAACAGCAGGGGCACCAGCAGCACCGCCACCACACCGAACGCGAACAGCGCCTGATCGGCCACCCATGCGCCCGGCCCGCCCATCCAGTTGAGCACCGCGCCGCCCGCCGCAGTCGAGCCCGAAGGATCGGTCTGGTGATACGAGCCAAGCGCCAGCGCCACGAACAGCGCGGCGCCATAAAGCAGCAGCGCCCCGCCCAGCTCGGCCGCGCGGCGCAGCGAACGGCGCAGCGCACCGCGCCAGTTGCTGGCCCCTGCCGTCCGGCGCGGCGATCCTGCTGCCGGCCCCAATGCCCGTGATGCCATGGCGACGTGCCCCCTGCCTAAATCCGGGTTGCCTCGATCCGAGTTGCCCCGATCTGCGCGCGATAATGCGCCTATCGGGGACTCCGCGTCAAGAATCCTCGGGAATCCGTGCGTTTATTGCAAGTGGCTGGCTCTCGCCAAGCCGTCGATCGCGGCCCATGGCGTGCCGGGGAGCCGGCGGGCGGTGCGCGGTCTCATGCCGCCCAGCGCGATCACGGGCACCGGTGCGCGCGCCGCCAGCAGCAGGAATCGCATCGGGCCTAGCGTCGGCCCGCCCGGATGCGAGCGGGTGGCGAACACCGGCGAAACCAGCACCGCATCGGCCCGCGCCGCCGCCGCCCGGCCCAGTTCGCGCAGCGAATGGGCAGTGATCAGCCGCAGCGTGGCGGGGCCGCTCGCCAGCGCTTCGGGCGGGCCATAGCAGCCGTCCGCCCCCCACGCCTGCGCCATCCTTGCACTGCCACTCAGCACCGCCACCAGTCCCCGCGTCCGGCAGAGCCGCAGCACCCGCGCGAAGGCCGTGCGCCGCTCGGCCGGGGCCAGATGGTAATGGCGGAAAATCACCCCGGCCCCGCGCGGCAGCGCGCGCAGGCTGGCATAAAGGCTCGGCGCAGTCCGGGCATCGGTCACCAGCCAGATAGGCGGCAGGGGAGGCTGGCGCGCGCGCATCGCCCCGCTATAGCGCATGCCGATGGATCAGCCAGCCACCCCGCCTGCCGCCGCCTATGCCCCGCTCGCAGCCGTGCGCGAACGTATCGCCCATGCCGCACGCATCGCCCGCCGCGCACCGGAAGAGATCACCCTCGTCGCGGTGAGCAAGACCCACTCCGCCGAACGGATCGACCCGCTGCTCGCCGCTGGCCAGCGGGTCTTCGGCGAAAACCGGGTGCAGGAGGCGCAGGCCAAATGGCCGGCGCTGCGCGAGGCCTATCCCGATGTTGCCCTTCACCTCGTCGGCCAGCTGCAGTCGAACAAGGCCGAGGAGGCCGTGGCGCTGTTCGATTGCATCCACTCGCTTGATCGGCCCTCGCTGCTGACCGCGCTGGCGCGGGCGATGGACAAGGCCGGGCGGCGCGTGTCGTGCTTCGTTCAGGTCAACATCGGCGCGGAAGACCAGAAGGGCGGCTGCGCGCTGGCTGATCTGCCCGCGCTGCTTGCCCGCGCCCGCGCGGCGGATATCCCGCTCGCCGGGCTGATGTGCGTGCCCCCCGCCGGTATCGAACCCGCACCGTTCTTCGCGCAGCTCGACAAGCTGGCAGCGGATCACGGCTTCGCCGGTCGGTCGATGGGGATGAGCGACGATTTCGAAACCGCGATCATGCTCGGCGCCACACACATCCGGGTCGGCTCGGCGCTGTTTGGCGCCAGAGCCTAACTGCCCGCCCGCCGCCGTCCCAGCGCATCGGTAAATACGAACCGGCTGTCGAGGTGGTACTTGATCACATAGCCTATGCTCAGCCCCAGCACGGCGCCCAGCTCGCGCATCGTGTCGGTGCGCCAGATCAGCCAGAACGCGGTCTCGCTCCCCCAGAAGATCGCGGTGGTGAACAGCCCCATGAAGGCATAGAGCGTGAACTTGGTGCCGTGCTGGCGGATGCCGGTGCCGATGTCCTGAAAGATCCAGCGCTTGTCGAGCAGGTACTTGACCATCAGCCCGACCAGCGTGCCCGCGATCATCGCCGCGATATAGCGCACGGTGCCGGTGCCGCCCCACAGCACCAGCCGCTGGACCGAGAGGTTGGTCACCATCGCGATGGCCGCAAACGCCGCATAGCGCAGCACCAGTCCGGCGAGGGTCATTGCGGCAGTTTCCTGTCATCCCGCGCAACGTCGCGCGCCATCGTGGCTGCATATCCGCCCGGGGGCATAATTCAAAGCGGCGCCGCGCCATCGCAAAAGCACAAATCCCCGCTTGCCCCCTGCAAGGCCTGAGCCCGCTTCCCCCGTCCGCCGATCCGGGCTAGCGCACCGCCATGCTCCGGCTCTCCGATCTCGCCCTGCCGCTCGGCCACGCGCCCGAGGATCTCGAGCCGGCGATCATGGCGCGCCTTGGCCTTGCCCCCGGCGAGCTCGAACGCTTCACCGTCGTCCGCCGCGGCAACGATGCCCGCCGCAAGGGCGCGATCAAGCTGATCTACACGCTCGATCTCGTGGTGCGGGGCGAAGCCGCCGTACTCGCCCGCCACCCCGGCGACGCCCATCTGCGCCCCACCCCGGATACCACCTACCGCTTTCCGGTCATGGCTCCGGCGGGCTGGTCCGGCGAGCGCCCGGTGGTGATCGGCGCCGGGCCGTGCGGGCTGATGGCGGCGCTGATCCTCGCCCAGATGGGCCTCAAGCCGATCATCGTCGAGCGCGGCAAGGCCGTGCGTGAACGCACCCGCGATACCTGGGGGTTGTGGCGGCGCGGCGTGCTGGATCCCGAATCAAACGTCCAATATGGCGAGGGCGGAGCCGGCACCTTCTCCGACGGCAAGCTCTACAGCCGGATCAAGGATCCGCGCCACCTCGGGCGCAAGGTGCTGGTCGAATTCGTCAAGGCCGGCGCGCCCGAAAGCATCCTCACCGAGGCCCACCCCCACGTCGGCACCTTCCGCCTCGTCACCATGGTGATGTCGATCCGCGAGACGATCGAGCGGCTCGGCGGCGAATACCGCTTCGGCACCCGGGTGGAGGATTTCGCGATCGAACCCGCGGCGGACGGCGCGCGCCGCATCGCCGGGCTGCACCTGTCGGACGGCAGCTTCCTGCCTGCCCGCCACGTCATCCTCGCGGTCGGCCACTCGGCGCGCGATACATTTCACGCGCTCCACGCCGCCGGCATCCATGCCGAGGCCAAGCCCTTCGCCATCGGCGTGCGGATCGAGCACCCGCAAGGCTGGATCGATCGCGCCCGCTTCGGGGCCAGCGCCGGCCATCCGGTGCTTGGTCCCGCCGCCTATGCGCTGACCCACAAGTGCGCCAACGGGCGGACGATCTATTCGTTCTGCATGTGCCCCGGCGGCCGCGTGGTCGCCGCCGCCAGCGAGGAAGGGCGCGTCGTCACCAACGGGATGAGCCAGTATTCCCGCGCCGAATTCAACGCCAACTCGGGCCTCGTCGTCGATATCACGCCGGAGCGCGATTATCCCGGCGGGCCGCTCGCCGGCATCGCGTTCCAGCGCCACTGGGAAAGCCTCGCCTTCACCGCCGGTGGCAGCGATTATCGGGCACCGGGCCAGAAAGTATCCGATCTGCTCGCGGGGCGGGCTTCCTCGGGCGAATTCGGCGCGGTCGTCCCCAGCTATCAGCCGGGCGTGCGCCTCACCGATCTCGCCGAATGCCTGCCCGGTTTCGTGATGGAATGCCTGCGCGAGGCGATCCCGGTGTTCGGCCGCCAGATCGCCGGCTACGATCACCCCGATGCGGTGTTGACCGGGGTCGAGGCGCGCACCTCCTCCCCGGTCCGCTTCACCCGCGGCGCAGATCTCCAGTCGCTCAACACCCGCGGGCTTTACCCGGCCGGCGAGGGCGCGGGCTACGCCGGCGGAATCCTCTCGGCGGCGGTGGACGGGATCAAGGTGGCGGAAGCGCTGGCGCAGGAATTGGTGGGATAGGCGCACGGGCAAATTCATCGGCTGGAGGAGCGACGGAGATTGGTGGTTATCTGCCGTTCGCGCGACGCCGATGCGTCGCCGAGCCGATACCTGCGCCCATGATTGTTGACATCAGAACGATTAATATGAGCCAATTCGCATGGACGACAAAGCCGCCTACCAGCCCGAATGCCCGATCAACAAAATACAGCGC
>CANGQZ010000160.1 GCA_947455865.1 Sphingomonadaceae bacterium
GGCTGGCGGACTTGCTCTGAACTGGCGGTGCGCACTGCGCGCTCGGTCCGGTGGAATTCGAGGCAGGCGGGTTCGAACTCCAGCCCGCAATAGGCGAGCAGCGCACGGACCTCCGACTCGGTATTGTCAACCATGCGCTCATAGATCACTCGGTGGACCCGGCCCGGCTGGACCTGATCGATATGCGCCATCAGCCGCACATAGTCGGCATAATAGGTGCCCATGCCCTCCAGCGAATAGGAAAAGTGCTGGCCACGCGCATAGTGCTGTTTGAAATTGGAAAAGCAGCAGCCCAGCGGATGGCGCCGTGCATCGATGATCTTGGCGTTGGGCAGGATCAGGCGGATGAAGGCGGTGTGGACCCAGTTGTTGGGCAGCTTGTCGATGAACAGCGGCCGGTCGGTCCGGCGCTGGATGCGAGTCCGTTTCAGGTACTCCTCACCTAGTTCCGCCATCTTCGCGGGCTTCAATTCGATCAGCCGATTGAAATAGGTTCCGCTTCCCCTGGCCAGTACCGGGATATCGGGCAGTTCGCTGGTGCCTTCGATTAGGCTGTGGCTGGAGAGGATCTGCTCGACCAGAGTCGAGCCCGCGCGCGGCATGCCGACGATGAAGATCGGATCAGTGGCATCGCAGCCATGCCCGGCGCGTTCGTGGAAGAAATCCGCAGTGGCAAGGCCGATGATGCGGTCCACCAGCTTGGTCGTCTCGGCTGGATCATAGGCGATTTCGCTCCGGCGCAGCGCGTTGCCATCGGCGTAATGCGCGAACGCCAGCGCCGCCTCTCCCCGGTCTTCCAGCGCCTTGCCAAGCGCGAAATCGAGGTGAAAGCGGTCTTCCTTGGCGAGCTCCGGTGCCTTAATCGCCGCGCGCATCGCGGCGATATCGTCGTCGGTGAACTTCACCGTCTTGAGGTTGGCGAGGCTCCACCATGCTTCGCCCAAGGCGGGCATCAGTTCGATGGATTTGCGGTAAGCTGCGACGCCATCGGCCTGCCGGCCCACGGTCTTGAGCATGTGGCCATAGCTCATCCACACCCGCGGCTGGCCGCCCGCATCCTTGAGCACGCGCTCGTACAGCGCGATCGCCGCATCGAAATCGCCGATGCGGGCGTTGGCGGCGGCGCTGAGGTTGTTGTGGCCGGGGTTGTCGGGTTCCTCGGCGGAGACGCGGGCGAGTTCGGCGAGCGCCTCGGCCGGGCGGTTGAGCCGGTAAAGCACCAAAGCGAGATTGGCACGCGCCGGGGTGAATGCGGGAGAGAGTTCGAGGGCGCGGCGCAGCAGGTTCTCGGCATCCTTGTAGCGCCCGATCCGGCCGGCGAGTTCGGCGAACATCCGGATCGCGAAAACGTCGAACGGGTCTTCTTTCAGGTGCTGGCGCAGCAGCGGCTCGGCGCGCGGCAGGTCGTTGTCGTTCATCGCCATCGCCGCAGCGATCAGGCGGGGATGGTAAGCGCCGGCGCGGGCGAGCCAGGAACGGGCGGTGACGGTTGCCATGGCCGGCATGGAAAACATGGTGACGCCGCCGTGACAAGCGATAGTCTGCATAGATTGGGCTCAGGAGACGGCAATGGACGACGCACACGCCGACCGGCGGCGGGGATTGGGGTTCTGGGCGGTGCTGGCGCTGTGCGTTGGCAACATGATTGGGTCGGGCATTTATCTCCTGCCCGCCACCCTCGCGCCGCTGGGCACCAACCAGCTGTTCGGCTGGCTGGTGACGATCGGCGGCGCGACGTGTCTGGCGGTGGTATTCGCCCGGCTGGGCGCGCGGCTGCCGCTGGCGGGCGGGCCCTATGCCTATGTCCAGGCGGCGTTCGGCCCGTTCGCCGGGTTCGCCGCTGCGTGGAGTTACTGGACACTGCTGTGGGCGGGCAATGGTGCCATTGCGGTGGCGGTGGTCAGCAGCCTCTCGCTGATCATGCCGGGGATTGGCCAGACCGCGGGCTTGCCGGCGCTGCTGGCGGTGGGCTGCGTCTGGCTGCTGACGCTGGTCAACATCCGCGGGGTGCGCGGGGCCGGCGATGTTACGATGGTGACGACTGCGCTCAAGCTGGTGCCGCTGGCCGCGCTGATCGGGCTGGCGGTGTGGCTGCAACTGACCGGCGTGCCGCATACGGTGCAGCCAGCGGTGCCGATCGCGCCAGGGGCCATTGCCGCGGCGGCGGGATTGACGTTCTGGGGGTTTCTCGGGCTTGAATCCGCCACGGTGCCTGCCGACAAGGTTGAGAACGCGGCGCGGGTGGTGCCACTGGCGACGTTGGTGGGGGTGGTGCTGACCGGGGTGGTCTATCTCGGCATCAGTCTCGCGTTCTGGGCCTATATGCCGCAGGATCAGGCAGCCGCTTCGCCCGCGCCGGTGGCGGATTTTCTGGGCGCGCATTTCGGCGGAAGGATGGCCTCGGTGGTGGCGCTGTTCGCCGCGATCAGCGCGTTCGGGGCGCTCAACGGGTTCATCCTGCTGCAGGGAGAAATGCCGTGGGCGATGGCGCGCGGCGGGGTGTTTCCGATCTGGCTTGCCAAAGAAGGCCCGCGCGGCACGCCGGTGCGCGCGCACGTGGTCTCCTCCGCGCTGGTGACAGTGATAACGCTGCTCAACTATGGCCGCGGAATGGGCGATCTGTTCGAGACGATCGCCTCGGTCAGCCTTGCCGCCGGGATGCTGGCCTATCTGATGAGCATGCTCGCCGCGATCCGACTGCTGCCCGGTGAGCCGCTGATCGCGCTGGTCGCCCTTGCCGGGGCGGCCTTCATCGTCTGGGCCACGTGGGGTCTCGGGGCGCAGGCGATCGGGCTTGGCGGGGCCTTCGTGTTGGCGGGGCTGCCCGTCTATGCGCTGGTGCGGCGCGGTCGCGCCGCCCCGGTCACGCCCGCAGCAGCTTCCTGAGCAGCGGTCGGTCAGCCAGGATCTGCGCCGCCGCATTGTGCCCCGGTGCGCCGGTGACGCCGCCGCCGGGGTGGGTGCCCGAGCCGCACATGTACAGGTTCTTGATCGGCGCGCGATAATCCCCGTGGCCAAGCACCGGGCGGGCGGCCCAGAGCTGATCGAGCCCCATGTTGCCGTGGAAGATATCGCCATCGATCAGCCCGAACTTGCGTTCCAGATCGAGCGGCGAGTGGATCTGGCGGGCGATCACCGCGCCCTTGAAGTTGGGGGCATGATCGGTGACGGTATCGATGATCAGATCGGCCACTTCCTCGCGCACGTCGTCCCAGCTCTGCGCGGTGCCGTCGGCCTTGTTGCCCAGCTTGGGATCGAACTGCTGGCAGAACAGGCTGGCGATGTGCTGGCCCGGGGGGGCGAGGGTATCGTCCACCGTGGTGGGAAGCTTGATCTCGATGATCGGCTTCTTCGACCAACCGGTGGCCTGCGCATCGGTGAAGGCCTGATCCATGTAATCAAGCCCGGGCGCAATGATGATCCCGGCGGTGTGATGCTCGGCCTTTTCCTTGCCGGGCAGGACAGTGAAGTCGGGCAGTTCGGACAGCGCGACGTTCATCCGGAACGTGCCCGATCCGGTCTTGTAGCCCTTGATCCGCTTGTTGAAATCGGCATCGAGATCGCTCGCGTCGATCATCTGGCGATAGAGCAGCGCCGGGCCGACATTGGCGGCGACGATGGTGGCGGCAATTTCCTCGCCGCTTTCCAGCTTCACGCCGACCGCCTTGCCACCGTCAACCAGCACCTTGGAGACCGGCGCCTCGAGGCTGATCTCGACCCCGTATTCCTCGCAGGCCTTCGCCATCGCCTGGGTGATCGCGCCCATCCCGCCAACCGAATGGCCCCACGCGCCCATCTTGCCGTTCACTTCGCCGAACACGTGGTGAAGCAGGACATAGGCGCTGCCGGGGGTGGAAACCCCAGCGAAGTTGCCAACCACCGCGTCGAACGCGAAGGCGGACTTGACGTGATCGTCCTCGAACCAGCCATCGAGGAAATCGCGGGCCGATTTGGTGAAGATGTCGAGCAGGTCGCGCTGGGTAGCGAGGTCCATCTTGGCGAGCGGCCAGCCCTGCTTCGCCGCTGAAATGAGCGAGCCCATCCCTCCGCCGACATTGGGCGGGCATTGCAGTGCGAGATCGCGCAGCACTTGCGCCACCTTTTCCAGCGCAGCGTCATAGGCGGGATAGGCCGCTGCGTCCTTCTTCGAGAAGCGCGCGAATTCGGCCTGGGTGCGTTCGGTCCCGCCGCCGAGCTTGAGGTAAGTGTCGGGGAACGGGAAGAAATTGCTGATCGTCCGCTCGATGATCCGGTAGCCGCGTTCGTGCAGCTTCATGTCGGCGATTACCTTGGGGCGCAGCAGGCTGACGGTGTAGCTTGCGGTCGAGTTGCGAAAACCCGGGTGGAACTCCTCGGTCACCGCCGCCCCGCCGACGATATGGCGCCGTTCCAGCACCCGCACGCGCATCCCGGCGCGGGCCAGATAGAACGCGCAGACAAGACCGTTGTGGCCGCCGCCGATGATCAGCGCATCGTATCGCTTGGTCATGATCGTGCTTTCTTGCTTGAAGTGTCGTGTGCGGAGTTGGGGTGGGCTTCGATCATGCCTTGCTCCACCCCGGCGCCGGTGCGCGCAACGAGCGGGCTTCGGGAATGAGCGCGCGGATCTTGCGGGCAAACGAGCGCAGGCAAACTTCGCTCGCGCCGATCGGGCCGGCGGTGAAGGTGGCCGATTGCATGCCCTGCTGGATGCGTTCGATCAGCCAGGTATCTTCCTTGTTGACCACCCGGTTGATCCGCCAGTTGGCATAGCGCACCAGCTTCATTTCGCGCCGGTCATCGGGGATGGCATAGGCCATCTCGCGCAGGATCGAGGTGGTGGGAGAAACCGGCAGCCACTGCATGAAATCAATCTGATCCGCGTAGATATCGAACGCGGTGTTGGGCCACAGCTTGTAATAGAGCCACAGCTTGTGCGCGGCTTCGGGCAAGTGCGCCACGCGCGGCATATGCGCTTCGTAAAAGCGCTCCCAGAAATTGGCGGCGCGGAAGCTGGGGGCGTCGGGGGTGACGATCACGCCGCTCATCTTGTCGGTCCAGTCTTGCGCCTCGATGCGGTAACTCGTCCCGAGGATGCGGCTGAGCCCGCCATGCGCGACCGGAATGTGGAGATTGTCCGAGTAGTTATCGCCCACGTTCTTCCAGTTGACCGCGCGCGGGCGCAGGCGGACATCGGAGATGCAGCGCATGTCCTCGAATCGGTAGGGTTCGATCTCGTGCTCGTATGGCGCCATCATTGCCGAGACCGAGGGGAACCCGGCATCGACCAGCCGGACGAACACGAACCCGCGCCACACTTCGAGATCGAGCGGGGCGAGGCCATTGATTTCCAGCCGCAGCGCTGGATAATCGCCCTTCATCGGCACGCCGGACAGCCGCCCGTCGGGCTCGTAGACCCAGGCGTGATAAGGACAGACCAGCTTCTTTGCGCAGCCTGAGGGGCCTTCGACCAGCCGCATCGCGCGGTGCTTGCAGACATTGGCGAAGGCGCGGATCTGAAGATCGTCACCGCGCATGACAATGACGCTTTCGCCCAGATAGTCGATCGTGCGGTAATCACCGGCGGCGGGAATGTCGCTCTGGTGGCAGACGATCTGCCATGATGGGCGGATCACCCGCTCCATCTCCACCGCGTGGTATTCGGCGTCGTGATAGACCCAGCCCGGCAGGCTCCAATCCGCATCGGGATCGACGGTCGCCGCAGTCAGGTCCGGAAATGTGGCCGAAAGATCACCCATGGCGCGCGAATCCATCTTGCTTGTTGAACGATCGTACAACAACTGCCAGAATGTGCAAGTGACTAGCAGAAGCGCCTTTCGCCGCGCCGATCCTGAAGAGCGCCGGATGAGCCTGATCGCGGCCTGCGCGAGGGTGCTGGCGCGCGAGGGTGCGGCCGGGGCGAGCGTGCGGACCATCGCGGTGGAAGCCGGGGTCTCACCGGGGCTGGTCAGCCACTATTTCGCCGGGGTGGAAGCGCTGATCGAGGCGACTTATGGCCACGTCGAGGCGCAAGTCGGCGCGGCTCTCGATGCGGCAGTGGCGGCGGCGGCGCCCGAGCCGCGCGCCCGGCTCGATGCCTTCGTTACCGCCAGCTTTGCGCCTCCGATTGCCACACCCGAACTATTGGCGACATGGATCGGGTTCTGGACGCTGGCGATCGCGCGGGGCGGGATCGCCCGCCAGCATGATAGCCATTACGCGGCGTATCGGAGCCGGTTGGAAGCGCTGCTTGCCGCTTGCGGGGTGCCGGGGCCGAGCTTGCGCCACGCCGGCATTGCGATCGCCGCACTGGTCGACGGGCTTTGGCTGGAACTGTGCCTGTCTCCGCAGGCGTTCAGCGCCGACGAAGCCGGGGCGATCGCCCGCGCCCAGATCGATGGCCTAATCGTCCGCCAGTTCTGAAAGGTCGACGAGGTGGAAGGTCCGCGGATCGGCTCCGGTTCGGCCCGCCGGATCGTCAAGCGCGGCAATCGCGGCAAGATCGGCATCGTCGAGGTCGAACGTCAGCGAGGCGAGGTTGCCGGCAAGATGGGCTTCGCTGGTCGCCTTGGGGATTGCCGCAGCGCCCTGTTGGCTCAGCCAGCGCAGCAAGACTTGCGAAGCCGAGCGCCCGTGCTTGGCGGCGATCCCGGCCAGCA
>CANGQZ010000161.1 GCA_947455865.1 Sphingomonadaceae bacterium
CGAGCAGCGCCGGGTGGCAGTGCTCAAGTGCCGCGACAAGATCGACCAGCTTAAAAAACAACGCAGCGACATCGACTCGGCAATCGCCGAATTGTCCGGATTCGTCAGCGAGATCGAAGCGCTCGAGCTTCCCCTCAAGAAGTAATACATCCGCTTCCCGACCGTCCAACCAGAACAATCCGAGCAGGAGAGGCCCGATGCCGACTTACAAGGCGCCGGCGCGCGACGCGCGCTTCATCATCAACGAAGTGCTCGACCTTGCCAGCTATGGCAATCTGCCGGGGTTTGCCGATGCCACCGCCGATCTGGTCGAGACGGTGCTGGACGAAGCCGGCAAGTTCGCCGCCGAAGTGCTCGCGCCGCTCAACCTGCCGGGTGACCAGCAGGGCTGCACCCGCCACCCTGATGGCAGCGTGACTGCGCCGGAAGGGTTCAAGGCGGCGTATGCGCAGTTCACCGAATCCGGCTGGGGCACACTCTCGCAGCCGGCGGCGCTGGGCGGGCAGGGGCTTCCCCATGTGCTGGGCTTTGCGGTTGAGGAGTTCCTCTGCGCCGCCAACCAGTCGTTCGCCATGTATCCGGGGCTGACCAGTGGCGCAGTGTCGGCGATCCTTGCCAAAGGCTCCCCCGAGCAGCAGGCGCTCTATCTGCCCAAGATGATCGCCGGCACCTGGACCGGGACGATGAACCTGACCGAGCCGCAATGCGGCACCGATCTCGGCCTGATCCGCACCCGCGCGGTGCCGCAGGCCGACGGGTCCTATGCGATCACCGGCACCAAGATATTCATCTCGGCAGGCGAGCACGATCTGTCAGAGAACATCATCCATCTCGTCCTCGCCAAGACGCCCGACGCACCGGATTCGACCAAGGGCATCTCGCTGTTCATCGTCCCCAAGTTCATGGTCGGCGCCGATGGCGCGGTGGGCGCCCGCAACGCGGTTTCGTGCGGCGCGATCGAGCACAAGATGGGCATTCACGGCAATGTCACCTGCGTAATGAACTACGATGAAGCGACCGGATATTTGGTCGGCGAGGAGAACAAGGGCCTCGCAGCGATGTTCATCATGATGAATGCAGCGCGGCTCGGGGTCGGGCTGCAGGGGCTGGCGCAGGCCGAAGTCGCCTACCAGAACGGCGCGAACTATGCGCAAGATCGCCGGCAGGGCCGCGCGCTGACCGGGCCGGCCGAGCCGAGCGAAAAGGCCGATCCGCTGTTCGTCCACCCCGATGTGCGGCGGATGCTGATGGATGCCAAGGCGTTCACCGAGGGCACCCGGGCGCTTGCGCTGTGGTGCGGGCTGCTGGTCGATCTGGCTCACGTTGCGCCAACCGAGGAAGAACGTCAGGCGGCTGACGACCTGATCGGTCTGCTGACCCCCGTGATCAAGGGCTACGGCACCGACAAGGGCTATGACGTCGCCACCAACATGCAGCAGATCTGGGGCGGCCACGGCTACATCGCCGAAAACGGGATGGAGCAGTTCGTGCGCGATGCCCGGATTGCGATGATCTACGAAGGCGCCAATGGGGTTCAGGCGATGGACCTTGTCGGGCGCAAACTGCCCGCACACATGGGCCGCGCCATCCAGCTGTTCTTCGCCGAAGTAGACCGCGAATGTGCCGAAGCGGCCGGCGAACCGCGCTTGGCGGATCTCGCGGAACGCGTCGGCAAGGCCAACAGCGAGCTCAAGGCGGCAACAATGTGGCTGATGCAGAACGCAATGGCCAACCCCGAAAATGCCGGTGCCGGCGCGCATCATTACATGCACATCACCGGCATCGTTGCGCTCGGCCTGATGTGGCTGCGGATGGGGAAGGCGGCCGCCAAGGCCCTTTCGGCCGGCACCACCGACACGGCCTTCTACGAGGCCAAGCTGGTCACCTCGCGCTATTTCGGCGAGCGTTACACCCCCGATGCCGGGGCACTGCGGCGCAAGCTGGAAGCCGGCTCGGCCACGATGATGGAACTGCCGGCGGAAGCTTTCGCAACGGCGTGATAGGCGCGATCAGTGCTGCAGCCTGATCGCCATGTCGATCAGGCTGAGCACGATTTCGAACACGATCAATACTATGATCGCCGATTCAAGCCGGACCGCGCGCTTGTCCTGCGCAATATCGAGGAGCGCTTCGGTGAAATCACCGAGCGTTGCGAACTTGTGCTCCAGCGCCTCGGCACGTTCCTTGAGCTCGTATTCAGCCTCGAGCCTGGCGTAGAGCCGGTCAAGCTGGGGATGATCCCATAGCAGGTCGGGGCGTTCGTCGGCCTGCGCAGTGCCGGTCAGGCGGTGGCGCGCGGCGAGTACCGATCCGGCGAGTTTCATCACTTCGCGGATCGGCAGGCGGGCACGGCCGTTGCTGCTCAGATCCTGCACCACCGGCTGGGTCTGCTCGAAAGCCGCCGCGACCAGTACTTCGTCGTGCGCCAGCAGCACGCTGCGCGAAAGCACGGTGGCGATCAACATGAAGCGTTCGGGCTGATCGTCGGTAACGAAGATCTCCCCGTCCTCGCCGATCCGGTCCTTGTCACCGCGGCCGATCTGGACCAGTGCCGACTCGGTTTCTTCCATTTCGCCGCTTTCAAGCACATGCTCGCGCAGGGCCGCAGCCAGCGCGGCATCGCCGGTGCCGCTGCCGAAACTGACCATCACACCGTGGCGGAAGACGAACACGAGCCCGGCTACCTCGACCGCCTTCAGGAAACGAGGATCGGCAAGCAGCGGGCGAGTATTGATCTTGTTGCCTAGAAGCGCGGCGGTGGCAGTCAGCGTATCGCCCTGCGGCAACCGGCCGGCCGTGACGACATCGGGCGCACCGCCCAGACGCGGATCGAGCAGTTCCCGCGCGGCCGCGGAAAGTCTCTCGGAAGCGCTAGTCACTGTGAAATCTCCGGTTCGGTCGGTCCGCTGTTAGCAGACCGCCGCGCGATGACCGAGTCAGCGGCCGAAAATCTCGTCGGCAAATGCCATCAAAGCCGCCCATGATTGGCGGTCCGCGCTCGCATCATATCCGATCGCCGCCAACCCGCGCGCATCGCTGCCCGGATCGGTGAAGCCATGCCTGACCCCGCCATAGGAATGGAAGTGCCAATCTGCCCGGGCCGTATCCATTTCCTGCCATAATGCCAGAACCTGTTCACGCGGGATCAGCGGATCGGCATCGCCGTGGCAGACGAGAACCCGCGGGCCGATCGGTGTATCGGCGGTGGCGGGGCGTCCGCTGGCGAGGATACCGTGGAAACTGGCGACGAAGGCCAAGCCTTCCCCTGCGCGCGCCATTTCGAGCGCGGCTTGCCCACCCATGCAGTAACCGATTGCGGCGAGATTCAGTCCTGCCGCAGCCTCGTGGCTGCGCAGCGCGGCGATCGCAGCCGAGAGCCGGGCGCGGTAATGATCGACATTGCCGCGCAGTTTCTCGGCCAGAGGGAAAGATGCCTCGAAACTGGCGACGGGTTCGCCGTAGAAGTCGGCGATTAGTGCGACGAAACCTTGCTCCGCCAGCATCGCGGCGCGCCGCTCCATCGGCGCGTTGATGTTTGCGATGGTCGGGAAGATCACGATGGCGGCGCGAGGCTCTCCTGCCGGGCGCGCGAGCAGCCCGGTCAGCGCAGTCCCGCGATCACCGTAGACGAGCGGCTCGAGCACGCTCACTCAGGGAGGAAATCCGGCACTGACAGATAACGTTCTCCGGTATCGTAATTGAACCCTAGCACCCGGCTGCCGGGAGCAAGAGCGGGCAACTTCTGCGCAATCGCGGCGAGCGTAGCGCCTGAACTGATCCCCACCAGCATGCCTTCCTCGCGCGCCGCGCGGCGGGCCCATTCCTTGGCATCGGCCGGATCGACCTGAATGGCTCCGTCGATCGATTGGGTATGGAGGTTGCCCGGAATAAACCCGGCGCCGATCCCCTGAATCGGATGCGGCCCGGGCTGGCCACCCGAGATCACCGGCGACAGCGTAGGTTCGACGGCATAGGCCTTGAGCCCCGGCCAGACCGCCTTCAGCGCTTCCGCACAGCCGGTGAGGTGGCCGCCGGTGCCAACCCCGGTTATCATCACGTCGATCGGACCATCGGCGAAATCGGCGAGAATTTCCTGCGCCGTGGTCTTCACGTGAATGGCAATGTTGGCCGGGTTCTCGAACTGCTGGGGCATCCACGATCCGGGAATCTCGGCGAGCAGTTCCTTGCCGCGTTCGATCGCGCCCTTCATCCCCTTTTCGCGCGGAGTAAGATCGAACGAAGCGCCATAAGCCAGCATCAGCCGTCGGCGTTCCAACGACATTGATTCGGGCATGACCAGAATAAGGCGGTAACCCTTGACCGCTGCGACCATGGCCAGGCCGATCCCGGTGTTGCCTGAGGTCGGCTCGACGATGGTGCCGCCGGGGGTCAGGCTGCCATCGGCTTCGGCTGCCTCGATCATGGCCAGTGCGATCCGGTCCTTGATCGAGCCGCCGGGATTGGCACGCTCGCTCTTCACCCATACCTCGTGGTCGGGAAACAGGCGGGACAGACGCACATGCGGCGTATTTCCGATGGTCGCGAGGATGGAATCCGCTTTCATGTCGCTGGCTCCTTCGGTGAAGAATATCGAGTTGAAAAAGTTCGGGACTGGCGCAGTTCAGGGAACAGCAAGGCCCACGCAGCCGTGATCACTACCGCACCGACGCCGCCGAACACAACCGCGCCCGTGGCGCCGAGCAAGGCTGCCGCCACGCCCGATTGCATTTCGCCCAGTTCGTTAGAGGCGGAGATTGCGAGGCCAGAGATCGAACCGACCCGGCCACGCATTGCATCAGGGGTGTTGAGCTGGATCAGCGAGTTGCGGATAAACACCGAGACCATGTCCGCCGCGCCTAGCAGCGCCAGCATCGCCAGCGAGAGAAGATAATCGCGCGAAAGCCCGAAAACCGCCGTCGCCGCGCCGAACACCACCACCGCCCAAAGCATCTTGACCCCGACGTTGCTGGTCACCGGGCGGGCCGAGAGCAGCAGAGCCATCGCCACCGCCCCCGCCGCCGGGGCGGCGCGCATCTGGCCCAGCCCGAGCGGCCCGACCGGGTGGCCGCCCCATGTCAGGATATCGCGGGCATAGACCGGCAGCAGCGCAGTGGCGCCGCCCAGCAGCACCGCGAACAGATCGAGCGTGACGCAGCCGAGCAGGAGGCGCTCGGAGCGGACAAATGCAAAACCGTCGGCAATCTGGCGCAGCGGATGGACATCGCGCTGCAGCGCCGTGCGCGGCATTGGCTTGATTGACAGCAACGCCAGCGTAGCGACGGCGAACAGCCCGGCCGCAAACCAGTAGGTGGCCGAAGGGGCAAGGGCATACAGTAGCCCGCCAAGTGCGGGGCCGATTACCATTCCGCCCTGCATCGCCAGCGAGTTGAGGCTGATCGCCTTGGGGATAAGATTGGCCGGCAGGATATTGGCGATCATTGCCCCGAATGCCGGCGAGAAAAACGCCCGCGCCACACCATTCAGCGAGCCGAGCAGGAATAGCGCAGGCAGACTGAGCTGATCGAATGAGGTCAGTAGCGCCAGCGCCAGCGCCATGACGAGATCGACGCCGATGGCAAACGCCCCGACCTTCCGCCGGTCAAGCCGGTCGGCGATCAAACCGGCGAATGGGGCCAGTACGAACAGCGGCAAGAACTGAACGAGACCGACCAGCCCGAGCTGGAATGCCGCTTGCCCCGGCGACATGCCATAATCTGCGCGCGCAACATCATAGACCTGCCAACCCAGCACCACCGCAATGCCGGTGCTCGCCAGCATGGAACAGATCCGGGTCAGCCAGAACCGGCGATAGTCCGGGACTTGCAGCGGTGAGGTGGGTTCGAAGGGAGGGCTGGGCACGCTCGACCGTGTGGCAGGGCCTACCGCACTTGCCAAGGCGAGCAATCCTTTGCACGCCTAAACTCCGGCTGGTCCGGTTAGCGGCGACCGCGCAGGCGTGGGTTGGGCTGGAGCGTATCGATCAGCCCGACGAAGTCCGCAGCGCGAATGATCCGCTCGAACTGGAATCCGGCTCGGTCGCCGGTCGACCAGATGAGGTGCGCTTCGATCTTGCCGACGTGGGGCAGACGGACCACCACCCGTTCGCCGCGGGTTAGATCGAGATTGTTTTGCTCGGGCTCGTGCTGCGCCATGAAGCCGTGGGCTGAAAGGTTTACGATATGAAGGTGCACATCGCCGCGCTGGCGATGTTCGCCGATCACCCGGAAATCAACCGGGTGCCGGGTCAACCGACGCATGTCGGTGACGGAAAGCTGTGCACCTGAACCCATTTTAACGGCCCGACCCTTTCTCGGATAACACCGGCATGATTTTGCCGCTGAAAGCCGAAGAAAGGGTAAACTCGCCGGCAAAGTATTGCCGCAGCAATCGATTAACCTGTTGAGAAAACTCACACAGACCGCAGAATCCCATGCTTTTTCTTGCCGGCGGACACGCGCGCTTCAACCCCGCCAGGGATCAGATGCGCTTCGTCGAGCACCACCTCGCCATCGACTCGAGCACCGCCCCCGGCAATCAGGCGCTTGGCATCGCCGCGACTGGCAGCGAATCCGATTCCAACCAGTGCATCGATAATCCCAATGCCCTCGGCCGGCAGCGCAAGCAC
>CANGQZ010000162.1 GCA_947455865.1 Sphingomonadaceae bacterium
ATAGCGCGGTGCCAGCACCGTCAGCGAAGTGGTTTCGGCAGCCGGCAGCAGCGGCGGCGCGCCGGCGGCAGCAGCCCGGTCGAGCAGCGGTGCGGCCAGATCGCGCCGCCCGAGATCCTCGGCAGCACGCGCCAGCAGCGTCAGCAAATAAGGCGAAGCATCGGCGCGAGCCGCCTCGCCAGCGAAGCGATCAAGCAGCTCCTGCCGCTCGCCGGCGGCATAGAGGGCGCGCGCCAGCAGCTGCCGCGCGGTTTGATTTTGTGGCTGCGCCCGGACCAGCCGTTCGAACTGGTCTGCGGCCAGATTGGCATTGCCGGCCTCCAGCGTCAGCACCCCGTCGAGCAGTATCGCCGCCGGCATGTCGATCAGCGCGCGGTCAGTGCGACTGAGCAGGCTGCGCGCCAGCGAAAGATTGCCCGCTCGCGCCGCCAGCACCGCCTGCAGAAAGAACGCTCGCGGATTGCGTGGCGCCAGTTCGATCATCCGCCGGGTGACGGTGAGCATTTCGCGCGCCCGCCCCAGCTCACCCAGCGTCGCGGCATATTCGCCCAGCAGCGCGACATCATCAGGCTTCTTGAGCAGCCCCGCTTCGAACCATGGCAGCGCCGCCGCCGGCCCAAACTGATCACGCACCAGCATCCCGCGGAATTCGAGCGCGCGGACATTGCCGGGATCGAGCCGCACGGCCTTGTCCGCCGCCGCAATGGCTTCGATCTGTTGCCCGCCGCCATAGCGCAGCCGGGCAATATCGACCCACAGCCGGCTGTCGTCGGGGGTCAGCGCCAGCGCCCGGTCAAATGCAGCCCCGGCCTCGGGAAAATGCCGTTCGGCCAGTTCCAGCCGGCCGAGCATCCGCAAGCCATGCGCGGCCTCGCCGGGCGGGAAACGCGCCGGGCCGAGCCATTCGCGCGCCTTCACCAGATCGCCCTGATCGAGAAACGCCTCGCCCATCCGCGCCGCGATGGCGTCACGCGTGGCCCCGGCGCCAAGCGCCTTTGTCAGCGCCGCTTCGGCGGCGATGCCATCGCCGCGCGCCAGCGCAACATGGGCATCGCGCACCAGCGTTTCGGCGAGTTTGGGCGCCGCCCCGCCCGGTGCCGCCAGCACCAGCGCCAGCGCAGCGCAAAGGCGCAGGCTGGTCCGCCGGTCAGGCGTGCAGATCATATTGCTTGAGCAGGTCGTACAGCGTCGGCCGGCTGATCCCGAGGAGTTTGGCGGTGCTGGAAATGTTGCCTTCGCTGCGCGCCAGCGCATGGCGGATCGCCTTGCGGTCGGCGGTTTCGCGCGCGGCCTTCAGATTAAGCGTTTGCGCCGCATCCTCGGCCGGCGCGCCCAGATCGAGATCGGCCGCGCCAACCAGTTTGGCATCGGCCATGATCACCGCACGCTTCACCCGGTTTTCCAGTTCGCGCACGTTGCCCGGCCACGGCCAGCTATCGATCGCGGTCAGGGCATCGGCGGCAAAGCCTTTGACTTGCGGGTTCATCTCGCGGGCAAAGCGCTGAAGAAACACTTTGGCGAGCAGCGTGGCATCGCCCGGCCGCTCAGCCAGACTGGGGATCTTCACCACGATTTCGGCGAGCCGGTAGTAAAGATCCTCGCGGAACCGGCCATCGGCGATCATCGCCTCGAGGTTCTGGTGCGTGGCGCAGACGATCCGCGTATCGACATCGATCGAGCGCCGCGCGCCAATCCGTTCGATCACCCGTTCCTGCAGGAAACGCAGCAGCTTGACCTGCAGCTGCAGCGGAATGTCGCCAACTTCGTCCAGGAACAGGGTGCCGCCGTTGGCCTGCTCGATCTTGCCCTCGGTAGTCTTGACCGCGCCGGTGAACGCCCCCTTCTCATGCCCGAACAGCTCGCTTTCAAGCAGGGTTTCGGGGATCGCCGCGCAGTTGATGGCGATGAACGCCCCGTCGGCGCGGTCGCTCGCCTCGTGCAGCCCGCGTGCCAGCAATTCCTTGCCGGTGCCGCTCGCGCCGAGCAGCATCACCGAAACGTTGGTGTTGGCCACGCGCTCGATTGTGCGCGCGACTTTGACCATTTCCGGCGCGGAGGTGATCAGCCGTCCGAGCACCTTGTGATTGCCATCGGCCTTGGCAGCCAGCTGGCGGTTTTCGCCCTCGATCCGGTGCAGCGCGAGCGCACGGCGAACGATCAGCCCGATCGCGTCTATATCGACCGGCTTCTGGTAGAAATCGTAAGCCCCGCACGAAATCGCCTGCAGCGCGCTATCCCGCGCGCCGTGGCCGGTGGCGACGATCACTTTGGTATCGGGCTTGAGCGCCATGATCTCATCGAGCACGGCGAAGCCTTCGCTGGTGCCGTCGGGATCGGGCGGCAGGCCCAGATCGAGCGTAACCACCGGCGGTTCTTCAGAGCGCAGTGCGGCGATCGCCGAAGCCCGGTCACCAGCCACGGTCACCTCGAAATCGGGGTAAGCCCATTTGAGCTGGGCCTGAAGGCCGGCGTCGTCTTCGACCACGAGGAGTCTGGGTTTGGTTTCGGCCATTATGCGACTTTCTGTTCCGGGCTGGCAGCGATAGCGAGATCGCCCGACGCGCTCAGCGGGATGCGGATGATGAAGCGGGAGCCAAGCCCTTCGCGGCTTTCGACATCGAGCCGTCCGCCCATCGCGCGGATCAGCTCGCGCGCTTCACAGGCACCGATCCCGAAGCCGCCGGGCTTGGATGAAACGAACGGTTTGAACAGGCGGGTGCGGATGAACTCGGGGCTCATCCCGCTGCCCGAATCGATCACCTCGATGCGGGCATGGATGCCTTCGATGGTGTGCATCAGGAACACCGGCGAGCCGGGCCGCGAGGCATCGAGCGCGTTCTGGACAAGGTGGAGCATCGCTTGTTCGAGCGCATCGCGGCTGGCTTCGATCAAGCCGGGCTGGCACTCGGTGACCACCACCGGCTGCTCGCCATACTGGCCCGCAACGCTGCGCACCACATCGGCCACATCGAATTCGGCCGGGGCATCCCCGCTGCCTTTGCCATAGCGCGAAAGCCGGGCGATCAGCGCATTAAGCTTTTCCGCCGAATTGGTCAGGGTGATGATCATGTCGGCCCGGAACGCCGGGTTTTCAGCATGATGCTGGGCATTGCGGGCAAGCAGGCTGAACTGGCTGGCAAGGTTTTTGATATCGTGCATCACGAAGGCGATGCGGCGGTTGAATTCGTCAAACCGCGCTGCTTCCGCCAGCGCATCCTGCCCGACGTGCTCAGCCAGATAGCTGGCGAGCTGCTGGCCGACGACCCGCAGCAGATCGAAATCCTCCCAATCGAGCGTGCGCGTCACTGGCGGGCGAGCGAGCATGATCACCCCGCGCAGCCGCTCGTAGTGGAGCAGGGGCACCAGCGCCCATGCGCGCGGTTCGCTGCGCAGCCAGTGCGGGACGATCGCCGCCTCGCCCTCGCGGTCGATCCCCTCGCGCACCGCATCGAGATCGACAATGTGGCTTTCACGCTCGAAGAACGCGGCAGCGCCCTCGGGCAGCGCCGGGGCGGGCACTTCGGCGGTGGGCCACTGCCAGCGTGCAGCCAGTTCGAGATCGCCGTTCTCGCCCGGCACCAGAAGCAGGCCGGCAGGGCTATCGGTGATGTCGCAAAGCGAGCGGATCGCGCGTTCCTCCAGCGCCGAGCCGCCGCTGCCGCTGGCGCTGCCGCGGCCGATGGTGCGGTTGAAGCGCAGCCATTCGGCGCGATAATCATAACGGTGCTGAAACAGGTGCTTGACCAGCGTGACCTTGAGCCAGCCGCGCAGCCGCTTGGACGGCAGGATCAGCAGCGCCGCCGTAATCCCGGCGATGAGAAAGCCGAACTGGAACATCCGCGCAAACTCGCCGCCAACATAGGCGAGCCATTTGCCCAACAGGATCATGCCGAGCAGGTAGAGCCCGATGCCGAGCAGCGACGCGAACTCGAACGCCACCGCGCGCGAAGGGCTGAAGCGCAACTCGGCGCGGCGATAGGTCAGCCCCGGGAGCAGCGTGCATATACCGGCGACGAGGATCAGTCCGCGCAAGGCGGCAAGTTCGTCCGGCCAGCTGCCGGTGAGATATGCGACAGTGTAGAGGTTGAGATCGAACAGCCACATCACGCCCAACGCAGCAGTCGGCCAGCGCAGCACTGCGCGGGCCACTTGCGAGGCGCCGCCATAGAGGTTGTGCAGCAGCACCAGCCCGCCGATCGCCATCATCAGGCGGAACATCACCGTCATGTGGAACAAGGTGTTCTGCGCCGAAGCAGGGAACTGGCCGGCCAGCCCAATCGTCATCAGCAGGGTATGGAACAGCTCGATCGCGGCGAGCGAGACCATCACCGGGCGGATCGGGCGGACCAGCATGTGCCGTCCGTCACCGCTGAACAGCCGGTAGATCACGAAAAGCCAACCCAGATTGCGGCCCGATTCGGCAATGTGCGCCGCCGCGCTGTTCACGCCGGTGGCGGCGATGGTCAGCGCCCACACCGCGCTCATCACCAGCGCAACCACCAGCGCGTTGCCCGATGGGCCGACCAGCGCGCGCCGCCCGGCCACCCACACCGCCAGCATCACCGCCGCGCAGGCGCCGGCGAGGTGCGTGAGTTCCGCAGTGAGGAGCCAGCCCGGGCTCATCTCAACGCGCCCCGTCGTGCCACAGCACGACACGCAAGGTCTGCAGCAGGATCAGCAGATCGAGGAATGGGGTGTAGTTCTTGGCATAATAGAGATCGTATTCGAGCTTGTGACGCGAATCCTCGATCGAGGCGCCATAAGGGTAATTGATCTGCGCCCAGCCGGTGATCCCCGGCTTCACCATGTGCCGCTCGGCATAATAGGGCAGCTGCTCTTCCAGATCAGAGACGAACTCGGGGCGCTCGGGGCGCGGACCGACGAAGCTCATCTCGCCCTTGAGCACACTCCATGCCTGCGGCAATTCGTCGATCCGGACCTTGCGGATGAACCGGCCGATGCGGGTGATGCGTGGATCGTCCTTGCTCGCCCACTGCGCCCCGGCCTTTTCGGCATCGACCCGCATCGAGCGCAGCTTGATCAGCGCGAAAGGCTGGCCATAGAGCCCCACGCGGGTCTGGCGGAAGAAGGCCGGGCCGCGGCTGTCGAGCTTCACCAACAGCGCGAACAGCCCGATCACCGGCAACGTCAGCATCAGCAGGATCATGCTCGCCAGCACATCGAACATCCGCTTGGCAACGCTCGACACCGCCCGGCCCGAGGAGAAGCCGTCGGAGAAAATCAGCCAGCTGGGATTGACCGTATCGAGATCGACCCGGCCGGTCTCCCGCTCGATGAAGCTGGAGAAATCGTTGACGTGGACCCCGGCGGTCTTGATCCGCAGCAGATCGTGCAGCGGCAGCGAATTGCGCCGCTCTTCCAGCGCGAGCACGACTTCGCTGACCCCGAGGTTCTCGACGAAGCGGGTCAGGTTGTGGATCGCGCTGCGGTTGATCGCTTCCTCGATCACCGGGCGCTGATCGCTCATCCCGATATAACCGACGATCACGAACCCGCTTTCGGGCCGCTCGCCCAGTTGGCGCAGCCGATCGGCGCGGTGGCCGGCGCCGAGCACCAGCACGCGGCGGCGGAAGGCATGCGCGCCCAGAATGCCGCCGACAATCAGCCGGTTGGCCATCAGCAACAGGATGGTGAGACCCATCGCGTAAGCCAGCGTCGAGCGCCAGAAATGGCTCCCGCCCATCAACCAATCGACAAACGACAGGCCGATGATCCCCAGCGACACCGCCACCAGAATCCGCGCCCCGGCATAGCGCAGCGAGCGCAGCGCTTCCGAGCCGTAGACCCCGATCGAGATCATCGCGGTGAGCATGACCCCGATGAAAACGGCCAGCATTTCCGTGCGTGCGAACGGCGATCCCGCGATCATGCCGATCTGCCCGGCTCGAATTCGCCATGCCAGTTCGGCGCTGGCGGCCAGCAGTGCCAGATCGAACAACCCCAGCAGCAGCACTGCATGCGGGATATAGTGTTTGAACAGCCGAACCATACCCGCCCTGCGGCAATGCCGCCCTGCCCGCCCGGCACGTCCCGGCGGTCAACCCCGGCCTAGGACAAATGGGTAAATTGTCGGTAAATCTGACAGGGCCCGCGCGTGGCCGGAAACGGCGAATTCCAAGGAATCCAACGGATTTTCGGGAAGATTTGTCGGAAGGATTTACAGGCAGCTGACCCTCCCTGGGAAGCGGAACCCCAGGTCAAGTCTGCGGTGACGGTGAGATTGAGGTGATCATAGCACACGATCGCGACGCGATCGGAGCGCCAGCACGTTGCCAGGGTGCCAGCCGCTCCGATCAAACGCGGCCGGTTCAGCGCTTGGCCGCGTCGTCGACGACATCCTTGGCTGCGCTGCCGATATCCTTGGCAGTGTCGTTCACCGTGTCGGCGGCGTGGGTGATTGCATTGTCCCGAGCGGACTGGCGTGAGTTTGCCTGGTTCATCCACCATAGCCCGGCAACCAGCGCAAGGATCAGCACGATCGCGATGATCCAGCCAGCGCCGCCGCCACTGCGGCTTTCGCGGATCACCACGGTTTCAGCAGGCGCGGCGC
>CANGQZ010000163.1 GCA_947455865.1 Sphingomonadaceae bacterium
GCGTGATCCCCACCGCCTGCGCGATCGAGTGGAACCAGTGCTCGAACAGCTCGGTGTCCATCTCGCCGAGGCGCGGCTGGGTGAAGCCGGCCTTCCACACCAGGAACGGCCGCCCCGAAATGTCGAGCGCCACCCGCGCCAGAGCTTCGTCCATCGGCGAATAGGCCTGGCCATAGCGGCCGATCCCGGCCTTGTCGCCCAGCGCCTCGGCAATGCATTGGCCGATGGCGATCGCCGAATCCTCGGTGGTGTGGTGCTGGTCGACATGGAGGTCGCCGACGATCCTGCAGGTCACGTCGATCAGCGAGTGGCGCGAGAACTGCTCGATCATGTGATCGAGAAAGCCGATTCCGGTGGAAACCTCGTAAACGCCGGTGCCGTCGAGGTTCACCGCGACGTCGATGGCGGTTTCGTGAGTCTTGCGGGCGATCCGGGCTATGCGCATGTCACTGATCCTTGGCTCCCGCGCCTATAGACCCGGTGGCAAAGCGTGCAAGCCGGGCATTGGATGCTTGACCATCCGGCGCGGCGTCGCCACTTAGGGCGCGATGAGCGAAGCACCCGAAAGCCTGATCCCCTACGACGAGATCGTGCAGGAGGCGCTGCGCGCGGTGGTTGGCCGCGTGCTCGGCGAGATCGAGGCGACCGGCGGCACGCTGCCGGGCAACCATCACTTCTACATCACCTTCAAGACCGCGGCCGCCGGGGTCGATATCCCGCGCCACCTGAAGGAACGCTTCCCCGACGAGATGACCATCGTGCTCCAGAACAAGTTCTGGGACCTGATGGTCGGCGAGAGCAGCTTTTCGGTGGGCCTGTCATTCAATCAGGTTCCGGCCAAGCTGGTCATTCCGTTCGCCGCGATCACCGCCTTCGTCGATCCGGCGGTCGATTTCGGGCTGCAGTTCCAGGCCACCGTCGGCGATCTCGCCCCCGAGCCGCACGATGAGCCGGAGAACGACCGCCCCGAGGCGGGAGCGGAACCGGGGGCAGAACCCCGCGTTGCCGGGGAAGATGGTTCAAACGTGGTAACGGTCGACTTCAACCGGAAGAAGTGACCGGACAGGCAAAGGGCAAGCGCATGGGGATTTTCCGCAAGAGTGCTTCCCCGCTGCTGGGCAAGCGGCGTTCCGCTGCTCCCGAGAAAGTCGAGGCCGGGTCCGATGCCAATGGTGCCACCACCGGACCGACCCCCAATCCGATGAGCAACATGGTCCTTGCCGATATCGCGCTGCGCGGCGGCGGCGCGCTGCTGAAGCGCGCGGTCGAGACCGGGATTCTCGGACAGGCGACCGGTGCGGCGAAGGCAAAGCGGGTGATCAAGGGGCGGTCGATGACGCAGACGCTGGTCGGTACCGCGCTGGCGCGCATCGCCACGCGTTCGGTCCCCGGAGCGATTATCGTCGGCGGTGGGATGCTCGCCAAGACGCTGTACGATCGGCGCAAGGGCCGGAAGGCGGCGCTGTCCGGGCAGCAGAAGCTCGACGAACAGGCCGCAAAGGGCTCCGACGGCTGAGCCGCTGCGGCGCAGCGGTTGAGAAGTTCCCGATGCGCCCTTGATTCGCGCCCGCTGCCTGCGCCATGGGCGATCATGGCTTCCGACACCCTGCACCGCCGCGGCCTGATGTTCATCCTGTCCTCGCCCTCGGGCGCGGGCAAGACCACGATCGCGCGCCGGATGCTGGAGCACGACGCAGAGATACGCATGTCAGTTTCGGTTACCACCCGGCCGATTCGCCCCGGCGAGGTTGATGGGGCGGACTATATCTTCTCCGACCAGCCGGGGTTCGACCGGATGGTGGAGGAAGGCGCGTTCATGGAATGGGCGCGGGTGTTCGGCCATTGCTATGGAACGCCCAAGGCGCAGATCAAGGCGGGGCTGAAAGCCGGGCAGGATTTCCTGTTCGATATCGACTGGCAGGGCACCCAGCAGCTTTACCAGAAGGCCGAGACCGACGTGGTCCGCGTGTTCCTGCTGCCACCCAGCCTGAGCGAACTGCAGCGCCGGCTGACCGGGCGCGGCACCGACAGCGCCGAAGTGATCGCCGCGCGGATGGCCCGGGCGCAGGCCGAGATCAGCCACTGGGACGGCTATGACTATGTCATCGTCAATGACGACATCGACGAGTGCTTCGCCAAGGTCTGCCAGATCCTCGCCGCCGAGCGCATGCGCCGGGCGCGCCAGACCGGGCTGATCCCGTTCGTGCGCGGGCTGACCGCAGGCGGCTGATCAGGTGCCGGCAGAGCAGATCGGCTGAGGCAGGCCGACGCCCGGTCTGGACAATCCAATTATTAGACCATAGAACTCCGGGCGGCGTCGGAGCGGATCTGGTCCGGTCGGCTGGCGGGTTCGCGCGCGCAGGCCCGCGCCCGCCGGGCGACGCAACGCAGGCCGATTCGGGCGCGCAAGTGACTTGGGTTTGGAACGTCAGGACATCGCAGCAACATGACCACCGGACAGGCCGAGGCTGCCGACAGCCCTTATGCGAAGTGGCAGCGTGCCGTGGCGGCGCGCTATGCCGATCGCAATTTCGCCGCGCGCAACCGCTCGGGCGTCGAGCTCGATCCGGTCTACGGCGGGCTGGACCGCCACGGTGCGCCGGCGGAGATGCCGGGGCAGTATCCTTACACGCGCGGCATCTATCCGATCCATTACCAGTACCAGCCGTGGATGGACCTGCAGATCATCGGCTACGGCCTGCCCGCCCAGACCCGCGAGCGGATGGACCTGCTGCTCGAGCAGGGCGGCTCGAAAGGCTATTTCGACCGCGAGGCCTACAACTTCATCTTCGATATGCCGACCTCGATGGGCTACGATCCCGATTACCCCGGGGTGCGCGGCAGCATCGGCGATTGCGGCATCTCGGTGTGCAAGGCGAGCGACTACGAGATCCTGCTCGACGGCAAGGATCTGGAGCGCACCACCGTTTCGATGGTGCTCAACGCCGGCTCGCCCGGGATGCTGGCGCTCTATCTCGCGGCGGCCAAGCGGCGGGGCTTCGCGTTCGACAAGCTGGGCGGCAACGTCACCAACTACATCTGGGATTTCTTCGGCCACAGCGGCGGGACGAATTTCTCCCCCCGGGGCAGCTATCGCCTGATCGCCGACATTGCCGCCTATTGCGCCCGGCACGTGCCCTTGTGGAATACGCTGACGATCAGCGAGCACAACATCTGCGAGGCCGGGGCCAGCAACGTCCAGGCGGTGGCCTATTCGATCGCGGCGATCATCGCGGTGAACGAGGAGTGCGTGAAGCTGGGCATCGACCTCGATACGGTGGTGCCGCGGTTCGGGTTCCATGTGCGCTATGGCGAGAACTTCTTCGAGGAGATCGCCAAGACGCGCGCGCTGCGGCGGGTCTACGCCAAGGTCAACCGCGAACGCTTCGGCTGCACCAAGAGCGGGGCGCTGCAGGCGCGGATCCATGCCCAGACCGCGGGCTCGCTGCTGACCGCGCAGCAGCCGCTCAACAACCTCGTGCGCAATGCCTATGGCGCGCTGGCGGCGGTGCTGTCGGGCGTGAACGGCATGACCATCAACGCCTATGACGAGGCGCTGGGGCTGCCGACGGAAGAGGCGGTGACGCTGTCGCTGCGCACCAGCCAGATCATCGCCGAGGAAACCGGCGCGGTGCATGTGTCGGACCCCATGGGCGGTTCGTTCTATGTCGAGGAACTGACCGACGAGATCGAACGCCGGGTGTTCGCGATCATCGCCGAGATCGACGAGCGCGGGGGCCTGATCGCCTGCATCGAATCCGGCTGGATCAAGCAGCAGGTTTCCGCCGCCGCCTACCAGTGGCGCCAGGAGATCGAGAGCGGTGCGCGCACGATGGTGGGCGTCAACAAATACGCGACCGACGAGCCCGAGAACTATGCGGTGTTCCAGCCCGATCCCGAAGCCGCGCGGCTGGCCATCGCCGATGTCGAGCGCCACCGGGCCCAGCGCGACAACGCGCGCTGCGCCGCCGCCTTGGACGACTTGCGCCGCGCCGGCGCCGAAGTGAACGCGGGCCGCGCGGTCGGATCGGTGATGGCGATGCTGGTGGCGGCCGCCGATGCCGACGCCACGCTCGGCGAGATGCAGACGGTGCTTCACGACGTGTTCGGTCGCAACAAATAGGATGACGATGGCGATGCAAGATACCGCGCCCCGGCCCCGCGTGCTGCTGACGAAAAGCTTCATCGACAGCCATGACCGCGCCATCGCCACGATCGCGCTGGCCCTACGCGATGCGGCGATGGAGGTCGTGCTGATCGACTACGAGCAGCCCGAGGACGTGGTTGCCGTGGCGCTGCAGGAAGATGTCGACGTGATCGGGATCAGCTTCATGTCGGGCGGCCAGGTCGAGACGACCCAGAAGATCGTGGCCGAACTGGCCCGGCGCGAGGTTGCCGATCTGCCGCTGGTGGTGGGCGGGATCATCCGTCCGTTCGACGTTCCGCCGCTGGAGGCAGCCGGGGTGCGGGAGATTTTCCGCGGCGGCGCGCCGATGGCCGACGTGGTGGCGACGTTCGAGCGGCTGTCGCGGACCTACCGGGGACTCGCTTGAGCGCTGCCCGCCACGGGCCCGACGGCGCGACGCTGCTCGTGCGCGCCCGCACCGGCGATTCGCTCGCCGTAGCCCGCGCGATCACCGCGATCGAGAACCGCACCGCGGCCGGGATCGAGCTGGGCCTGGCGGTGCGCGGCCTGCGTGGCCGGTGCCGCACGCTGGGGGTTACCGGTCCGCCGGGCGCGGGCAAGTCCTCGCTGATCAATGCCCTGATCGGCGATCTGCTGCCCCGCTATCCCCGGATCGGTATCCTTACCGTCGATCCGTCGAGCCCGGTCAGCGGCGGGGCGGTGCTGGGCGACCGGGTGCGGATGGCGGCGCACAGCGCCAATCCCGACGTGTTCATCCGCTCGCTCGCCGCGCGCGGCCATCTTGGCGGGGTGACCCGCACCACGCGCGCGGTGATCGACCTGCTCGCGGCGGCGGGGATGGACTTCGTCATCGTCGAGACGGTCGGGACCGGCCAGTCCGAAGTCGAGGTGGCCGAACTGACCGACGTCAAGCTGGTGGTCTGCGCGCCGGGGCTGGGCGACGAGATGCAGGCGATCAAGGCGGGCGTGCTGGAGATCGCCGACCTGCTGGTGGTCAACAAGGCCGATCTGCCCGATGCCGAGCGGACGATCACCCACTTGCGCGCGATGCTGCTCCATCGCGGCCATGACGAGCGCCGCCGGGCGCTCAAGGTCTCGACGCTCACCCGCGAGGGGCTGGCGGCGCTGGCCGAAGCGGTCGAGGGCCGGTTCGCCGATGCTCCGCCTCCCCCGGCGGCCGGGCAGGGCGCGAGCCCCCGGCTCAAGCTGTCCGAAGACGTTGCCGAACTGGCCGCCGCGCTGGTGCGCGAGAGCGCCGATCCGCGCATCGCCGCAATCGTCGCGGATTTGTCGGCCGGCGTGATTTCGCCTAGCCAAGCGGCGAGGGCGGCGCTGGACGCGCTAGGCGACGCTTCGCCTGCCGACGTCGAACCGAACTGAGGAGAAAGACGTGCAATCTGCGATGTTTTCGCTCGAAGGGCGCACCGCGCTGGTCACTGGCGCTTCCAGCGGGATCGGCCGGGTGCTGGCGCTGGGGCTGGCCGGGGCGGGGGCGCGGATCGTCGCGCTGGCGCGCCGGGCCGACCGGCTCGCCGATCTTGTTGCCGAGATCACCGCGCAGGGCGGCAGCGCCATCGCCGCGCAGGCCGACGTCACCGATCCGGACAGCATCGAGCGCGCGCTCGACGCGGCGGAGGCGGCGTTCGGCACGGTCGATGTCGTCATCAGCAATGCCGGCGTCACCGATGCCCGCAACTTCCTGAAGATCGACGCCGCCGCGCGCGATGCGGTGATGGATACCAATTTCCGCGGGGTGTGGAACGTGGGCCAGGCCGCCGCGCGGCGGATGGTCGCGGCCAAGCGGCCGGGTTCGATCATCAACGTCGCATCGGTGCTGGGGCTGGCGGTCCAGCCCGGGCTGGCCAGCTACTGCGCGTCGAAGGGGGCGGTGATCCAGCTCACCCGGTCGATGGCGATCGACCTGATGCAGCACGGCATCCGGGTCAACGCGCTGGCCCCGGGCTGGTTCAAGACCGAGCTTAACGATGCCTTTTTCGAAAGCCCGGCCGGGCTTGAGCGGATCGCGCGGATGCCGGCGCGGCGACTGGGCACGCTGGACGAACTGGTCGGGCCGGTGATCCTCCTCGCGAGCGATGCCGGGTCGTTCATGAACGGTTCGGTGGTGGTGGTGGACGGAGCGCTGGACGCCCTGCTGGCCTGAGCATCCATCGGGCGCGCATTCGGCAATTCGCGCAAACGGTGGCCACCGACCGTCTTGACAGGGCCGGACCTTCCGACCACGATGCCGTGGTCCAATTGTCGGACCAAGGAAATTCGAGCTAGGTTGGGAGACCTGAATCGTGCGGTATATTGTCGGCGTCGATATCGGCGGGACGTTCACGGATTGCGTCGCGATCAAGGTGCCCGGCGATGGCGGGCCGCCGATCGTCAAGATCGGCAAATCA
>CANGQZ010000164.1 GCA_947455865.1 Sphingomonadaceae bacterium
AAATAGAAATTGGGCCACTCAGAAGGGGGCAGATCACGACCTTAAGGACTTGCCGAGATAGTAAGGTTGTTCCTAACAAACCCGGTCGGGGTGCCGGGCGGGAACAACGGAAACGGGGACCGTAAACATGGCCGAGCCTGCCAGAACAGAAGCTGAGCTGACGCCCGGCGCCGAAGGCAGCGCCCACCGGCGCGGTGCCGGCCGCGTCACTGTGATGATCAGGCCCGGCAAACTGATCGCCGATGGCCGCGAATATCTCTGCGTGGTGCGCGATGTGTCCGAATCGGGCCTGCGGATCCGCCTGTTCCATCCGCTGCCCGATCACCGCCAGCTCGAAATCGAATTCGATACCGGAGAACGTCACGCGCTCCAGCTGGTCTGGCAGCAGGGCGATACCGCCGGCTGCTCCTTCGTCAATCAGATCGATTGCGTGCTGCTGCTCAACCGCTCGCAAAACGATCTCCCGGTCCGCCAGCCGCGCGTCGCAGTCGAATTCCCGGCTATGTTGATCACCGGCTCGATGCGCACCCCGGTCACCTTGCGCAACATCTCGCAGCGCGGAGCCCAGCTCGAGTGCGAAGGCTGGCTGATGATCGATGAGCTGGTCCGCATCGAATGCTCGGTGCTGCCCACGCTTCACGCCAAAATCCGCTGGCGCCGCCCACCGCGTTACGGGCTGGTGTTCGAACAGACCTTCCGCATCGATGAACTCGCCCGGGCCTGCGCCGAACTCCAGTCGCCCGGCGCCTGACCCTCGTTGCGAGTGGCCTGACTTAACGCTGCTCCGCGTCAGCGGCGGGCCCCAACTCTGCCACGCGCTGTCTGCCGGGCAGGCCGCACCCCCGGTCAACCGTCTCCACTCCGGAGGCGGGTCACACGTTTGCAATCTTTCCCGCGCAGGCGCAGCAGCTATTGTGCAATGCACCATGGCGAAGGCGCGGGGCGGCTAAAGCCCTGCGCTGCCTTGCACCAGAGTTTCTTGTTTGCGGGCGCCCGCACTGTGTGACAACCGGCGTCCGCAACCGATCTACGGGACCGTGATGATCAAGACCCTGACACACCTCGAACGGCTCGAGGCCGAAGCTATCCACATCATGCGCGAGGTGGTGGCCGAGGCTGAGTATCCGGTGATGCTCTATTCGGTGGGCAAGGATAGCGCGGTGATGCTCCACCTCGCGCGCAAGGCGTTCTATCCCTCGCCGCCGCCGTTCCCGCTGCTCCACGTTGATACCACCTGGAAATTCCAGGAGATGTACAAGCTGCGCGATCAGATGGCGCGCGAAAGCGGGATGGAACTGCTAGTCTACCAGAACGCCGAGGCGGCCGAGCGCGGGATCAACCCGTTCGATCACGGCCCGCTCCACACCGATATGTGGAAGACCGAAGGGCTCAAACAGGCGCTCGACAAGTACGGCTTCGATGCCGCGTTCGGCGGTGCCCGCCGCGATGAGGAAAAAAGCCGCGCGAAGGAACGCATCTTCAGCTTCCGCACCGCCAGTCACGGCTGGGACCCGAAGAACCAGCGGCCCGAACTGTGGAACCTCTACAACGCGCGCAAGAACAAGGGTGAGAGCATCCGGGTGTTCCCGATCTCGAACTGGACCGAGCTTGACGTGTGGCAATACATCCACCTCAACAATGTCCCGATCGTCCCGCTCTATTTCGCCGACGAGCGCCCGACGGTGGAGCGTGATGGCATGCTGCTGATGGTCGATGATGACCGCTTCCCGCTCGCTCCCGGCGAAGTGCCGGTGATGCGCTCGATCCGCTTCCGGACGCTCGGCTGCTATCCGCTCACCGGCGCGGTCGAAAGCACCGCCAAGACGCTCCCCGCAATCATCCAGGAAACGTTGCTCACCACCACCTCGGAACGGCAAGGCCGCGCGATCGACAAGGACGCCGGCGGCGCGGGCATGGAAGTGAAAAAGCAGCAGGGGTACTTCTGATGGCGGACGCCACCACCACCGATCCCGTCTATGTCACCGAAACGCTGATCGCCGAGGATATCGACGCCTACCTTGATCAGCACCAGCACAAGACCATGCTGCGCTTCATCACCTGCGGCTCGGTCGATGATGGCAAATCCACCCTGATCGGCCGGCTGCTTTACGATTCGAAGATGATCTTCGAGGATCAGCTCGCCGCGCTGGAGAGTGACAGCAAGAAAGTCGGCACGCAGGGGCAGGAGATCGATTTCGCGCTGCTGGTCGATGGCCTCGCCGCCGAGCGTGAGCAGGGCATCACCATCGATGTCGCCTACCGCTTCTTCAACACGGAAAAGCGCAAGTTCATCGTCGCCGATTGCCCCGGGCACGAACAGTATACCCGCAACATGGTGACTGGCGCTTCCACCGCCGATCTCGCGGTGATCCTGATTGATGCGCGCAAGGGCGTGCTGGTCCAGACCCGCCGCCATTCCTACCTCTGCCGCCTGATCGGCATCCGCAACATCGTGCTGGCGGTCAACAAGATGGACCTGGTCGATTATGATCAGTCCGTGTTCGATGGCATCGTTGCCGATTACACCGCGTTTGCCGCCTCGATCGGGATCGATAGCTTCACCGCGATGCCGATCTCGGGCTTCAAGGGCGATAACATAACCACCCGCTCGGCCAACACGCCGTGGTATTCGGGTCCGACGCTGGTCGATCACCTCGAAACGGTTGAGGTCAATTCGGCGCGCGATGCGGAAAAGCCGTTCCGCCTGCCGGTGCAGTGGGTCAACCGCCCCAATCTCGATTTCCGCGGCTTCTCCGGCCTGATCGCAACCGGTTCGGTCAAGCCCGGCGATGCGGTGCGCGTGCTGCCCTCGGGCAAGACCAGCACCGTCACCAGCGTGGTCACGCTCGATGGCAATCTGGACGAGGCTGTCGCCGGCCAGTCGGTCACGCTGTGTTTCGCTAACGAGATTGATTGCTCGCGCGGCAACGTCATTTCCGCCGCCGATGCCCCGCCCGAAGTCGCCGATCAGTTCGAGGCGACACTGGTCTGGCTCAACGAGGAAGCGCTGCACGTCGGTCGGGCCTATTGGCTCAAGCTCGCCACCCAGACCGTTTCGGCCACCGTCCAGCAGCCCAAGTATGCGGTCAACGTCAACACGATGGAGCATGTTGCGGTCAAGACGCTTGAGCTCAACGCGATCGGCGTGGCCGAACTGGCGACCGACAAGCCGCTGGTGTTCGAGGCTTACGCCGATAACCGCACGCTCGGCGGGTTCATCCTGGTGGACAAACTGACCAATGCCACGGTCGCTGCCGGCATGCTGCACTTCAGCTTGCGCCGCGCCCAGAACGTCCATTGGCAGGCGCTCGACATCAGCCGCGAATCGCGCGCCGGCCTCAAGAACCAGGCGCCCGCAGTGCTGTGGTTCACCGGGCTCTCCGGCTCGGGCAAGTCGACCATCGCCAACCTCGTCGAAAAGCAACTGTTCCGGATGAACCGGCACACCTTCCTGCTCGATGGTGACAACGTCCGCCACGGGCTCAACAGGGATCTCGGCTTCACCGAGGCTGACCGAATCGAGAATATCCGCCGCGTCGGCGAAGTCGCGCGGTTGATGGTCGATGCCGGGCTGATCGTCATCACCGCGTTCATCTCCCCCTTCCGGGCCGAGCGCGAGATGGTCCGCAGCCTGATTCCCGAAGGCGAATTCTTCGAGGTGTTCATCGATACCCCGCTTGCCGTGGCCGAAGAACGCGACGTCAAGGGCCTCTACAAGAAGGCCCGTGCCGGCAACCTCAAGAACTTCACCGGGATCGACAGTCCCTATGAAGCCCCCGCCAACCCCGAAATCCGCATCGACACCACCACGACGACCCCGGAAGAGGCCGCCCGGCTGATCGTCGATGCCCTGCTGGGGGATCGCTGAGGTGAGCGCGGAACTGACTGACGCGGCGCTCGCCGCGCACCTTGCCGAAGTTGCCGGCCGCCTGCTGGTCACCGTGCGCGAAAGCGCGCTGTTCGCCCCCAAGGCGCTCGGCGCGGCGGGCGATGCCACCGCCAACCAGTTCCTCGTCCACGCCCTCAGGGAACAGCGCGCCGAGGACGGCCTCTTGTCCGAGGAAATGAAGTGCGATGGCACCCGTCTCGCCATGTCGCGCGTGTGGATTGTCGATCCGGTCGACGGTACGCGCGAATATGGCGAGGCGCGTGCTGACTGGGCGGTCCATGTCGGCCTTGCGGTCGATGGCGTGGCCACGCTCGGCGCGGTCGCGCTGCCCGGGGCGGATCAGGGCAGGGGCCTTGTCCTGCGCAGCGATGCGCCGCGCGCAGTGCTGCCGCCGCCAGCCCGCCTGCGGATGGTCGTCAGCCGCACCCGCCCGGCTCGCGAAGCCACGCTCGTCGCCGAAGCGATCGGCGCGGAACTGGTGGCGATGGGCTCGGCCGGGGCCAAGGCGATGGCGGTTATCCTCGGCGACGCCGATATCTACCTCCACTCCGGCGGGCAGTACGAATGGGACAGCTGCGCCCCCGTCGCGGTCGCGCTCGCCCACGGCCTGCATTGCTCGCGGATCGATGGCAGCCCGCTGGTCTACAATCAGGCGGACGTCTACATGCCCGATCTGCTGATCTGCCGCAAAGAGCACGCCGCCATGGTGCTCGAACAGGTCGCTCGCATCCCGGCCTGAATGCCCGCGCGGCGGGCCGGGCTGCAAGCCCGGCCTTTGTCGCTGCCGCCGGATTCGCTGCCGATCCCGCCACCCCCGTTGCCCCGCCTTGCGCCGCCCCGCGCCGCTGTGCCATGCTGGACCTTTGGCGGCCGGGAACAGGCCGCGCCTGAGGATGCCGGTGATGGTAGCATGCGCATGATCCGCGGAAAGATGCAGGACTGGCCGCTGCTGGTCGGGACAATCATGGACCATGCCGAACGGGTCCACCCCACGCGTGAGGTGGTCTCCCGCTCTGTCGAAGGGCCGATCCATCGCACCAACTATGGTGAGATCGCGGTGCGCAGCCGCAAATGCGCCGCCGCGCTCAAGCGCCTCGGCATCGCCGCGGAAGACCGGGTCGCCACTCTCGCCTGGAACACCTGGCGCCATATCGAACTGTGGTACGGCATCGCCCATATCGGCGCGATCTACCACACGCTCAACCCGCGCCTGTTCGATGAACAGCTGGCGTGGATCATCAACGATGCGGATGACCGGATCCTGTTCGCCGATCTCACCTTCGTGCCGATCCTCGAACGCCTTGCCGAACGCTGCCTGGTCGGCCGCAAGCTGGTGATCCTGACTGACCGAGCGCACATGCCGCAGAGCAGCCTCGATCTGCTCTGCTATGAAGATCTGATCGCCGCCGAGGACGATACGCTGCCCCGCGCCGCGCTTGATGAAAACGCCCCCTGCGGCTTGTGCTACACTTCGGGCACCACCGGCGATCCCAAGGGCGTGCTCTATTCGCACCGCTCGAACGTGCTTCACGCGGTACTCACCGGCGGGGCTGACCAGTTCGGCGCGCGTTCGGTCGATTGTCTGCTGCCGATCGTGCCTATGTTCCATGCCAACGCCTGGGGGATCGCATTCGCCGCGCCGATGGTCGGGGCCAAGCTGGTCATGCCCGGTCCGAAAATGGATGCGGCCAGCATCTGCGAGCTGATGCATCAGGAAGATGTGACCATCTCCGCTGCGGTCCCCACTGTGTGGATCGATGTCATTGCCCGCCTGCGTGAAGAGGGCGTGGGCAAGCTGCGCCGCGTGCTGATCGGCGGCGCCGCGGTGCCGCGCTGGATGGCCGAGGCGCTGGATGATCTCGGCATCGCGCTGTGCCAAGGCTGGGGGATGACCGAGATGAGCCCGCTCGGCACCACCTCGGTGATCCGTCCCGGGATGGAGGATTTCACCCGCGAACAGCGGGTCGATTACGCGATCAAGCAGGGCGTCCCGTTCTACGGCTGCGAAGTGCGCATCGCCGATGAGGACGGCGTCTCGCTGGCGCATGACGGCGAAACCTCGGGCCGCATCATGGTCCGCGGCCCCGCCTGCGTCGGTGAGTATTTCAACGGCGCAGGCGGCAATGTGCTCGATGCCAGCGGCTGGTTCGATACCGGCGATGTCGGCACGGTCGATAGCTTCCACTATGTCTCGCTGACCGATCGCAGCAAGGATGTGATCAAGTCGGGCGGCGAATGGATTTCCTCGGTCCAGCTCGAAAACGAAGCGGCCAGCCACCCCGGCGTGCGTGAGGCCGCCGCCATCGGCATCCCCGATCCGCGCTGGAGCGAACGTCCGCTGCTGGTCGTGGTGCGAAATGACGATAGCGCAGTCACCGCCGGCGAAATCACCGAATGGCTGACCGCGCGGGTGGCGAAATGGTGGATTCCCGAGCGCATTGAATTCGTCGACGCGCTCCCCCACACCGCCACCGGCAAGCTCGACAAGAAAGTCCTGCGCAAACGCTACGCCGCCGAAGGCGCGCAGGCGGCCTAGCCGGCGCTGGCGATTTCCATCGCCGCGATCTGTCGGGCCAGCGCCACCAGGCGCAACGCCTCGTCGCGGTGGAGCAGCTCGGCCATCTTGCCGTCCACGGTGATCGCGCCCTTGCCG
>CANGQZ010000165.1 GCA_947455865.1 Sphingomonadaceae bacterium
CGCCATGCCGACCGCGATGCCGCCCGCGCCATTGACCAGCAGGTTGGGGAAGCGCGCGGGCAAAACCTGCGGCTCGCTTTCGGAGGCATCATAGTTGGGCGTGAAATCGACCGTATCCTTGTCGAGATCGTCAAGCAGGAAATTGGCGACGCGGGCCAGCCGCGCCTCGGTATAGCGCATCGAGGCGGGCGGATCGGGGTCCATCGAGCCGAAGTTGCCCTGACCGTCGATCAGCGGCACGCGCATCGACCAGTCCTGCGTCATCCGCGCGAGCGCATCGTAAATCGCGCTGTCGCCGTGCGGGTGATAATTGCCCATCACGTCGCCGACGATCTTGGCCGACTTGCGGTAGGGACGCCCGGCAACGAAGCCGCCTTCCTGACTGGCGAAGAGAATCCGGCGGTGTACCGGTTTCAGCCCGTCACGCACATCGGGCAGCGCCCGCGCCACGATCACGCTCATCGCGTAATCGAGGTAGCTGGCTTTCATTTCGTCGACGATGTCGACGCGCTGGAACTCGCCCATGGGGGAGGGGGTGTCGAGGATTGCGGTATCGTCGCTCACGTGTGCGTAAGGTCTTTTCTGTTCTGGGAAATAGGCGTGTCAGCGGCCCTAGGACAAAGCGTGCGGCAAGGCCAGCCGAACCCCCGGCAGGGCGGCCCGGGAGGGGCCGTTTTCCACATATCACTCCGCTAGGGGCGGCGCGCCTGATACAGCCAAGCTGAACGGCGAGGTGAAGCGACATTCAATCCGCGTTCAACCGTTGGCGCATAGCTGCGAGAGTGTTGCCAAGATGGGAAATCCCGGCCATTTGCGGCGATGGATGTCTGGATGTCCGCACCACGTTGGTGGGCGGCCATTGGGGTAATAGCAGGCAAAGTGGCCAGGGGGCTGGTAGATCGCTTTGCAGGCACTAATAAGGAGAAGAAAGGCCCATGTTCCCGAAATATTCCCGCAATCGCGCTGCACTGCTGAGCAATGCCGCGCTGTCCGTGGCTCTCGCGCTCGGCGTTGCCGGCGCCGCCGTGACGGTCGCGACACCGGCAGTGGCCAAGGAAGCCGCGCCGCAGTTCTCCAACGGCTTCCGCGCGCTTGCCGCGCCGCTGCAGAAGGAACTAGCCGATCTCTCCAAGAAGGCCGGCGATACGGCTGCTGCGGATGCGGCCAAGGCCAAGCTGGAAGCCGCCTTTGCCGCCGCGCAGACGCCGGACGACAAGCTGGTCGCCGGGCAGTTCGCGATCCAGCTCGGTTCGATCCTCAAGGACAACGCGATCCAGCGGCGCGGGCTTGAAGCCGCGCTGGCCAGCGGCAAGTTGGCCCCCGCTGATGTCGGCAAGTTCCAGTTCTATCTTGGCAATGCCGCGTTCGGCACCAAGGACTACGCAACGGCGCGCACCGCGCTGGCCGCGGCGGTTGCCGCCGGCTACAAAGACAACGATGCCGAGGCCATGCTGGCCGAAGCCTATTTTGCTGACAATCAGTCCGCCGACGGGCTCAAGATCCTGATGCAGGCGATCGAATCCAAGAAGGCCGGCGGCACGATTGCGCCGGAAAACTGGTATCGCCGCGGCTTGGGCGTGGCTTACAAGGGCAAGCTGCTCGATCAGGCGCAAATTTATTCAACTGCTCTGGTGCGCGATTATCCCAGCACCGAGAACTGGGCTGGCGCCATCGCCGTGCTGCGTGAAATCGGCAAGTTCCAGGCGCAGGAAACGCTCGATCTGATGCGTCTGGTTGATCGCACCAACAGCTTCATGGAAACCAACGACTACATCGAATATCTGCAAGCTGCCGACGCGCGACGTTCGCCCGGCGAAGTGCTCAAGATTCTCGAAAAGGGAATGACCGCGGGCAAACTCAGCACCTCGGACATGTTCGTGACCGACGTGAAGACGCAGGCGACCGCTCGCCTCACCGCCGACAAGGCGTCGCTCCCCTCGCTCGACAAGGATGCGCGCGCCGCCACGGCCACCCCGGCAACCGTGATGGCGGCGGGCGACGCGTTCCTCAGCTATGATCAGGCGGCTACCGCCGAAACGTTCTACCAGATGTTGCTGGCCAAGCCCGCGCAGCCGGATCCGACCAAGCCCGCAATCGACACCGATCGTGCGCTGACCCGGTTGGGCATCGCTCAGGCCGATCAGGGCAAATGGGCCGATGCTCAGGCAACGTTCGCCAAGGTCGGTGGTTTGCGCAAGCCCATCGCCCAGTTGTGGCTGATCTATGTCAACGAGAAGGCAAAATCCCCCGCGGGCTAAGGCGTGCGGCCATTAGCAAGTCACGATAGGGCGGCTGGCGACAGCCGCCCTTTTTGCATCACGAAACCGGGTGGAATTCGCCGTCGGTTTCATCAAGCACGTGCAGCAGCCCGTCCGAAATCGCGAAGAACGCGCCGGTCAGCCGCAAGTGGCCGGTTTCTTCCTTGCGCTGGATGCACGGGAACGTGCGCAAGTTGCCAATGCTGGCCTTGACTGCAGCCTGCTCCATCGCGCGTTCTGCAACGCGCCCGGTGGTGCCATAGCGCGCCGCAACCGGGGTTCGTGCTTCGTCGAGCAGGGCGATCCAGTCAGCAATGAAGCCGCCTTCGCCTGGCTCGGCGCCGCGCAGTTCCTGAGTCAGCGCCGCCTGACAGCCGCCGCACATGCCGTGGCCCATCACCACGATCTCCCTGACCCGCAGGACCTGCACTGCGAATTCCAGCGCGGCGGAAACGCCGTGATGGCCGGGCGTGGTCTCGAACGGCGGAACCATCGCCGCGACATTGCGCACTACAAAGATCTCGCCGGGATCGACATCGAAAATCTGCGCGGGATCGACCCGGCTGTCGGAACAGGCGATCACCATGATTTCGGGCTGCTGCGCCTCGCGCAGGGCAGACCAGCGTTCGCGCCGCGGGTACCAGCCAGTTTCGCGGAAGCGGCGGTACCCGGCGATCAGCCGGTCAAGCTGAGGGGAAGGGCCATCGGTCATGCCGCGATCCATGGCTGCACCGATTGCCTCTGGCAAGCAAAACGCGAAGCGCCTATCTGCGCCAGATGAGCGACCTTGCGCCCAATCAGATGACCGCGTTGCCCGCAGATCAATCCTCCAGCGAAACGGCCAAGACCGCGGCGCCGGACGAACGGCCTGCGCGCCAGCGCAAGCCCGACTGGATCCGCGTCAAGGCGCCGACCAGCAAGGGCTATGGCGAAACCCGCCAGCTGATGCGCGACCTTGGGCTCAACACCGTGTGCGAGGAAGCGGCCTGCCCGAATATCGGCGAATGCTGGACCAAGAAGCACGCGACAGTGATGATCTTGGGCGATGTCTGCACCCGGGCCTGCGCGTTCTGCAACGTCAAGACCGGGATGCCGCGCAAAGTTGATCCGAGCGAGCCCGAACATGTCGCCGAGGCCGCGGCCAAGCTGGGGCTTGAGCATATCGTCATCACTTCGGTTGACCGCGACGACCTGCCCGATGGCGGGGCGGGGCAGTTCGTCCGGGTGATCGAGGCGCTACGCCGGAACACGCCGGCAACTACCATCGAAATCCTCACACCCGATTTCCGCGGCAAGATGCAGGCGGCGGTCGAAGCGATCGTGGCGGCCGGGCCGGACGTCTACAATCACAATCTCGAAACCGTGCCGCGGCTCTATCCCACGATCCGTCCCGGCGCGCGCTATTACGCTTCGCTGCGCCTGCTTGAGGAGGTCAAGCGCCACGATCCGCTGATTTTCACCAAGAGCGGGATCATGCTCGGGCTCGGCGAGGAGCGGCTCGAAGTGCATCAGGTGATGGACGACATGCGCTGCGCCGGGATCGATTTCCTGACGATGGGGCAATATCTCCAGCCGACCCCGAAACACGCTGCGGTGATCGATTTCGTTACGCCGCAGGGCTTTACCGCGTTCGGCGCGATTGCCCGGGCCAAAGGCTTCCTTCAGGTCGCCTCGAGCCCGCTGACCCGCTCGAGCTATCATGCCGGCGACGATTTCCGGCAGATGCGCGCCGCCCGCGCCGCGCAGCTGGCCCAGCGGCAGGCACGCTGAAGCGATGCCGGCGATCCGCGAAGTGCGGCATCTGGCGTGGAGCGCCGAACAGATGTTCGACCTGGTGGCCGACGTCGCGCGCTACAGCGAATTCCTGCCGTGGGTTGTGGCAACCCGCGTCCGCTCGGACAGCGAGAGCGAGATGATCGCCGACATGCTGGTGGGGTTTTCGGCGCTGCGCGAAAAGTTTACCTCACGCGTGGAGAAGGTCCGTCCATCGGAAATCCGCGTCCACTACATCGATGGTCCGATGCGCGATCTCGATAACCGGTGGCTGTTCCGTCCGCTCGGCCCCGACGCCTGCGAGATCGAGTTCACCGTCCAGTTCAGCTTCCGCAACGCGCTGTTCGAAAAACTGGCCGGGCAATACCTCGACAAGGCATTCCGCAAGATGGTCGCCGCGTTCGAACAGCGCGCGCAGGCGCTTTACGGCAGCAACAATTCGAGTGCGACGAGCGTCGCCTGAAGCCGCACGGCGGCGCGCGACGAGCCCTCGAAATGGCGCTCCTCGGCGTCGCAATCGTCCTCATCTGTTGCCTCGCGCGTCGCCCGGGCGAACACCACGGTGCCGACCGGCTTGTGCTCGGTCCCGCCGTCAGGCCCGGCAATGCCGCTGATCGCCACCGCAACATCGGCACGGCTGCGCTTGAGCGCGCCTTGCGCCATGGCCCAAGCGCTGGCGACCGAAACCGCGCCGAAGGCATCGAGAATATCGCCGGGAACCCGAAGCAATTCGTGCTTCGCCTCGTTTGAATAGGTCACGAACCCGCAATCGAACACCGCCGACGAGCCGGCAATCTCGGTTAGCGCGGCGCTGACGAGGCCGCCGGTGCAACTTTCAGCCACCGCCACTTTGCGGCCGATGCGGGCATTTTCCTCGATCACCCGGCGGGCAAGATCGATCACTTCAGGCGGCAACAGCATCAGGGGCATTGTATCGGTCCTTACGGCGTATCGGTCTCGTCGGGCTCAGCTTTCCGGGCAAGTCGGCAGCTTGGGGTCCTTGCGCGCCGCGACAGAGACGATTGCGCTGAGGAAGGCCACCAGATTATCCGTCGGCAACGGCTCAAGCGGCGCCAGGATCCGTTCGACGTCGCCGCAAATCGATGGCTTGATCGCTGGGGCAAGTTTCTGGCTCATCAGATCGTCGACCATTGTCCGCACGGTCGCGTCCTTGAGCTTGGCAAGTTCGGCCGTGTGTTCGCCGCCGAACTTGAAGAACGCGCTGCGCGCCTGAGGCCATATGGCGTTCTTGCCGGTGCGCAGCGTCTCGGCCAACTTCGGCCCGCGCCGGGCGAGGAAGCTGTCAGGGCCGAGTTTCGGCGAGCAGGTGGTTAGCGTGGCGTCAAGCGCATCGGGTAGGACATAGGCCACCAATCCGTGCACTTCATCGCGGTTCAGACACGATGTCGCGGCGGTCTGCGCGGCCTGCAATTGCGCGGCAGAGACCAACGCGAGCGCGCCGGCGGTGAGCTTGAACGCGTTACGCATGACCATCTCCTTCGTGAACCAGCAGGGTGCGGCCGATCAGGCCTTGCATAGCGAATACTTGCCGAAGCGGGCTTCGCCGGTCTTGCTCCCAAGCCCGGCCAGCACCGCGATCAGTTCAGCGGTGTTGGCAGCCGGCAGCGGTGCGAGCAGCGCGATCATCCGGTCGATCGTGGCGCACGATCCGGGCTTCACCTTGCTCGCCGCGATGCCGCTGAGCGCGGCATCGGCGATCTGGCGCAAGTTGTCGTCGGGCATGGCGGCGAACAGGTTGGCCGTGTCGGGATCGGTCGCAGCGCTCATCTTAAGGAACGCTGCCTTGGCTTCAGGCCACACCTCGTCGCGGCCGGCGGCATAACGCGCGGCCAGTTCGCTGCCGTGGTTGCGCAGATAGGCATTGGCAGGAAGGGTGGGGGCGCAAGTACGCGTCGTGCCATCGATCGCGCCGGGCAGGGCATAAGTGGCCAGCGCGGTAAACTCGCTGGCGGTGATGCACGGCGGCTCGGCCTGTGCAGCAGCGATCTGCGGTGCTGCCAGCGTGGCGGCGGCGGCAAGGATAATCAGGCGCGGCAGCGGCATCGCAATTCCTTCAGTTCCGGACCACGGTGGCAACCGCCTGAGCAGCGATGCCCTCGCGGCGACCGGCCGGGCCAAGGCCCTCGGTGGTGGTGGCCTTGACGCTGACCGCATCGATGTCAACGCCGATAAGCGCCGCCAGACGGGCCCGCATCGCCGCCCGGTGCGGCCCGATCCGCGGAGCTTCGCAGACGATTGTGACATCGACATTGCCGACGCTGTGACCCGAAGCGTTGACCAGCCCGACCGCATGTTCAAGAAACTGCGCCGATGCCGCGCCCTTCCACTGCGGATCGCTCGGCGGAAAGTGCTGACCGATATCGCCCGCGCCGATCGCGCCGAGCAGCGCATCGACCAGCGCATGGATCGCCACATCGGCATCGGAATGGCCGGCAAGACCGTGCGTATGATCGATCTGCACGCCGCACAGCCACAGTTCCTCGCCC
>CANGQZ010000166.1 GCA_947455865.1 Sphingomonadaceae bacterium
AGACCAACAACAGGACGAAGCTGCCTTGCGGTTTGGAAGTCCCCATGGGGCAGCGGAGCGCCGATATAGGGCCTGAGAAATGAACTGCAAGTGAAAATGGACCCCCATTTCACAAAACTGCAACAATTTGCGCAGGACGTGATGAGGTCGTGATAAACGGCGGAAATCCGCGGGAAACATACGTGTCACAATTAAGCGAGACGCTCGGCTTTTAGCGCCGAAATGCGCCATTCCTGTCGCAGGGGACAGGCTTGCCCGCCCCCTGCCCGAAAGGTCAGGTCAGCCTCAGAACGAAACCGCCGGCACCGTACCAACGCTGGCGCGTTCGTCCGCGGCGATCTCGTTGAAGGCCATCGGGGCGAAGCCGAGCATTCCCGAGAACAGCGCGGCGGGGAATGATTCGCGCGCGGTATTGTAGCGCGCGGCGGCGCTATTGAGCGCGCGGCGAGCGGCGGCGAGGCGGTCCTCGATGTCGGCCAGTTCGCCCTGGAGCGTCTGGAAGTTGGCGCTCGCCTTGAGCTCGGGATAGGCCTCGCCCAGCGCCAGCAGCCCCGAGAGCGCACCGCTGAGCGCCTTTTCGGACTGCGGCGTAGGCTTGGCGACCGCTGCCTGCCGCGCGGCAATCACCTTTTCGAAGGTTGCCTGCTCGTGCGCGGCATAACCCTTCACGGTGCTGACGAGGTTGGGCACCAGATCGTGCCGCTGGCGCAGCTGCGCGTCGATGTCGGCAACACCTTGTTTGCAGTTTTGCCGTAAAGCTACGAGCCGGTTGTAAGTGAGGATGAGCACAAGGACGACGGCGATCGCAATCACCAGCGTCGCCGAGAGCCACAAGTTCAGCAGAATATCGCGCACGGTCTTCTCCCCGGATCAGGCGCGTTTCCAATAAACGCCAAATCTGAAGAAAGCGGCAACGCCATGATTGAACGCCCCGATGCCGATGCCCTGCTGGCCGGACCACTTGGCGGCTGGCTCGAAGGGCAATCCGCTGCCCGCACGGCTGCGCGGGTCAACGCCCAGTTCCGCTTCATCGTTGCGGTTGGCGCAGCAGCGGCAGTGGCCTTTGCGGCGATCCTCTATACGGGCGAGATCATGGTCGCGCTGCAACTGGGCGGGGCGATCGGGTTCGGCGGCTACGCGTGGTCCGAATGGAGCAAGCGCCCGGTGGCCAACCGCATCAAGAGCGAGATCAACAGCGCGATCGCAGCTGCGCTGGGGCTGCGCTACAACCTGACCGTGCGCGACGACGGCGATTTCGAGCGGGCGCGGGCGTTCACGCTCCTGCCTTCGTTCGATAACCGCAAGCTGGAAGACGAATGGACCGGCGAAGTCGGCGGCCGGCCGTTCCACTTGCACGAAGCCAAGCTGACCGAAGAACGCGGCAGCGGCAAAAGCCGGCGCACGGTGACGGTGTTCGCCGGGGTGATCATGGCGGTGGGCTTCGCCCGCGAGTTTACCGGCACCACGCTGATCGCCCGCAAAGGCAGTCACAAACGGTTCTTCGGGCTGATCGGCGAAGACAAGGAAACCATCAGCCCCAATGGCGTGCGCCTGCAAAAGATCGACATGGTCGATCCGCGCTTTGCCGATGCCTTTTCGGTGTGGAGCAACGATCCGGTCGAAGGCCATTACCTGATCGATCCAATCTATGTCGAAAAGCTGGTGGCGATCGAACAGGCCTTCGCCGGCGACAAGATCCGCGCGCTGTTCACCGGGGGCCAGCTCCTGATCGTGCTGGAAGGCGGCAACCTGTTCGAGAGCGGCTCGCTCAACGCGGAGGACGACCGCCGGCTGGTCGAGCAATCGATCACCCAGTTCGGCACGCTGGCGGATATTGCCGTAAAACTGAACGCTCGAGCGCGGTGAGGGTTGCCCTGAAGGCTTAGCTGAGCCGGTCCCGAAACGTCTCCCACCCGAACCGCTTCACGCACTCCAGTGCGTCGGTCTCGCTGTCCCACAGCCATAGCGAGGGCAGCGGAACGCCGTTGAAAGTGGTGGTCTTGACCATCGAGTAATGCGCCTGATCCAGAAACGCGAAGCGCGTGCCCGGCTCGGGCGGCACCGGCAACACATAATCGCCGATCACGTCGCCTGCCAGACAGGATGGGCCGCCCAGCCGCACCGCCTCCTCGCCCGCGCCTTCGGGGTCGCGCTCGCCCAGCATGGCGGGGCGATAGGGCGCCTCGATCACGTCGGGCATGTGGCAGGTGGCAGAAATGTCGGTGATCGCCACCGGCATCCCGTTCCAGCCGAGATCGAGCACGGTCCCCACCAAGATGCCCGCGTCGAGCGCCACCGCCTCGCCCGGTTCGAGATAAAGCTCGCAGCCGGTCTCGGCCTTCACCGCTTTCAGGAACGCGACCAGCTCATCGCGCTGGTAATCGGCGCGGGTGATGTGATGCCCGCCGCCGAAGTTGAGCCACTTGAGCTGACCGAAATAGGGCGCAAGGTGCGGGCCCAGCGCCTCCCAGGTGCGCGCGAGCGGCAGAAAGTCCTGCTCGCATAGCGAATGAAAATGGAGCCCAGAGACGCCTTCGAGATGCTCGGGTCGTAACTGATCGACCGGAAAGCCCAACCGGCTATGCGGCGCACAAGGATCATAACGCGGCACTTCGCCCTCGGGGTGGAGCGGATTGATCCTGAGGCCAATATCGAACCTGCCGCCCAGCCGGGCCAGATCGGGCCGGAACCGCTCCAACTGGCGCGGCGAATTGAAGATCACATGGTCGGAAAGCCGACAGATCTCGGGCAGATCCTCGGACTTGTAGGCGGCACAGTACGTGGCGATTTCGCCCTTATAGTGCTCGGCCGCCAGCAGCGCTTCCCACAGCCCCGAAGTGCATACGCCATCCAGATATTCGCCAACGATCGGCGCCACCCGCCACATCGAAAACGCCTTGAGCGCGGCCAGCACCTTGATCCCCGCGCGGTCGCGAATATCGGCCAGCACGCCAAGGTTGGCACGTAGCCGCGCCGCATCGACCACGAAGGCCGGACTATCGACAAGGGAAAGATCGAACCGGGCAAACGCACCCGGATCGCCGGCTCTGGTTTCCATCAGAATGCCACCGGCCCCGGCAGTTCCTTCACTTGCCACGGCAACCCTTGCGTGTTCAGCATGGCCATGAACGGATCGGGGTCCATCTGCTCGATGTTGAACACCCCCTCACCCGCCCACGCCCCGGTCAGCATCATCGCCGCGCCGATCATCGCCGGCACCCCGGTGGTATAGCTGATCGCCTGATTGCCGGTCTCGGCATAGGCGTCTTCGTGGTCGCAGATATTGTAGAGGTAGAAGGTCTTCTCGCCGCTCCCGTCCAGCGCCTCGCCGGTGGCGATATCGCCGATGTTGGTCTTGCCCTTGGTGGTCGCCCCCAGCGTTTCAGGCTTGGGCAGGACGGCGGAGAGGAACTGCAGCGGCACGATCTCGCGCCCCTGATACATCACCGGCTCGATCCCGGTCATGCCGACATTCTGCAGCACGGTGAGATGCTGGATATAAGCATCGCCAAAGGTCATCCAGAACCGAGCGCGTTCCAGTTCGGGGACGAACCGGGCGAGGCTTTCCAGCTCCTCGTGATACATCAGGTACATGTTCTTCGGCCCAACGCCTTCGAACTCGAACGGCTGGCGGATCGCCATCGCCGGGGTTTCGACCCATTCGCCGTTCGCCCAGTGGCGCGCCGGGGCGGTCACTTCGCGGATATTGATTTCGGGGTTGAAGTTGGTGGCAAACGCTTGCCCGTGATCGCCGCCGTTGCAATCGAGGATATCGAGCAGGCGAATGGTCTTGAGCTTGTGCTTCTTGAGCCACATCGCAAACACACTGGTGACCCCGGGATCGAAGCCCGAGCCAAGCAGCGCCATCAACCCCTTCTCACGGAAGCGGTCGTGATAGGCCCACTGCCACTTGTATTCGAACTTGGCCTCGTCCTTCGGCTCATAATTCGCGGTGTCGAGGTAATGCGTGCCGGTAGCGAGGCACGCGTCCATGATCGCAAGGTCCTGATAGGGCAGCGCCAGGTTGACGATCAGCTTGGGCTGAACCCGCTCGATCAGCTTGATCATCGCCGGCAGTTCCTCGGCATCGACCTCATAGGTGTCGATGGTCTGGCCGGTGCGCGCCAGCACCGATTCGGCGATCGCGTCGCATTTCGCCTTGGTCCGGCTGGCGAGGCTGATGTGCCCGAAAATCTGCGGATTCATCGCCATCTTGTGGACCGCGACCGAGCTGACCCCGCCCGCGCCGATCACCAGAACCTTGCTCATGCCCATCTCCTCACGCGGAACGAACCGAGCCATATAATCGTGCGCCCCGGCAGCACAACCGCGCCGCGCGCGCCCGCCGGTTTGTCGCGCCTTCCAACCGCTTCGCCGGACATTGCAGCACAAGCCTGTGGACGGACTCTGGATAGTCGAAGAAACGTCACATAACTGAAATTAGGCAGGTTTAACCGCCACTTCGTGATGAACGCCAAACGCAAGAACCCGCCCGCCCGCCACATTATCGATAGCGCCGTGGTGCGCCACGATGCCGAAGTGAAAGAGCGTCTGCTCGATCGCGCCTTCGCCTTGGCGTTCAAGGGGCTGGTCTATGCCCAGATCTGGGAAGACCCGGTGATCGATATGGACGCGCTGGAAATCCAGCCGGACAACCGCATCATCACCATTGCCAGCGGCGGCTGCAACGCGCTCTCCTACCTCACCGCCGATCCGGCGCAGGTGACCGCAGTCGATCTCAACACCGCGCACGTCGCGCTTAACCAACTCAAGATCGCCGCGGTGCGCCACCTGCCCGATTACGAGCACTTGCGCCGCTTCTTCGTCGAGGCGGACAACAAGGCCAACGTCAAGGCCTACCGCAAGCTGCTGCGCCAGCATCTTGACGAGACCACCCGGCGCTATTGGGAAGGCCGCGACCTCATCGGCCGGCGCCGGATCGGGGGCTTCCGCCGGGGCATTTACAAGCGCGGGCTTCTCGGCGGGTTCATTGGCGTCGCCCACTTCATCGCCAAGCTCTACCGGGTCGATCTCAAGGTCATCCTCGAAGCGCGCAACCTCGAAGAACAGCGCCAGGTGTTCGAGGAAAAGATCGCGCCGGTGTTCGATCGCAAGTTCATCCGCTGGCTCACAAACCAGCCCGCCAGCCTGTTTGGCCTTGGCATCCCGCCGGCGCAGTACGAAGCGCTCGCCGGCAACGAGCGCATGGCGGTGGTCCTGCGCCGCCGGCTGGAAAAGCTCGCCTGCGACTTTTCGGTCGATGACAATTACTTTGCATGGCAGGCGTTTTCGCGCGGCTATGGCCGGGCGCCCGATGCCTCGGTGCCGCCCTATCTCGAGGCCGGCAATTATGATGCGGTGAAGGCGCGGATCGATCGTTTCACCATCCTTCACGCCAACCTCACCGAGCATCTGCGTGCGCAGCCCGATGCCTGGCTCGATCGCTACGTCCTGCTCGACGCGCAGGACTGGATGAGCGACCAGCAGCTGACCGATCTGTGGACCCAGATCACCCGCACCGCCCGCCCTGGCGCGCGGGTGCTGTTCCGCACCGCCGCCGAGGACACGTTGCTCCCCGGCCGCGTCCCCGATGCCATCCTCAGCCGGTGGGCCTATTCCGAGGAACAGGCGCGCGAACTGATCAAGGCCGATCGCTCGTCGATCTACGGCGGCCTTCACCTTTACCGGCTGAAACCATGACCGCACGCCCTGCCGCCGCCCCCGGCCATGCCGCCGCGATGGACGCGATGTACCGCTGGACGCGGCACCTCTACGATCTGACCCGCAAGTATTACCTGTTCGGGCGGGATCGGATGATCCGCGATCTCGATCTGCCGCGCGGCGGCACCGTGCTGGAAATGGCCTGCGGCACCGGCCGCAATCTCGCGGTGATCGCGCGGGCGTGGCCCCGCGCAGAGCTGTACGGCATGGATATCTCCACCGAAATGCTCAAATCGGCCTCGGCCAAGCTCGGCAGCCGCGCCGCTCTGGCGCAAGGCGAAGCCGCCGGGTTCGATCCCGCCGCTGCCTTCGGCCGCGCGCAGTTCGATCGGGTGACGATCTCGTTCGCCACCTCGATGATCCCGTCGTGGGAAGCCGCGGTCAGCAATGCGCTCACGCTGGTGGCCCCCGGCGGCTCGCTCCACATCGTTGATTTCGGCGACATGGCGCACTTGCCCCGCCTGCTCGGCGCGGTGCTGCGCGCATGGCTGGCCCGGTACCACGTGACCCCGCGTCACGATCTGGTCGCGCACGCGCTAACCGCCGGCGCGAAGCTGGGAATGCGCGGACACGGTGAGCGCGGGATGGGCGGCTATTACCAGCTGGTCACGCTCCATCGCCCGCCCGCCGCATAATAGGTTGCAATTGACAATCTGAATCACTGACCGGCTGACGCCGGTAGGATCATGTGGAGGGGCTGAAGCCTTCCTTGTGGGTATGGCGGTCCAGATACCGCATGATGATGTCATCGGTGATGTTGCCGGATGTGGTCGAGAAGTAACCACGCTGCC
>CANGQZ010000167.1 GCA_947455865.1 Sphingomonadaceae bacterium
CCGCGCGCTTCCAGCGCTGCGGCATAGGCCGGTGCGGGGAGGGCAGCGCCCGGTGCCGGCGGGCTCACCGCGGCGGCAGCCTGCAGCCCTTGTGCATAGGCCCGCTCGATCGCGATGGGGTCGGGTCCGGGCCCGTCTGCCGCGCCGGCGCCGCGCGGATGCGGTGCGGCCATCGGCTCGCCCCCGCGATAGGCGGCCGGCTGGAACATCGCCGCCGCGCCCGCCGGCCCGCCCAGCCGATAGAACCGGTGCGCCCCGATCGCGCCGAGGAAATTGAGGCTGTCGGCCCAATAGGGATGGACCGCGATGGTATGATAATGCGTCGCCAGCCCAACCGGGGCGTAGACAAACCCGGCCAGCGCCGCCCGCGCCACGCTTTCAGCGCGCAGCCAGAACAGCCGGTTCGGGATCCGTGCCAGTGCCCCGTCGCACGTGAAGGTGAACTGGCACCCGGTCGGCCGCTCCGATCCCTGATAGACCACGCCGCACACCGTCTTGGGATAGGCCGGATGCGCCACCCGGTTCAGCACCACTTGCGCCACCGCGCGCTGACCCGCATCGGGTTCGCTCGCCGCCTCGTAATATACCGCCTGCGTCAGGCAGGTCAGCGCCCGCGCCCGGTCTTCCGCGCTGCCTCCGGCCGAAAGCGCGCGCGCTGCCGGGCCGGCCCCCGGGTCGCCGTCCCAGTGCGCTTCGGGATCGAGCGCCGCGGTCGGAGCCGCCGCATCGTCGCCGGCAAGGTAATAGAACGCCGATCCCGGAAAGCTCTGCCCCGGCTGCTCGAACGGCATTGGCAAAGTCGCCGCTGCGCTGCTTTGGGCAAACATACCGGCCGGGGCGATGTCGAGCTGGCCCCAGTCGTTTGGCGCGGCCATCGCCGGCACCGCCACCGCTGCCAGCAGCGCCGCCACCCGCCGTCCGCGATGTTGGCGCAGCCGCCGCGCCCCGGCGCCGCGTTGCGTCCGCGTCAGCCGGGCATGGAAATCCCGCGGTCGCATTTCGCAGTCTTTGGGCAGGGTTTCGGTCACTTCAGGCTTTCGTTTGAGCACGCGCTTTGCGCGTAACCCCGCCCGGAGCCGTCCGCATCGGCCGAATCCGCGCCGTCCCGCAGCGGGACGTTCGCGCCTATGCCGGTTAAGCGGTTAACGCGGTGCTGCTGCGCACCCCGAACTTGCACCTGCCGCCAAACCGGCCTATCCGCCGCCCTACGTCACGGGTTGTCCGGGAAACCGGGCCTAAGAGGGAAGCGGGTGCAACGCCCGCGCAGCCCCCGCTACTGTGACCGGGGAGCGATCCGCCGACAACGCCACTGGCTCCGGCTGGGAAGGCAGGCGGAAAGCGTCGATCCGGGAGCCAGGAGACCTGCCCGAGATGGTCGTTCCGCGCCGGGCGGGGTGTACCGGATTGCAGCGAGGCTCGCGCGAATGCGTGCGCGGGTCCTCTCGCCATGAACGGCTGTTCGTTCATGACGGGAGTATTGTGCTTGAAATATCTGCTTTTCCTTGGTTGTTCGCTGCTCGTTACGACGCCTGCATTGGCGCAGGATGAGGGCGGCCCGGACATTTATGTCGATAATGGAGTCCTCCGCGATACGGTCATCACCGTCATCGCCACCGGCTTCCGCGTCCCGCTCAGCCAGACCGGCCAGTCCATCTCCGTCGTCGGTCTCGATGAACTCCGGCGGGTGCAGAGCCCCGATCTCACCCGTGTGCTGGAACGCCTCCCCGGCGTTGCGCTCGCCCGCAACGGCGGGATCGGCGCCACCACCGGGCTGTTCGTGCGCGGCGCCAATTCGGATCAGGTGCTGTTCCTCGTCGATGGGGTGCGGGTGGCCGATTATGCCGCGCCCGGCGGCAGCTACGATCTCGGCAACCTCCTCGCCACCAATTTGGAAAAGGTCGAACTGCTGCGCGGCTCCAACTCGGTGATCTGGGGCAGCCAGGCCATCGGCGGCGTGCTTGCGGTCACCACCCGCGAACTGAACGGGGCCGAGGCTTCGGCCGAATACGGCACTTACAACACAGCCACCGCCACCGCCGCCGCCGGCATCGCCCGCGATCGCTACGGGGTCACGCTCACCGCCGGCTATGTCCGCAGCGATGGCTTTTCGGCCAAGGCCGGCAGTAGCGAGGCCGATGGCCTCAGCCAGTGGCAAGTGAGCGGCAAGGGCCATTACGATCTTGGCGGCGGTTTCACCCTGCGCGCAGTCGGCCGCTATGCGAACGCCCGGCTCGGTATCGATCTCGCCGGTCCTTCCGCGCCCGATACCCAGTTCGTCAAGCAGGGTTCAGGCCGCCTCGGCCTCGCCTACGCCTCGGATGCGATCGATCTCTCGCTCGGCGCGGCGTTCGATGCCACCGCCCGGCGCTATGACAGTCCCGATTGGGGCCCGTCCGAATACATCGGCCGCGCGGTCCGCGCCGATTTTGCCGGGCAGGCCCGGTTTACCGAGGTCCTCCGCGTGGATTTTGGCGCCGACAGCGAATGGTCACGCGCGCGCAGTACGTTCGACGATCGCCAGTACGCCCGGCTCTCCTCGGCCCACGCGCTGCTTGGCTGGTACACCGCCGCCGCTTCACTCGCCGCCGGGGTGCGCCTCGACGATCATGACCGCTTCGGCAGCCACACCAGCTTCGGTGCGAATGGCAGCGCCGAACTGATCGATGGCTGGCGGGTGCGCGCCTCCTATGGTGAGGGCTTCAAGGCCCCCACGCTGTACCAGCTCTACGCCGGCTTCGGCACCGGCAACCTCGCGCTCCGCCCCGAAACCAGCCGCAGCTACGAAGCCGGGATCGAAAAGGGCGATCGCAACGCTCCGCTTCACATCGCCGCCACCTGGTTCCGCCGCGAAAGCCGCAACCTGATCGATGTGGACAGCGATTTTCACTACATCAACATCGCCCGCGCCCGCGCCGAAGGGGGCGAAGTCGAACTCGGCGCGCACTTGTCACCGCGGTTTTCGGCCTGGGCCAATTACACCTACCTCAAGGCGCGCGACCTGACCCAGAACCGAGATCTCGCCCGCCGCCCGCGCAACGCGGTCGCCTTCGGGGCGGACTGGCAAACCCCGCTCGAAGGCCTCTCGCTCGGCGGCGATCTGCGGTTCGTTTCGGCGGCGGTCGATTACGATTTCTTCGGCACCCCGCTCCCGCTCCCCTCCCACGCCGTCGCCGCCGTCCGCGCCGATTATGCGCTGAGCGAAAGGATCAGCCTCTACGGACGCATCGAAAACCTCGGCGATGAACGCTACCAGTCCGTCTCCGGCTACAACGCCCCCGGCCGCGCGGCCTACATCGGCGCGAGGGTGCGATACTAAGCCCCCACCAGAACCTCCCCCACCGGGGATGGCGCACCGCCCCGGCGCAGCCGGGGTGGTGGGTGGGTGCCGCCCTCGCCAGCAGCCTCATCGCCTGCGCCCCAGCACCGCCGCTGCCCCCAGCCGCGCTTCACCCCGCCATCGTCAGCATCAATCCCTGCACCGATGCGATCCTCGCCGAAGTGGCCGAACCGGGTCAGCTTCGCGCCCTGTCCGCCTGGAGCCGCGATCCGGCCGCCAGTTCGATGGACGTCGCCCGCGCCCGCCGCTTTGCCGCCACCACCGGCACGGTCGAAGAAATCGCCGCGCTGCGCCCCGATGTAGTCGTCTCGGGCACCTTCACCCCGCCCGCCACCCGCGCCGCGCTCGCCCGGCTTGGCATTGCGCTGGTCGAAGTGCCGATCGCGCCCGATGTCGCCGCCAGCGAAGCGCAAGTCCGCCAGCTCGCTCGCCTCGCCGGCCAGCCGCAGCGGGGCGAAGCGCTGGTCGGCAGGATCGAGGCCGCACTCGCCGCTGCTGCTCCGCCGCCCCAAAATCCCGTGCGCCCGCCGGTCAGCGCAGTGGTCTGGCAGGCCGGCGGGATCGTCCCCGGCAAGGGCACGCTGATCACCGATCTGCTCCGCCGCACCGGCTTCACCAGCCTCAGCGCCGCGCGCGGGCTGGGGCAGGCCGATTACCTCCCGCTTGAACGGATGCTCGCCGATCCGCCGCAAGTGATCCTCGCGGCGGGTGAGGGGCCGTCGGGGGAGGACCGCATGCTTGCTCACCCCGCGCTCGCCGCTTTGCCCGGCACCCACCGCGTGGCTTACGCCCCTTCGCTGCTGTGGTGCGGCGGCCCCACCATCATCCGCGCCGCCACCCGGCTGGCCGAAGTGCGACGTTCGGTGCCATGACCCGCCTCAACTTCACCCTACTCGCCCTGCTTGCGCTCGCCGTCCCGCTCTCGCTGCTCGCCGGCAAGGTGTGGATCGATCCGCTCCATCCGGCCATCCCCAACGCCGGGGTGATCCTGCTCGAACTGCGCCTCCCCCGCGCTGCGCTCGCGCTCGTCATCGGCGCCGGGCTGGGGGCGGCGGGGGCGGCGATGCAGGGTTATCTGCGCAATCCGCTGGCCGATCCCGGCCTGTTCGGCATCGCTCCCGCCGCCGCGCTCGGCGCGGTGCTCTCGTTCTGGACCGGTCTCGCCGCCAGCCCTTGGGCACTGCCCGCCTTCGCGCTGATCGGCGCGGGCGGGGCGATGGCGCTGCTCGGGCTGGTCGCTGGCCGGGCCGGTTTGGCGATGCTGTTCACCCTTGCTGGAATGATGCTCGCCAGCCTCGCCGGCGCATTGATGAGCCTTGCCATCAGCCTCGCCCCCACGCCGTTCGCGCAGTCGGAAATCGTCACCTGGCTGATGGGGGCGCTCACCGATCGCGGCTGGGCCGAAGTCTGGCTGGCCGCCCCGCTCACCCTCGCCGGGCTGATCGTGCTGCGCGCCGCCGGGCCGGGGCTCGATGCGCTGGTGCTGGGGGAGGGCGCGGCTCGCTCGCTCGGGCTCGATCCGCGCCGGCTGCAATGGCTGTTGATCGCCGGCGTCGGCCTTACCGTCGGCTCGGGCGTCGCCGTCGCCGGGATCGTCGGCTTTGTCGGGCTGGTGGTGCCGCATCTGGTCCGCCCGTTCACCGATCGCCGCCCCTCGCGCCTGATCGTCCCCTCGGCGCTGGCGGGCGCGCTGCTGGTGCTGGTTGCCGATTGCCTGTGCCGGATCGCGCCCACGGTCAGCGAACTGCGGCTCGGCATCGCGCTCAGCCTCGTCGGCGCGCCGTTCTTCCTCATGCTGCTGCTGCGCATGCGCAGCACCGCCGCACTGGGTGGAGGGCTGGCATGATCCTCGCCGCCACCGCCCTTTCGCTGCCGGGCCGCCTTGCCGGCGTCACCGCCGCGCTCAATCCGGGCGAAGTCACTGCCATCGTTGGCCCCAACGGCGCGGGCAAATCCACACTGCTCGCCGCCCTCGCCGGCCTGATCGCCCCCGCCGGGGGCACCGCCACGCTCGGCGGCACCCCGCTCACCGCGCTGCCACCCCGCGAACGCGCCCGAGCCATCGGCTACCTCCCGCAAACCCCGGAGATCGCGTGGGATGTCACCGTCGCCACCCTCGTGGCGCTCGGCCGCCTGCCATGGCAAGGCGGCCCGCTCCATCGCGCCCACGCCACTCCGGCAGAGGATGCCGCCGCAATCGGCGCCGCGCTCGCCGCGATGGACCTCACCGCACTGGCCCACCGCCCCCTCTCGCGCCTCTCCGGCGGAGAATGCGCCCGCGCCCTCGCCGCCCGCGTCCTCGCCGGCCAGCCGCGCTGGCTGCTGGCGGACGAACCCCTCGCCAACCTCGATCTCGCCCATGCCGCCGCGCTGATCGCCCGCCTGCGCGATCAGGCCCGCGCCGGCACCGGCGTCGTCCTCGTCCTCCACGATCTCGCCGCCGCCATGAACCGGGCAGACCGCGTGCTGCTGCTCGATCACGGTCAGCTGGTCGCCGATGGCCCGCCCGAGCAAGTGCTGACCCCCGAACGCATCGCGCAAGTCTGGCAAGTCACCGCCCACTGGCTCGGCGAACCCGGCAACCGCGCACTGGCGGTGGGGTAAGTCACCACCTGCCCCTCCGCCCCGCTTGCCGTCTGCCCCGCCAAGCCCCACATCGCCCGGTGAAAACGGCCAACCGGCCCCTTGTCTCTCCCGAACAGATATGGAACATCCGCGACTTATGTCGTTATCGAAAATCACCGTTCGCGGCGCGCGCGAGCACAACCTCAAGGGCTTCGACGTCGAGCTTCCGCGTGACAGTCTGATCGTCATCACCGGCCTATCGGGTTCGGGCAAGTCGAGCCTCGCGTTCGACACGATCTATGCCGAGGGGCAGCGCCGCTACGTCGAATCGCTCTCGGCCTATGCCCGCCAGTTTCTCGAGATGATGCAGAAGCCCGATGTCGAGCATATCGACGGGCTCTCGCCTGCCATCTCGATCGAGCAGAAGACCACCAGTCGCAATCCGCGCTCCACCGTCGCCACGGTGACCGAGATCTATGACTACATGCGCCTGCTGTGGGCGCGGGTCGGCGTGCCCTATTCGCCGGCCACCGGCCTCCCCATCGCCGCGCAGACGGTGAGCCAGA
>CANGQZ010000168.1 GCA_947455865.1 Sphingomonadaceae bacterium
ACGGTGACGGTTCAGCTGGCAACGATGACGCTGGTTGCGAACGCATCTTGGCGCAACGCGCAGGCGCAGATCAATATCGCGGCGACCGACAACAAGGCGCAAGTCGTCAATGTCCATGACTATCCGGTCGAACAGTTCATTTCGGACAATCTGCATCTTGGGCCCGAGGGCCAGATCCGCCAAGGCCGCGAGATGGAACTGTTGTTCCGGACCCGGCCGCGGGTGGTGATCGACAACACAGCGACCGACATCACCGCGTTGACAGTGACGGTCCCGGTCCGGCCCACCGCAATTGTCAACCTTGCCTCGGTTGCCGATGGCCGTCTGGGCTGGGAGATGACCGGTGTGACCACCGGCTTGTCGCTTGATCCGCTGCTCGGCAAACTCAGCGTTAGCGACCCGGCGCTGGTCAAACCGGGGGTGCGGACGCTGGTGATCAAGCGGCACAGTGCGGCGGACGTGCGGTGGTCGAAACTGGTGATAACGTTCGTTCCGTGAACGCGCAGCGATCCGCCATGGTTAGCGCCGGGGAGCCTTCTGGCTCGGTCTTTCCCCGGAGCGGCGGTTAGCGAGTTTCTGGGCTTTGCGCCCTATGCACCGGGCATGGCCGAGCCCAGTATCACCACAACCGCGATCTCACTTGGGCGGCGCAGCGAGCCGCGGCTGCGGGTTCGCCTTGCCGCGCGGCTGGTCGGGCTGGATGGGGCGTCGCGGCCGGTGCTGGCCGATCTTTCGACGGGCGGGGCGCGGCTCAAGGGCCAACTGACGGAATTGCGGTTGGGCGCCGAGGCAGTGCTCTTTTGGGACCGGTTCGAAGCGTTTGGACGGGTGGTGTGGCGCGACAATGGTCAGTGCGGAATGCGCTTCTATGAGCCGATTGCGCAGGCCGATCTAATCGCCACGCGCATTCTCGACGATGTGCAGCGGCTGCCGAGCGAGCACGAATTGACGCGGGCTGCGGCACAGCAGTTCGTGTTTGGCCGCCGCCACCTCTGACGCGCGCGCATTTTTGCGCTGGCGCAATGCATCGCCCTGCTGCACCTGCCAGTGCGGACGGGCCGATGACAGGAGTTTCTCCATGACCACAGAGCCCACCGCTGCGCCTTTGATCGGCCTTGCGGCCACTGCACCGAGCGCGCGTGAGATCGTGACCCGCCGGGGCGAGCACTTGTCGGTGCGCCCCGCGAGCAGCGCCGACGAGCCCGCACTCGAAGCCTTGTTCGAGCGCGTCGCGGCCGAGGATCGCCGCTTCCGCTTTCTCAGCGCGCAGGCGCACGTTGGCGCGGAAATGCTCGCGCCGATGACGCATTGCGACCACTTCCGCAGCGAGAACTTCCTCGCCTTCGATCCCGCGAACGGCGAACTGGTCGCCACCGCCATGCTTGCCTGCGACGATCCGCTCGACACCGGCGAGATCGCGGTTTCGGTGCGGAGCGATTGGCGCGGACGGGGTGTTGGCTGGGCGCTGCTCGATCTGATCGCCGAAGAAGCGGCCAAGCGCGGGCTGCGGCGGGTGATTTCGATCGAGGACCGGGCGAACCACGCCGCGATCGAGCTGGAGCGCGAAAAGGGCTTCGTCGCCCGTGCGGTCGAGGGCGATGCGACGCTGGTGATGCTGGAAAAAGTGCTGCGCTGACCCGGATCGGCCGGGGGTTACGCGGCGAACCGCGCTCCCTCGGCCGGATCGGACGCCAATGCGGGGCGGGCGCAGGCGAAATCGCGCAGCAGCGCCGCAAGCTCGGCGTGATCGAGCGGATACTCGAACACCAGCCCGGCGGTGCCGCCCTCGGCCCAGGCCACCGTTGCCTCGGTTGCGGGGAGGGCGGGGAGAAGGAGGGTCAGGCCGTCGCCCTTGCGCAGCGCGGCAATGCCTTCGATCCGCGCCCCAAACCGGGTGAGATCCTTGAGCAGCACCGTGGCGCGCAGCCCTTTCCACGCATAGCGGACCAGCAGATCGCAAGCGATGCGTTCGGCGCGGCGTTCGCGCAGCGCTGCAGGTACGAAATCAACCGGCGGGGCTGGAGGAGGGAGCGGATCGTGTGCGGCGTTGAGATACATGTCACGTTTCCCGTTAGCGGATTAACCACTCCCGGTAAGACGGCAGCCGCGCGCCGATTTATAGCTTGGCGAGCAGTTCTTGGGCGAACTGGGTGAGCGTATCATCGCGCGCGCCCATGATCACGATGCGGTCATCTGGCCGGGCGAGGGCCGTGAGCCGATCGGCGCAGGCGTCCCGCGTGGGGTAGTGTTCGGCCCGCCCGCCGGCGGCATTAACCAGTTCGACTATCCGTTCACTGCCCAGGCTGCGATCGACCGTGCCGCCGAAATAGACCGGATCGGAGAGGATAACGATATCCTCGGGGCCAAGGCGATCAGCGAAGACTTGCGCCAGTTCCGCGCCCATCTGGCGCAGCGGGCCGTAGCCGTGCGGCTGGAAGAAGGCGATCACCCGGCCCGGATGCGCCTTGAGTGTGGCGAGGGTAGCTGCGACCTTGTCCGGGTTGTGGCCGAAATCGTCGATTACCGTGATGCCCGAGGCGCTGGTGCCGACGATATCGAAGCGGCGGGCGAGACCGGCGAAGCTGGCAAGCGCGGCGACGGCGCTGGCCACCGGCACCCCGGCGGCGCTGGCCCCGGCAATGGCGGCGAGCGCGTTGGCGAGGTTGTGGCGGCCGGGGACCTGCAGCGTGAGCGGATGGGTAGTGGCATCGCGCCGGTCGATCACGGTGGCGGTTAGCGTGGTGGGTGCCTCGACAACGGAGCCGGGGACGACGCCGAGCATGGCATTGGAGGCGGCGATTGCGAACGTGACCAGCGCGCAGGCACGGGGAGCGAGCGCGGCGGTTTCGGCATCATCGAGATTGATCGCGGCCACATCGGCGCGGGCGAGGAAATCGCCGAAGAGTTCGCGCAGTTCTTCGAGGCTCTTGTGATCGAGGCTGACGTTGCCCAGCACGGCCACGGTGGGCCGATAGAGCGCAATCGAGCCGTCACTTTCGTCCACTTCGGCCACGAAAGCGCCTCCGTGCCCGACCCGCGCGCTGGCGAAGGGGGCGTCGGGGGCGACGTAGTTCTTCATGACTGCGCCGTTCATGATCGTCGGATCTTGTCCGGCGCGGTCGAGAATCCAGCCGGTCATCCCGGTGACGGTCGATTTGCCGCTGGTGCCGGCGATGGCGATCGAGCGCGGTGCGGCGTTGAACAGGCGGGCGAGCAACTGGGCGCGGCTAAGGCGCGGGCAGCCGAGCTGCCGCGCGCAAACCACTTCGGGCACAGTGTCCTCCACCGCTGCGGAGGCGACCAGCGTCTGTTCCGCGCTGACGATGCCGCTGCCGTCCTGCGGGTGAAGCGCGAAGCCGAGCGATTCGAGCCATGCGAACTTTTCTGGGGTGCGGTTCTGATCGCGGCTTCGGTCTGAGCCCGCGACGGTGGCGCCGGCGCTGCGCAGGATCAGCGCGAGCGGCAGCATCCCGGAGCCGCCGATGCCGCAGAAAAACCAAGGATGAGCGGTGAGATCGTCGGGCGGGGTCATCGTGGTTCGGTATGCGGGCGGGGACAGGATGGCAACTGTGGAGGTTACGAGCAATTTGGTTCGCGCGAAGGCGCAAAGATGTTGTGATCTGCGGCCCGCGCAGCGGCCCCCCGACATTTGCAGGTGGCGAGGAATGCCGATTTTTTGAGCAGTTTCGCCGCGAGTGGCTTCGCGAACTTGCGCGATAAGTTATGCCCCTATTCCTTGCACTTTCGCCCGGCCTTCGAATGGGGCTAACGTGCGGGGATGATCCGCATCGCCATCTGCGCCCCTTCGACCCCGTTCACCCGCGACGATGCTGCGAAAGTGGCCGCGCAGGCGGCGAAGTTTCCAGGTGTCGAACTCCATTTCCACGAGCAGTGCTTTGCCAGCGAAGGGCACTTCGCCGGGCCGGATGCGCTGCGGCTGGCAGCGTTTGTGGAATGTGCCAACGATCCTGCGTTCGATGCAGTGTGGTTTGCGCGCGGCGGGTATGGCGCGAACCGGATCGCCGCAGACGCCATCGCGCAGCTGGACCACACCGCGCGGAACAAGGCGTGGCTTGGTTATTCCGATGCGGGCTACCTGCTTGCTGGTCTTTACCAGGCGCGGATCGGCCGGCCGGTTCACGCGCCGATGCCGGTGGACATCCGCCGGCCGGGGGGCGAGGCGGCGGTGCGGCGGACGCTGGCATGGCTGGCGGGTGACCGTTCGGGAGAGGAACCCTCGCTCGACCGCGCACATCCCGCAACCGCATTCAACCTTACGACGCTGGCGATGCTGTGCGGGACGCCGCTGATGCCGGGGCTGGCCGGGCACGTGGTGATGATCGAGGAAGTTTCGGAATATCTTTATGCGGTCGACCGGCTGCTGTTTCATGCCAGTGCGCACCTTGGCGGGATTGCCGGCCTGCGCCTGGGCCGGGTGAGCGAGGTGCCGGAGAATGACCGGCCGTTCGGCGCCGGGCTGGAAGAGATTGTCCGGTTCTGGTGCGCGCGCCACGCGATCACCTATCTCGGCCATGCCGACATCGGCCACGATGCCGCCAACCGGATTGTGCCGTTCGGGCTTGCCACCGCCTGAGGCCGGCCATAGGGCGCGCGCCTTGGTTTAGTTCAAAGGGAGCGAGATATGCGCGCGTTCGTGTTTCCGGGGCAGGGCAGCCAGAAAGTTGGGATGGGAGCTGAGCTGGCCGAGGCCAGCGCGGCGGCGCGCGAGGTGTTCGAGGAGGTCGACGACGCGCTCGGCCAAAAGCTGTTCCAGATCATGAAGGACGGCCCGGAAGACCTTCTGATGCTGACTGAAAACGCCCAGCCGGCGATCATGGCCAATGCCATCGCGGTGCTGCGCGTGCTGGAGCGTGAGGGCGGCATCGCACTGGCCGACAAGGCCGATTTCGTGGCCGGGCACAGCTTGGGCGAATATACCGCACTTTGCGCTGCGGGGGCGTTCTCGCTGGCCGATACGGCGCGGCTGCTCAAGTTGCGCGGTCAGGCAATGCAGGCGGCGGTGCCGGTGGGTGTGGGCGCGATGGCCGCGCTGCTCGGCGCGGATATCGAGAAGGCGACTGCCCTGGCCGAAGCGGCTGCCGAAGGGCAGGTCTGCACTGTCGCCAACGATAACGATCCCACACAAGTGGTGATTTCCGGCCACCGCGAGGCGATCGAGCGGGCCATCGCGCTGGTCAAGGACTTCGGGATCAAGCGCGGGGTGCTGCTGCCGGTTTCCGCGCCGTTCCACTGCCCGCTGATGCAGCCCGCCGCCGACGCGATGGCCGAAGCGCTGGGCCGGACTCCGCCGGGAACCTTGCGGGTGCCGCTTTTTGCCAATGTGACTGCGGCGGTGGTGAGCGAACCGGCCGAGGTGCAGCGGCTGCTGGTCGCGCAGGTGACCGGCCGCGTCCGCTGGCGCGAATCCGCAATCGCGCTGCGCGATGCCGGGGTGGAGCGGTTCGTCGAACTGGGCGGCAAAGTGCTCGGCCCGATGATCACCCGCAGCGCGGGACCCGACGTGGCGGTTAGCAGTACTGCGAGCATGGCTGAGATCGAGGCTTTGGCGAAGGAGCTATAAGGTTTTGGTTCGCGCAACGGCGCGAAGGCTGATTTTGAATTTTTCGGGGATGACAATGAAGGAAGGCATCCTCCGGCTGGTAAACGACTATCACCCCGGGGCATGACCCCAGCGATCTCTGCGTTCCCTGCGCGAAAATTATTCTGGAGTTAAAAGCGATGTTCGATCTGCATGGCATGACCGCCCTTGTTACCGGCGCCTCGGGCGGGATCGGTTCGGCGATTGCGCGGGGGCTGGCGGCGCAGGGGGCGCGGCTGGCGATTTCGGGGTCCAATGCCGGGAAGCTGCGCGCCTTCCGCGAGGAACTGGACGAGCACAGCCCGCAGCACCTGCAGGAAGTCGATCACGTTGCGATCACGTGCGATTTGTCGAGCGCCGAGGATGTCGAAAAGCTGGTCCCGGCAGCGCTCGATTCGCTCGGCAAGATCGATATCCTCGTCAACAACGCCGGGATTACCCGCGACAACCTGGCCATGCGGATGAAGGATGAGGAGTGGGACGCGGTGATCCGGGTCAACCTCGAGGCCGCGTTCCGGCTGATGCGCGCCGCCGCCAAGCCGATGATGAAGGCGCGTTTCGGGCGGATTATCACGATCACGTCGGTGGTCGGCGCGACCGGCAATCCGGGGCAAGTCAACTATGCCGCGGCCAAGGGCGGGCTGGTGGCGATGTC
>CANGQZ010000169.1 GCA_947455865.1 Sphingomonadaceae bacterium
AAGGGCAACGATACCGGATACATGGCCGAGCCGGACGTGCGGCTGTTCGTGACCGGGGGCGACGGATTGTGGAAGGCGGCGACGGAGTGGCCGCTGCCAGAGACGGTGTGGCATCCGTTCTATCTCCACAGCGGCGGCCTGCTGAGCGAGCACGAGCACTGGCCGCACGAGGGCGGATCGAGCTTCGAGGACAACGTCTATAACGCGCGCGGCGGGCTTTCCTTCGCGAGCCCGCCGCTGGTTGAGCGGACCGAAGTGATCGGGCCGCTGACGGCGACGATCCATGCCTCGACCAACCAGCCCGAGCTGCTGCTGTTCCTCTCGCTGTGGGATATCGATCCCGAGGGCGGGCAGCGCCTGCTCTCGCGCGGGTGGCTCAAGGGATCGATGCGGCGGACCAACCCGGAAGCCTCGCGGCCGTGGTTGTGGCAGTACGATTTCACCGCGCCCGAGCCGGTCGATACCACCCGGCCGCAGCGCTATGACATCAACATCGTGCCGACCGCCAACGTGTTCCAGAAGGGGCACCGCATCGGCCTCAGGATCAGTTCGTCGGATCAGGACCCGGCGGTGACGGTGTTCGACATGCTGGGCCAGGGCCACCTGCTGCAGCAGGCGCCATCTTGGGTGACGATCCACCACGATGCCGAGCACCCTTCGGTGCTGAACGTGCCGGTAACGGCGGGGAACGTGATAGGGACGTTCATCTCCGGCGGCAGCGGGGCGAGCCGCAAGCCGGGCGCGGCCGGGGCGGCGCCGACAATCGCGACATGGGACAGCTGGTGATGACAGGCGAGTTTGTCGAGCGCGCCCGCGCGCTGCGGGGGCTTATCGAGAGCGAAGTGGCCAAGCCCGAGAACGGGATGACGATGGCGCCCAAGGTGGTCGAGGCATGCCGCGAGGCGGGCCTTTTCTGGCTGCTGGTGCCGCGCGAGCTGGGCGGATCGGACGCGTCGACGGTCGAGTTCATCACGATGGTCGAGGAGCTGGCGAGCTCCGACGGAGCAACGGCATGGTCGCTGATGGCGAATTCGGCAGCGACGATGGTCGCCTCGGTCTATAGCAGCGATGCCCATGTAGCGCGGATGTTCGGCGGTGATCGCTTGCCGATCATGTCATCCACCTATGCACCGACCGGCCGGGTGACTTTCGACGGCAAGGTCTATCATGGCGGCGGGCTGCATAGCTGGGGCACCGGGATCGGCCATGCCGACTGGGTATCCGGCGCCAACGTGGTATTCGACGGCGGCGCGCCGGTGATGCTGCCGGACGGGAAGCCCAAGGTGGTCGGCGCGTTCGTGCCTACTTCTGAGATCGAGCTGGCGGGCAACTGGAACGTTATCGGCCTGCAGGCGACCGGCAGCTTTGACTACCGCGTTTCCGACCGGGACATTCCGCCCGACTGGACGTTCAACCAGTACTGGACCGAACCGCAGCGGCCATCGCGCGCGGCGACGCTGGGGACGCTGGTGGTGGTGTGCGGCGGGCATACCGCGGTGCTGCTGGGGATGGCGCGGCGGGCGCTGGCCGAGGCGGCGCTGCAGGCGAGCAAGAAGAAGCGGCTATATTCGCCGGATTGCATCGCGACGACGCCGGTGTTTCAGAACGAGTTCCTCAAGCTTGAGGCGCTGTATCAGGCGGCGCGGGCGCTGGCGCTCGATGTCTATGGCGAAGCCGACCGGATGGCGGAGGCGGGGACGCCGCTTTCAGACTTGCAGATCCAGCGGGTCCGGCAGGTCACGACCTGGGTCCACGGCACCTGCCGCGAGGTGGTCAGCCAGTGCTTTGCGCTGGTTTCCTCGGCGCTGCGCCAGCCGAGCGTGCTGGGCAAATACATGGCCGACGCATCAGTTGCGGCGCATCACATCATCGCCGGGCCGATGTCGCTGATCGAGGCGGCACCGCCAATCATCGCCCACTGGGCGCAATCACGCGACGCCGAGGCCGCCCCGGCCCAATAATGAGGATCATGCGATGAGCGCGAACAGCGAGACAGCAGCGCGCCCGACCGACACTGGCTTTGCCATCATCGGCGCCGGGATGGGCGGCATCCTGATGGCGATCAAGCTGAAGGAAGCCGGCTTTCACGACTTCGTGATCCTGGAAAAGGGCGACCGGGTGGGCGGGACCTGGCGCGAGAACACGTATCCAGGGCTGCACTGCGACTTCCCCTCGCACTTCTACAGCTATTCGTTCTTCCAGAACCCGAACTGGACCCATCGCTTTTCGCCTGGGCCGGAGATCCGCGACTATCTGGAAAGCGCGGCCCATGCCTTTGGCGTGTTCGATGCGATCCGCTTCAACAGCAAGGTCACCGACGGGCGCTGGGACGACGATGCGTGGACGGTGACGCTGGAGGGCGGCGAGACCCTGCGCGCAGGCGTGCTGATCGCCGCCACCGGCTATCTCCACGTGCCCAATTTCCCCGAAATCGAAGGGCTGGCCAACTTTGCCGGCAAGCAATTCCATACCGCGCAGTGGGACCATTCGGTAGCGCTGGCGGACAAGCGCATCGGCATCATCGGCACAGGATCGACATCGACCCAGCTGGTGGCCGAGCTTTTCGGCAAGGTGAAGCACCTGAGCGTGTTCCAGCGCACCCCGCAGTGGGTGGTGCAGCAGGATAATCCGGCGTTCAGCGAGGAGGAGAAGGCCGCCTTCGCCGCCGATCCGGCGCTGCTGGCGAAGATGTACAACGATGCCAAGGCCGAGATGATTGCGCTGGCCGACGGAGCAATCCTGGGTGGGAATGCCGATGCGCGGGCCTATCTGGTGTCCAACGTCGAGGCGAACCTTGCACGGGTGCAGGACCCGGACCTGCGGCGCAAGCTGACCCCGGACTATGCGCCGGGGTGCAAGCGGATCGTGATCTCGCCCCGGTTCTATGAGGCGATTCAGCACCCCGACGCGTCGCTGGTGACTGAGCCGATCACGCGGGTGGAGCCGCAAGGCATCCGCACCGAAGACGGCGCGCTCCACGCGCTGGACGTGCTGGTGCTGGCCACCGGCTATGACACGCAGGCCTATTTCCGCCCGCTTGACCTTCATGGCGAAGGCGGGACGCCGATTGCCGAAGTATGGCGTGAGCGCCCGGTGGCGTTCCGGACGATGACCGTGCCGAAGATGCCCAACTTCTTCATCGTCGAAGGGCCGTTCAGCCCGATCGGCAACGTCTGCGCGTTCCTGACCGCCGAATTGCAGGTGGGGCACATCATCAAGCTGATCCGGGTGATCACCGGGCGCAATGTGGCGCTGTCCCCGCGCGAGGACGCGACGGCGGCGCTGCTCGAAACCTATCGCGAAGCGGCGCGCACGACGATCTGGGCGACCGGTGGCTGCGTGAGCTGGTATCAGGACGTCGACGGGGTGCCGACGCTTTATCCCTTCGCCAATCAGGTGTTCGAGGCGGAGATGACCGCCGACCCCGACCTTGCCGAATACGTGGTGTGGCCGCGCCGCGCCGGTACAATGGCAGGAGCGATGGCATGAGCGGCCGGCTGGCGGGCAAAGTCTGCCTGATCACCGGCACCGGCGGCAGCATGGGCGGTTCATCAGCGCGGATGTTCGCGCGCGAAGGGGCCAAGGTGGTGGGCTGCGACTTCAACCTCGAGGCGGCCCGGGCGACGCTGGACGCTGTCCGCGCGGGCGGCGGCGAGATGGTTTCGCTGGAGCCGTGCGACCTGCGCGATCCCGCGGCCTGCGCCGCGCTGGTGGCGTTGGCGCTGGACAGCTTCGGGACGATCGACGTTCTGTTCAACAATGCCGCTGACGCCCATTTTGCGTGGATCAACGAGCTGACCAACGAAGCCTTTGCCCAGACGCTCGACAGTGAGGTGAACGTCGTGTTCAACCTGACCAAGGCGGCGTGGCCGGCGCTCCAGGCCAAGGGTGGATCGGTGATCAACATGGCGTCGGTCTCGGCATGGATCACCTATCAGGCGCTGCCGGGGCTGGCGCATTCGGCGGGGAAGGGCGCAGTCCTTTCGATGACCCGCCATCTGGCGCTGGAGGGCCGGCATCACGGCATTCGGGTCAATTCGCTCTCACCGGGACTTATCGAGACCGGGCCGACCCGCGGGCTGCTGGCGGTGCCCGAGTTCGCCGGGCCGATGATCGACAAGATCATGCTGGGCCGGCCGGGCCAGCCGGAGGAAGTGGCGGCGGCGGCGCTGTTCCTCGCATCGGACGAGAGCAGCTTCATGACTGCCGCCGACATGCGGATCGACGGGGGCACGACTGCATGGTGAGCGGGGCGGGGCAAGGAGCAGCGACATGGCGGTAACAGGCGTTCTGGGCGTGGCGATCGAGGTTCCCGACCATGCCGTCGGGCGGCAGTTCTACACCGACGCGGGGCTTGAGGCCGAGACGGCTGACGGGCGGATCGCGCTGCGCTGTGCCGGCAATGCCGAACCAAGCGTGACGCTGATCGAGGCGGCGGGGCCGATGCGGCTGCACCACGTGGGGCTGCGGGCGGGAGAGCTGGATGCGATTGCCGCGCGAGTGCCCGGCCATGGCGGCAAGGTGGTGGCAGTGCCGACCGGATTTGGCGGCGACGGGCTGTGGATCGAGGATATCCATGGGGTGCTGTTCCATCTGGTCGACAAGCCGGCGGTGGCCGAGGCGCCGGTGGCCGAGCCGTTCGCCATCAATGCGCCGGGCCGCGTGGTGCGGGTGCGGCGATCGGCGATGCAGCCAGTGAACTCATATCCCCCGGTACGGCCGCGGCGGCTGGGGCACGTGGCGCTGTTCACCCCCGACGTGGCGGCAAGCGCCGGCTTCCTGACCGGCGCGCTGGGGATGGCGGTGGCAGACAGCGTGGCGGACGTCCTGGCGTTCTGCTGCGCCGCAAAGGACAGCGACCACCATGTGATCGCCCTTGCCAAGTCTTCGGCCACCGGGATGCACCATTTGAGCTTTCAGGTGGCCGATCCCGACGAGGTGGGGCGCGGCGGCAACACGCTGGCGGCGAAGGCGGGCAAGGGCCAGTGGGGGTTCGGCCGGCACACCATCGGTTCCAACTTCTTCCACTATATCCAGGACCCGTGGGGATCGTGGTTCGAATACTATTCGGACATGGATTTCATCGACGATCACGCGCTGTGGCAGGCCACCAGCTATGGCATGGAGGACGCGCTGGCCAACTGGGGCCCGCCCCCGCCGGCCGATTTCATTCACAACTATCAGGCCGGCCCGGCCGCCTGATCGAGCGCGGAGCAGCATCATGAAAATAGCCCTGTTTGACGCCGGTGCCGGCCCCCGGACCGGCGTGGTCAAGGGTGACCGAATCTACCCGACCGGGCTTGCCGGATCGACTGTCGATCTGATCGAGCGCTGGAACGAACTGGCGCCCGGGCTGGCAGGGGTGGGGACTGGCGAGGGCCATGCCCTGTCTGCCGTGCGCTTGCTCGCGCCGGTGCCGCGGCCGGGCAAGATCTTCGCGATCGGGCTCAACTATGCCGACCACATCGCCGAGAGCGCGATGGGCACGCCCGAATGCCAGGTGTGGTTCACCAAGGCGGTGACCTCGATCAATCCGCCGTACGCGCCGGTGCTGATCGCGCGGGGCGCGCCGAAGGTGGATTACGAGGTCGAGATGGTTGCGGTGATCGGCAAGCGCGGCAAGCATATCGCCCGCGAAGACGCGCACCGCCACGTTTTCGGCTATTGCGTGGGCAACGACGTGACCGAGCGCGGCTGGCAGCTGGAAACGCCGCAGTGGTCGCTGGGCAAGTCGTTCGATACCCATGCCCCGATCGGGCCGTGGATCACCACCACCGATGAGATCGGCGATCCGCACGGCCTTGACCTTTCGTGCTCCGTCAACGGCGAGGTTCGGCAATCCTCCAACACCCGCCATCTGGTGTTCAACTTGTGGGACCAGATCGCCCATCTCTCGCAGGCAATGACGCTGGAGCCGGGCGACCTGCTGTTCACCGGCACGCCGGGCGGGGTGGGCATGGCGATGAAGCCGCCGCAGTTCCTCAAGGCGGGCGACACGGTGCGGTGCGAGATCGCCGGGCTGGGCGCAATCGAGACGACGATGCAGGACGAGGCTTGAGGCCATGCTTGGGGCGGAGGAAAGCTGCGACGTTTTGATCGTTGGCGGCGGCCCCACCGGCGTGACGCTGGGGCTGTTCCTTGCCGCTGCCGGGGTGCACACGATCATCGCCGAGAAGGAGGC
>CANGQZ010000170.1 GCA_947455865.1 Sphingomonadaceae bacterium
GCCGAGTCGCAGATAGAGTTCGTGCTGCGCGGCGTTGCCCCCACCGCCGCCGCCGAACATCATCCCCATCGCCCCGCCCATGCCGCGGCCCATCGCGCCCGCGCCGGTGATCGTGCCGGCGCGCATGTCATAGCGCGCAACCGGGGCTGCGGCGGATTTGGCAGCGGGTTTTGGGGCCGGTTTGGGACCGGCAGCCAGCGGCAGCGGTCCGGCCAATGTAGCGACGGCGGCAGCTCCCAGAACAAGCGAGCGAATGCGGATCATCGGGGTTCTCCGGCAGGAAGGACAAGGCAGGGCAGACCCGGTCCTAGCGAACGCCTGCTACGGAAAATTGTCAATCCGTCCCGACTGTTCACGGAATTCGTGCGCCGCCGCCTTCACCCTGCGCAACGGATCGGTTAGCCGCAAGGGATGGCATCCCGCTTCGCCCTGCCGATTGGCACCGCCCGTTCGCTCTCCGGGCGGCACTGGCGCTGGCGCGGCGGCAATATGGATTTTGCCGCAGCCGAAACCGGCGCGGGGGAAGACCTTGCCGGCGGCCTCGGCGATGATCTGGTAACCCAGTTGCTCCTCGCGCGCGGCGTCGCCCGCCACGATCTCGAACGCCACCGCAACCCCTCGCTGCGCGCCTTCCTGCCCGATCCGTCGGAATTTGCCGATATGGACGTGGCGGCCGAACGGCTGACTCAGGCCGTGCTCGGCGGCGAAGCGGTCACGATCTACGGCGATTACGATGTCGATGGCGCAACCAGCGCGGCGCTGCTGGTCCTGCTGCTCCGTCAGCTGGGTCTGCCGGCGCAAAGCTACATCCCCGACCGCCTGCTCGAAGGCTATGGCCCCTCCGGCGCGGCGCTGGTCCGGCTCGGGCAGGAAGGCTCCAGTCTGATCGTCACCGTCGATTGCGGGGCGATGGCGCACGAGGCGCTGGCGATGGCCGAAACCGCCGGGATCGATGTGATCGTGGTCGATCATCACAAATGCTCGGCGCTGCTCCACCGTGCCGCTGCGCTGGTCAATCCCAACCGGCTCGATGAAGGCCCGGTCGGCTCCGCGCACGGCCATCTCGCTGCGGTCGGGGTGGCGTTCCTGCTGGCGATCGCCACCGTGCGCACCCTGCGCCTGCGCGGCTTTTTCGTGGACCGGCCCGAACCCGATCTGTTCGCGCTACTCGATCTGGTCGCGCTAGGCACCGTCGCCGATGTGGCCGCGCTGCACGGGCTTAACCGCGCGCTGGTGGCGCAAGGGCTCAAAGTCATGGCTCGGCGCGAAAACATCGGCATGGCCGCGCTAATCGATGCCAGCCGGCTCGGCCGCGCGCCCGCCTGCAGCGATCTGGGCTTTGCGCTCGGCCCACGCATCAACGCGGGCGGCCGGGTCGGCGAGGCCACGCTTGGCGTACGCCTGCTCACCACCGAAGACCCGGACGAGGCCCGCGCCATCGCCGCCCAACTCTCGCAGCTCAACGAAGAGCGCCGGGGGATCGAGGCGGCCGTGCAGGAGGCCGCCGAGGCGCAGCTCGCCGCCCAGCACAACCGCGCGGTGATCGTCGTCGCCGGTCGCGGCTGGCACCCCGGAGTGATCGGCATCGTCGCCGGCCGGCTGAAAGAGAAAACCGGCAAACCAGTGCTGGTCATCGCGCTCGATGCCGACGAGCACGGCAACGGCAAAGGCTCGGGCCGCTCGATCGGTGGGGTCGATCTGGGCGCCGCAATCATCGCTGCGCGAGAACATGGCCTGCTGGTCGCCGGCGGCGGCCACGCCATGGCCGCGGGATTGACCGTGCACCCGGACAAACTGGCCGCGCTCGCCGATTGGCTTGACGCACAGCTGGGCAGCGCGGTCAGTGCGGCGCAGGCCAATCAGGCGCTGCTGCTTGATCTCGGGCTCACCCCGGGCGGGCTGACACCCGCGCTGATTGCCACGCTCGAATCTGCCGGCCCGTTCGGGGTCGGCTGGCCAGCGCCGCGCGTCGCGGTCGGCCCGGTGCGGCTGATCAAGGCCGATATCGTCGGCACCGATCACGTCCGCCTCATCGCGCGCGGCGATGATGGCGCCAGCTTCAAGGCAATTGCCTTCCGCGCCGCAAGCGGAGAAATGGGGCAAACCCTGCTCCACGGCGCGCGCGGCCGCCACTTGTGGCTCGCCGGACGCGCCAAGATCGACGATTGGGCCAGCCGCCCGCAGGCCGAACTCCACCTTGAAGACGCCGCCTGGGCCGATTGATGGGCGCGGCCTTTCGTGCAGGGGTTGACCCCTTTATGCGATATCCATAAAGGCGCTGACCTTGCTTACGGCGCAAGCCGATCAGGCCCCTTCGTCTAGCGGTTAGGACGCGGCCCTTTCACGGCTGAAACACGGGTTCGATTCCCGTAGGGGTCACCAAGCTTCCCGCGCCACGCCGGCGCGGCGATCGACTGGCATCACGGCCCCTTCGTCTAGCGGTTAGGACGCGGCCCTCTCACGGCTGAAACACGGGTTCGATTCCCGTAGGGGTCACCAGTCGCTATCGGGCCGTTACGGAAGTTTTCTCGGGTTGATCCGGGCACGGCCTGGCGGCGCGCCAGATTGCGGGCACAACGCCCACCGGCTTATGCTATGGCCCGGCTATGATCCCGGTCTTCGATCTCCACAATTTCTGCGAGGGGCTTCCGCCCGAAGTACAGCAGGCGTTTGACAAGGTCAGCAAGTACCGCACCGTCGATGCCGGAACTGCGATCGTCCGCACAGGCGATATGCGGCACTTCGTCCATCAGTTGATGGCGGGGCAGGTGATTTACTGCTCCTACGACAGCCGTGGGCGCGAGACGGTTACAGCAGCGATGAAGCCGGGGGATTGGATTGGGCTTTCCGAAGTGTTCACCGACGCACCGGCGATGGCCGACGTGATGGCGACCACGCCGGTAGAACTACGCACCATCGCCCGGCGTGATTTCGAAAGTCTGCTCGGTGCCCACCCGCTGATCGCGCGCCAACTGCTCAAGCTGCTCTATCTGCTCGCGTACCGGCCCGGGCAGGTCGAGCCGGACGCCCCGATCGATCTGTCGCAGGACGAACTGGCAAAAATGCTGGCCGCATCGCGCCAGACGCTCAATCGCCTGCTCAAGGAACTCGAACAAGAAGGGCTGCTGACGCTTGGCTACCGGACGATCCGTCTGCTCGCCCGGCACCGGATCGAGCGACAATATGATTACCTGTTTGCCGCAAGCACCGTGCCGGTACTGACCTAACCGGCTTTCGCCCATTTCTCAGCACAAATGTCGCGTATGCGACTATTTTTCGGCGCCTGCCACGGTAAGTTGGCGACACGAGAGGCCAACAGGCCCAATTCGTTACCGAGGATGATGGGGCACCTCGATGCCGTACTCTACGGCGTGCACTATGGCACGCTGGCCTATGTCGGGTTCGATGTGCTGGAACCGTCCGTGGCATGGTCTACCCGCTACACCGATGATGCGCAGCGCGGCGAATACCTCACGGCCTTTGCCGCCCGCCTGCGCCAGTTGAACGAAGTGCCGAGCTGGCCCGTCCACGCAGTCGAAGATTTCGGGCCGGACTGGGTGCTGCAACCTGGGATCGAGCCGCGCACGATCGCGCATCAGCCGTGGCCGCCGGAACACGGCTGAAACCAGTATGATCCTCCACGGCGCGCCAAGATCGCGGCGGGAACAAACGGGAAGAGGATGCCACAGACCATGCCATCACAAGCCGCCGACAAGAACCGGCCAAGCCCGGAATGGATCGCCGAGATGCGCCGCCGGTTTCCGTGCGAGCCGGAGATGGACCGCGTGCTGGTTCGCAAACTCGAACAGCGCGGCGGCCCCGGCTACAGCCCGGTCTCGCTCGATGCGTTGAAAACGGGAACCGAGGCGTTGATCCGCGCCCGCATCGGCGAAGACTTCACCATTACCAATGCCCGCTGGCTTTCGGGCGGTGCATCAAAACTACAGATGGTGTTCGATCTTGAGTGGGTCGATCCGGCCCTCGGCAGTCGCACCACCACCCGCATGGTGATGCGGATGCAACCGGCCGAATCGATCTCGGAAACCAGCCGCGCGATCGAATTCCATGCCATCAGGGCGCTGGCCGGCCATATCGCCGTGCCGCCGACTTACTGGTTCGATGCCGACGGCAGCTTCCTGCCTTATCCCGCGACCGTCTATGGTTTCGCTGAGGGTGTCGCCAAGCCAACCGCAACTTCCAGCAAGGTCTCCGGAGTAGGCACCTGGATCCCACCTGAGGTCCGCGCCACGCTGGGCCACCAACTGGTTCGCGACATGGCCCGGCTGCACACGTTCGACTGGGCCGGGGCCGATCTGGGCGTGATCGACAAGCCTCCGTCGGGGCCGCAGGCGCTGGAATGGCAGCTCAACCACTGGGAACGGGTCTGGACCGAAGACGCGGTCGAAGAGATCCCGCTGATGCGGTTGGCGATGGGCTGGATGCGCCAGAATATCCCGGACTGTGACCAGCTTTCACTGGTGCATGGCGATTTCCGCGTCGGCAATTTCCTGTTCACCGAACCGGATTTCCGCATCTCGGCATGGCTTGACTGGGAATATGCCCACATCAGCGATCGCCATGAGGATCTGGCTTGGACGATAAAGACGGTGTTCGGCGGCCTTGCCGAAGATGGCGAGACGTTTCTGGTAGGCGGTCTGATCCCGCGTGCGGAATTTTTGGCCGGCTATGAGGCTGCCACCGGCCTTCCGATCGATCAGGATAAGTTACGCTACTGGGACATATTTAATAGTTTCAAGAGTATAGCAATAGTTCTCGGCACCGGAGTCCGCGTGTCATCGCTCGGCAAGACTCACCAGGATGTGCTGGTCGCATGGCTGGCCGGGATTGGTTACCCGCTACTCGAAGACTTGCGCCAGCAGCTTGAGGGAGTGCTCTGATGGAACTGCGCCCGGACCTTCTTTTGCGCGCCGCAGCCAAGGCAATGACCGATGTGGTACTGCCCGCGCTCGATACCGATAACAAACTGGCGCAGGAACAGGGTCAGCTCGTGCTCGCCTCGTTGAACTTCGTCGTCCAGCGGATACCGCAGCTCTATCGATTCGATTGCGACGAACTGGCAAGGTCGGTGGAGTTCGCGGCAAAGCTTGGCAAGATCGCCGCTACGGCCGGCGCTGCCGCCGAATTCGCCCAGCCAGTTGCGCTCACCATGGCCAACGGCACCGAGCTGCTGGCGCGCGCCAGAGCGAATCCCGCCGAGATTGAGGCCGCGAACCGTGATCTGCGCGAGAAGATCGGCGCACTGGTCGCGGCGCTGTGTGCCGAGGCCTCGGCTGAACTGTTGTCTCAGGTGGGCCGCGCCGTAACCGAGAATGCCGCCGAACAGCTATTGCGCGATCGCTCATGGGTGGCGCCGCAAGGCTGGGAACCGGGCGGGGCGGGACTTGTTGATCTGGACGAACTCTTGGCGGAACATAGGCCCGGCTGAAGGGCCTTGCGCGGGAAGCCGCGCGCCGCTCAGTGCAGGTTCCAACCGATTGCGGCGGGCATGCCGGATTATCCTGCTGGCGAAGCCTCGCCCGCACCGTTAGAGCCTGAGGTCATGACCCGTAAGCGCTATCATCCTTGGCCCGGCGTGATCCTTGCGATCACCGGAACTGCCGCGATGCTGCTGGCCGGCACGAATCCGTGGCTGGCCTTCGGAATTCTGCTGGTCTGGGTCGGTTCGCTGTGGCTGTTCCGCCCTGAAACCGTGGCGATTGAGATCGAGCGCGAGGCGGAAAGCACCTCGCGCGAGGTGATGGAGCATGTGATTGAGCCGCTCGGCGTGCCGCTGATCCTGCTGGAAGGTGAGCGGATCGTGCTCGCCAACAAGGCCGCCCGCGCCGCGCTGGGCGAGCATATCACCGGGCAGGACGCCCGTATCGTGCTGCGCCACCCCGATGCCATGCGCCTCCTTGAAATCGGCGACGGGGAAAGCGTGACCATCGCCGGGTTCGCCGGCGGGCGCAGCCTGTGGCAACTGACCCGGCGCCAGATTGATGCGCGTTTCTGGCTGATGGAACTGCTCGACCGCACGTCCGAGGCCGATGTCAGCCGGGCGCACACCGATTTTGTCGCGAAC
>CANGQZ010000171.1 GCA_947455865.1 Sphingomonadaceae bacterium
AAAAGCGGGGGGCGGAGTGGAGAACTGTCACAGTCCGGCCCTCACCGCTCAATCGTGCCTACGCGGCGGATCTTCCGCTGGAGCTGCATCACCCCATAGAGCAGCGCCTCGGCGGTCGGCGGGCATCCGGGCACATAGATGTCCACCGGCACGATCCGGTCACACCCGCGCACCACCGAATAGCTGTAATGGTAATAGCCGCCGCCGTTGGCGCAGCTGCCCATCGATATGACGTACTTGGGTTCCGACATCTGGTCGTAAACCTTGCGCAGCGCCGGGGCCATCTTGTTGCAGAGGGTGCCGGCCACGATCATCACGTCGGATTGGCGCGGGGAAGCGCGCGGGGCGACGCCGAACCGCTCCATGTCATAGCGCGGCATGTTGACGTGGATCATCTCCACCGCGCAGCAGGCGAGCCCGAACGTCATCCACCACAGCGAGCCGGTGCGGGCCCACTGGAACAGCTCCTCGGTGCTGGTGACAAGGAAGCCCTTGTCGGACACTTCGCTGTTCAGGCCGTCGAAAAAGGCACGGTCGGGCGCCACGAGCGGGCCGCCGGCGGGGTTGAGGGCGAGCGAGGTGGCAGGCATGTCGGTCATTCCCAGTCCAGCGCCCCTTTTTTCCACGCATAGGCGTAGCCGATCACCAGTTCGCCCAAGAACACCATCATCGTCAGCCAGCCGGCCCAGCCGGTTTCCTTCAGGCTCACCGCCCAGGGGAACAGGAACGCGGCTTCCAGATCGAACACGATGAACAGGATCGCGACGAGATAGAAGCGCACGTCGAACTGGCTGCGCGGGTCTTCGAAGGCGGGAAAGCCGCATTCATATTCCGAAAGCTTGTCGGCTTCGGGCTTGTGCGCCCCGGTCAGGCGGGAAACGCCCATCGGCAGGAACACAAAGGCGCTCGACAGAGCCAGCGCGATGAACAGGAAGATCAGGATCGGCAGGTATTGCGAAAGGTCGATCACGATGATGTCCCGGCGATGACTCGAAGGGGGCTTGGGCGAAATGTTCCCGGCCCGTAGTCCGGCCCGGCACGCCGCGCAAGTGGGGGAACTGCCGCATCGCACCATTTGCCGGGCAAACTTTAAGGCCCGCGCGCCGGGCCGGGCGAAGGGCTCCGGGTTTGTCCGCGCAGGCTTGACATCGCCGGGCGCCACTGGTCATGCCGCACCGCAACAACTATATCGGGCGCAAACAGCCCGTCCGCAGAGGAAATCCCGCCATGGCCAAGCTTTCCGCCTCCGATCCGATCGTGATCCTGTCTTACGCGCGCACCCCGATGGGCGGCTTTCAGGGCGACTTGGCCGATGTCTCCGCCACCGATCTCGGCGCCACCGCGATCAAGGCCGCGGTCGAGCGCTCGGGCGTGGTGCCGGATGAGATCGAGCGGATCTACATGGGCTGCGTGCTCCCCGCCGGGCTCGGCCAGGCCCCGGCCCGCCAGGCGGCGATCAAGGCCGGCCTGCCCAAGTCGGTGCAGGCAACCACCGTCAACAAGGTCTGCGGCTCGGGCATGATGACCGTGATGATGGGCGCCGAGGCGCTCGCCGCCGGCTCGCTCGATCTCGTCGTCGCAGGCGGCATGGAATCGATGACCAACGCACCGTACTTGCTCAAGAAACACCGCTCTGGCGCGCGCATCGGGCACGATACCGCTTATGACCACATGTTCCTCGACGGGCTGGAAGACGCTTACGAAGGCGGCGCGATGGGCACCTTCGCGCAGAACACCGCCAACGAATACCAGTTCACCCGCGAACAGCAGGATAGCTACGCAATCGAATCGCTGCGCCGCGCGCAAGATGCCATCGCCACCGGCGGCTTCGCCAGTGAAGTCGTCCCGGTCAAGGTCAAGAGTCGCGCCGGTGAGACGGTGATCGATACTGATGAGCAGCCCGGCAAAGGCCGCCCGGACAAGATCCCGTCGCTCAAGCCCGCCTTTGCCAAGGACGGCACGATCACCGCGGCCAGTTCGTCATCCATCTCGGACGGTGCCGCCGCCCTCGTGCTGACCCGCGCCAGCGTCGCCGCTGCCAAAGGGCTTGAGCCGGTGGCGAGCGTGATCGCCATTGCCGCCCACGCGCAGGAACCGGACAAGTTCACCACCGCCCCGGTCGATGCCATCCAGAAGGTGCTGGCGAAAGCTGGATGGAGCGTGGCCGATGTCGATCTGTTCGAGGTCAACGAGGCCTTCGCCTGCGTTGCGATGTTCGCGATGCACGATCTCGGCATCCCGCACGCCAAGATCAACGTTCACGGCGGCGCCACCGCGCTCGGCCACCCGCTCGGCGCTTCGGGCGCGCGGATCATCACCACGCTGCTCGGTGCGCTGAAGCACAAGGGGCTAAAGCGCGGTGTCGCTTCACTGTGCATCGGCGGCGGCGAGGCTACCGCGATCGCAATCGAACTGCCGTGAAAACGCGCTAGGGCGCTCCGGCACCCCACAGCGCCCCGGCGGGAACATAACCGGCGTGGCCGGCGACATCGAACCGGCACCAGCCGTCCGCACAGTCGCCAAGTCGCCCGGTCACCCCGGGTTCGAGTCGCCACAGCAACCGCGCGGCCGGATCGGGCCGCTCGCGCATTTCGGCCTGCGCCTTGCCGGTCACGATCGCGCCGCGTTCGCGCTTGAGAAACCGCGCCAGCATCCACCCGCGCGCGCCATCCGGATCCTGCACCAGCCGCCAGCCTTCCATCGTGCGCAGCACCTTCATCGGCAGGTCTTCGCGGTGATAGAGCCAGTTGATCCGGTAATCCTCGCCCGGGCCAACGCGCATGTTTACGTCCTTGCCGCGCAGCGAGGCCCAATAAGGCGCGCCGTCCTCGTCGGCGGCCACCGGTGCGGCGGCAAACAGGAGTAGCAGGGCGAACAGCATCCGGCGCATGGTCATGGTAAGTCCATAGCCTTGCCCAACGCCCCGCTTCAAGGCCGCTTGACCCCTGCCCCGTCAGCGCCTTAGGCAAAGGTCATGCAAAGCGCTCCTGCCACCTCCCGCCGTGTCGCGGGGAAGCCGCGCGTGGTGGTCACCCGCCGGCTGATGCCCGCCACCGAAGCGCGCATGGCGGAATTGTTCGAAGCCGTGTTCAATCCCGCCGACATCCCGCTCGACCGCGCAGCGCTGGTGGCCGCGCTGCAGAACGCCGATGTGCTCGTCCCCACCGTGACTGACCGGATCGATGCCGAACTGATCGATGCCGCCGGCCCACAGCTCGGCCTCATGGCCAATTTCGGGGCGGGCACGGAACATATCGATCTGGCCGCCGCCCGCGCCCGCCGGATCATGGTGACCAACACCCCCGGCGTGTTCACCGATGATACCGCCGATATGACGATGGCGCTGATCGTCACCGTCACCCGCCGGTTCGTCGAAGGGGTGCGGCTGGTGCTGACCGGGCAGTGGGGCGGCTGGTCGCCATCGGGCCTGCTTGGCCACCGCATCGCCGGCAAGCGGCTGGCGATACTCGGCATGGGGCGGATCGGTCAGGCAGTCGCACACCGCGCCCGCGCCTTCGGGCTGGAGGTGGTCTACCACAGCCGCCACCGCATCCCCGCCAGCCTCGAGACCATGCTGGGCGCCCGCTACGAGCCCGATCTCGACCGGCTGATCGCCGAGGCCGATATTCTCACCCTCCACTGCCCGGCCTCGATCGCGACCCGCCATATCCTCTCGGCGGCACGCATCGCCGCGATGAAGCCCACCGCCTACGTGGTCAACACCGCGCGCGGCGAACTGATCGACGAGGAAGCCCTGATCGCCGCGCTCGAAGCCGGACGACTCGGCGGTGCCGCGCTCGATGTGTTCGAGCATGAACCGGCAGTCGATCCGCGGTTGATCGCACAGCCCAACGTCATCCTCATCCCCCATCTCGGCAGCGCCACGATCGAGGGCCGCGAGGATTCCGGCGCGCGGGTGATCGCCAACATCCGTTACTGGGCCGATGGCCACCGCCCCCCCCGATCAAGTGCTCGAAGGGCTGGTCTGATCCGGCACACCGCGCCCTGCAGCATTTCCGCAAGTATCTGGCGGCGATGGTTGCGCTCGCCGCACGGCGATGGCTAAAGCACAGCCGTGACCGCGAAACGCGGCGCGTGGAGGAACCGCATGACCGAGACGACCGCCCGGCGGGCCATCGCCGCCACGGGCGCAATGCTGACGCTGCTCACGCCGCTGGCCGCCCACGCGCAAGACGGGCTGACCGATGTCGCCGATAGCGGCGATACCGCGTGGATCCTCGTTTCCTCTGCGCTGGTGCTGATGATGGCCGCGCCCGGGCTCACCCTGTTCTACGGCGGCCTGGTCCGGGCCAAGAACTTTCTGTCGGTGCTGGTCCAGTGCGGCGCGATTGTCGCGGTCGCCTCGCTGCTGTGGATCGTAGCTGGCTATTCGCTCGCCTTCGGGCCGGTCGGCAACGGCTGGATCGGCGGCGGCGGCGCGCTGATGCTCGCCAATCTCGGCAATGTCCGCGCCGGCACCGCCGTTCCTGAAAGCGCTTATGCGCTGTTCCAGCTGTGCTTTGCCGCGATCACTCCGGCGTTGATGGCCGGGGCATGGGTCGATCGCGCCCGGTTCGGCTGGGTGGTCGGCTTTGCCGCATTGTGGGGCCTCACGGTCTATGCGCCGGTGGCGCACTGGATCTGGGGCGGGGGCTGGCTGGCGACCAAACTGGGCACTCTCGATTTTGCCGGCGGCATCGTTGTTCACACCACCGCCGGGGTTTCGGCGCTGGTGGTGGCCGTGCTGCTCGGCAAGCGCGCCGGGTTCCCCAAAACGCTGATGTTGCCGCACAGCCCGGCGCTGACGATGGCGGGCGCGGCGCTGCTGTGGGTCGGCTGGTTCGGTTTCAACGGCGGCTCCGCGCTCGCTGCCAACGACGATGCCGCCGCCGCGATCCTCAACACCCACGCTGCCGCCTGCGCCGCCGCGCTGATGTGGCTGGTGATTGAAAAGTTCGCTGTGGGCAAAGCCACCTCGATCGGCTTCGCCACGGGCGCGATCGCCGGGCTCGCCACGGTCACCCCTGCTGCCGGATTCATCTCGCCGGGTGCGGCAATCGTGTTTGGAATCGTCGCCGCAGGGCTGTGCTACCCGATGATCCAGCTGATCAAGTTCCGGCTCGAAATCGACGATTCGCTCGATGTCTTTGCGGTGCACGGGGTCGGCGGGATCGCCGGCTCACTGCTGCTGGCAGTATTCCTGTCGCCGGCGCTCGGCGGCACCGGCTACGCCGAGCATATGGGCATGGCCAGCCAGCTGGTCGCACAGGCCATCGGCGTGGGCGTGGTCGCGGCGTGGTCCGCGGTCGTCAGCGCGATCCTCGCGGTCGCGGTCAACCTCGCCTGCCCGATGCGCGTCTCGGAAGACGAGGAACGCGAAGGGCTCGACCTTTCCAGCCACGGCGAACGGGCGTGGGAGCTGGATTGAGCGACGAACGATCCAACTGGGCGATTGGAAATCGAGAAGGCTTATAGCTCCCGAGAACTGGAACGGTTGAAATTCGACACGGTTCCAGTGGCGGCTCAAATAATAAAAATCATTAATTGACAATAATTTACCAGACGCCTCTGCCTGCAGATGTCACGGTCTCGTGATGATTTGTGGGGGCATCCATGTTTCGAAAACTAACAGCGGTGGCATGTGCCATCATGGTGACGCCTATCGCGCCGGCCAATGCGCAACAGGCCATAACCCTCGACCAAACGACCGCACCTGTTTTACGAATGGGTACTGAAATACCGGTCCGCTTGCGCAATGAGCTTACAACTCAGCACAAAGGACTTCGCGTTGGTCAACGTTTCGACGTGGAAACCAGTGAGCCAGTCACGCTGAATGGCCATCTTGTAATGCCGGTCGGGACCCCGGGCGTTGGTGAGGTCACCAGCGTCAGGAACAAAGGAATGTGGGGCAAGTCCGGCCACTTTGACCTCCGCCTGTTGTATCTGCGTGTCGGGGACCGGCAGATTCGGATATCGGGGATAATTGACGATAAAGGG
>CANGQZ010000172.1 GCA_947455865.1 Sphingomonadaceae bacterium
CCCATCTGCGCCGGGGCGCACTGCGATGCTTCCGAGGCCGGATAGTGGAGCAGCCGTAGCGTGACGTTTTCGCCTGAGTGGACATCGGTAAAAAAGTTTTCCGGCAGGCCAATAGTCTCGGCCATGCGGCGTTGGATAGCTGCACCACTCGCAATTCTGTCCCACCAAACAAAAAAAGGGCCCGACCGTTGCCGGCCGGGCCTTGGAAGTTTTGGGAGAGGATGCCTGAAAGGCGTGTCCTGTATGTCTCCGACTCGTTTTTGCTGCAAGTGCGAAAAGGTGCAGGTCAGTTGCAATAAATGCAACTAACTGTGCGTTCAGCGCTCTGTCGCGACCACGCCGAACAGATCGTGCGCGTCGGCGTCCTCCACCGTCACCGCCACCACGTCGCCCGCCTTCAGCCCGGCGGGCACGTTGCGCAAGTAGACCGCGCCGTCGATCTCGGGCGCATCGGCCTCGCTGCGCCCGGTCGCGCCGATGTCGCCGTCCTCGTCGGGCTCGCCCACTTCGTCGATGATCACCGGCAAGGTCCGCCCGATCTTGGCTTCCAGTTTGGCCGCGCTGATCTTTTCGGTCAGCTCCATCAGCCGGGCATAGCGCTCTTCCTTCACCGCCTCGGGCACCGGATCGGGCAAGCTGTTGGCCGCCGCTCCCGCCACCGGCTCGAACCGGAACGCGCCCACCCGGTCCAGCTGCGCTTCCTCCAGCCATTCGAGCAGATAGGCGAAATCGGCCTCGGTCTCGCCGGGAAAGCCGACCACGAAGCTAGACCGGATCGCGATGTCCGGGCAGATCGCCCGCCACGCCGCCAGCCGCTCCAGCACTTTGGCCTCGTTGGCCGGACGCTTCATCGCCCGCAGCACGTTGGGGCTGGCGTGCTGGAACGGAATGTCGAGGTACGGCGTCAGCAGCCCTTCCGCCATCAGCGGGATCACCGCGTCAACGTGGGGATAGGGGTAGACGTAATGCAGCCGCACCCACGGCGGCACGCCTGCCGGGGTGCGCAGCTGGCCCAGTTCGCGCGCCAGATCGGTCATGTGTGTGCGCACCGGGTGGCCATGCCACGCGCGCTCCTCGTGGCGCAGATCGACGCCGTAGGCCGAAGTGTCCTGGCTGATCACCAGCAGTTCGCGCGTTCCCGCCGCCACCAGCTTCTCTGCTTCGCGCAGCACCGCGTCGATCCGCCGGCTGGCGAGTTTACCGCGCAGCTGGGGGATGATGCAGAAGGCGCAGGAGTGATTGCAACCCTCTGAAATCTTGAGGTAGCTGTAATGGCGCGGGGTCAGCGTGATGTCGCCGGGATCGGCCTGCGGCACCAGATCGAGGTATGGTCCCAGCCCCGGCGGCGCGGCTTCATGAACGGCCTCCACCACCGCGTCGTACTGGTGTGCGCCAGTCACCGCGAGCACTGCGGGGAACTTGGCGCGGATCAGTTCCGCCTCGCTGCCCATGCATCCGGTGACGATCACCCGGCCGTTCTCGGCAATCGCCTCGCCGATCGCGGCCAGGCTTTCCTCCTTGGCCGAATCGAGGAACCCGCAAGTGTTGACCAGCACCACATCGGCCCCGGCATAGTCCGCGCTCATCGCATAGCCGTCTGCGCGCAGCCGGGTCAGGATGCGTTCGCTGTCGACCAGCGCTTTGGGGCAGCCAAGGCTGACCATGCCGATGCGGCGCGGCGCGGGAAGTTCGATGGGGTCGGGCGTTGTCAGCATGTCCGCGCGGCCCCTACACCCCTGCGCGGGTTTTCGCTACTGCACCGATCGCGGCGGCTTTCGCCAGGGGAGATTTCATGGATCCGCTCAACTGGCCCGCGATTGCCCTGTCTGCCCCGCTCGCCGCGCTGGTCGGGCTGGTGTGGTACGGCCCGCTGTTCCGCCGCCCCGCGCCTGGGCTCGCCGCGCTTGCCGGGATCGTCGCCCTGCAGGCGGTTTCCGCCCTTATGCTCGGCCACGCGCTCGCCCGCATCGGCGCGGACAAACTGGCGGTGAAGCCATGGCTTTACTGGATGCAGACCGGCGGCATCGCGCTCGCCTTTATCGTGCCCGCGCTGTGGATCAGCTATGCCCGCCATGCCGTCTCGCGCCGCGATGCGCTGATCGATGCGGGGTTCTGGGTGGTGGTCTATCTGCTTACCGGCACGGCGTTCTGGGCGCTGGGCTAAGGCCCCACCAATAGCCTCAATCCCGCGCCGGCAGGAGTTTGACCGGATCCTGCGGCACGGTCTTGCGGCGGATTTCAAAGTGCAGTTCGGTGGTCGCGGTCGCTCCGGTGTTGCCGATCAGCCCGACCCGCTCGCCGCTGCGCACTGTCTCGCCCTTTTTCACCGTAACCTTCGAAAGCTTGGCATAGGCCGAGAACCAGCCCTTGCCGTGATCGAGGATCACCACGTTGCCATAGAGGTTGGGCTCCTTGCCGGCGAACCACACCAGCCCCGGCGCGGCGGCGCGGACCGGATCGCCCTGCTTGCCCACCAGATCGATCCCGTCGTGCGGGTTCACACGCTCGCGCGGGGCGAAGCCGCGCCGCACTTTGCCGGGCGCCGGCCACACAAAGCTCACCGGAGCGCTGGCGGTTCCGGGTGGTGCCGGCTTGGCAGGCGCGGCCTTGGACAGGGCAGGGGGGGCATCGGTGTCACCCTCGTCGGCGACCTGCTCTGCGAGCGCGGGCTTGGTCATCGTCGGGATCACCAGCTTCTGCCCGGTGCGCACCCGCGTCTTGGGATCGAGCCCGTTGGCAATCGCGATCGCGCTCCACGGCACGCCGTAGTCCATCGCGATGGCGAACCCGGTCTCGCCGGCCTTCACCGTATGATTGCGCCGGCGCGGGATCACCAGCACTTGCCCCTCGCGCACGAGGTAGGGCTCTTTCAAGGCGTTGGCCTCGATGATCAGGATGCGCGGCACTTCGGCGCGCTGCGCGATCCCGCCCAGCGTTTCGCCGGCGACCACGGTGTGCGAAGTTTCCTGCTTCGGATCGGCCGCCTTATCTGCTGGCTTGCCGGGCGCGGGCTTGCCGGCGCCGATCAGCGCGGGGGCCAGCGCCAGAAGCAGCAGCCGCCTCAAGTGTAGCGCGCCGCCAATGCCGCAAGCGACGCATCATGCGTTAGGTCAAGTTGCAGCGGTGTCACCGAAACGAACCCATCCTGAATCGCCTCAAGGTCGGTCTCATGGCCGGGAGTATGTTCTATCCCGTCCAGCCCGAACCAGAAATAGCGGAAGCCGCGGGGATCGATTCCTTCCACAACCGATCCGCGGTTGTAGTCATGGAACCCCTGCCGGACGACGCGAATGCCCTTGACCGCGCCCGGTTCGAGCGGGGGGAAATTGATGTTGACGAACGAGCGCGGGGCGAACTCCATGTCGATCAGCGGGGCCAGCGCCTTGGGCCCCCAGTGCTCGGCCGCCGTGAACGAAACCTTCTCGCCCACGCCTTCCTTGGCATAGACTTGGCTGAACGCGACCGAGCGGATGCCGGCCAGCGTCCCTTCCATCGCCGCTGAAACGGTGCCCGAATAGGTCACATCATCGCCAAGGTTGGCGCCGCGGTTCACGCCCGAAAGAATGATGTCGGGCGGCGAAGGCATCGCCTTGCGCAGCCCCATCATCACCGAATCGGTCGGCGTGCCCGACACCGCAAAGCGCTTTTCGCCCAGCTTGCGCAGCCGCACCGGCCGGCTGAGGGTGAGCGAGTGGCCCGCGCCCGATTGCTCTTCCGACGGCGCACAGACCCACACATCTTCGGAAAACTGCCGCGCGATCCGCTCCAGCACGCCGATCCCGGTCGCGTTGATGCCGTCATCGTTGGTAACCAGAATGCGCATGGAATGTCCTCAGGTAAGCGGAAATCGGGCCGGGATAGGCCTCAGGCGGGTGTCAACTGCGTGACACCGCCCATGTAGGCATGGAGCGCGGCGGGCAGGACGACCGAGCCATCGGCCTGCTGCCCGTTCTCGAGCACCGCCACCAGCGTCCGCCCGACCGCCAGCCCCGAGCCGTTGAGGGTGTGGACGAACTCGGTGCCCTTCGCGCCTTCAGGCCGGAACCGCGCGTTCATCCGCCGCGCCTGAAAATCGCCGCAGTTGGAGATCGAACTGATCTCGCGGTAGGCGCCTTGCCCCGGCAGCCACACTTCGAGGTCATAGGTCTTGCGGGCGGTGAAGCCCATGTCCCCGGCGCACAGCAGCATCTTGCGGTAGGGCAGTTCCAGCGCTTGAAGAATCGCCTCGGCCGCCGCGGTCATCCGGTCGTGCTCGGCCGGCGAATCGGCGGGCCGGCAGATCGTGACGAGCTCGACCTTGTCGAACTGGTGCTGGCGGATATAGCCGCGCGTATCGCGCCCGGCCGCGCCCGCCTCGGAGCGGAAGCAGGGGGTGAGGGCGGTCAGCCGGATCGGCCGTTCGGCCTCGGCCAGAATTTGTTCGCGCACCGACTTGGTGAGGCTGACCTCGGCGGGGGGGATCAGCCAGCGGCGAGAATAATGACTGCCCTTGCGATTAGCTTCCTTCACGGCATTGAAGGTTTTCTCACGCACTTTTTCGATAATTTGTCCGTCGACCAAGCTGCCTTCGGAACCAAGCTCCGAGAGCGCGACGTTAATCTGCTCCCGCAGGTAATCATCTCCAATTGGCATGCTTGTTTGAAACAAGTCCTCGGCGAACTTGGGCAGTTGCCCGGTGCCGAACACCGCCTCGTCCCGCACCAGCAAGGGCGGTGCAACTTCGATGTAACCCGCTTGCAAAGTCTGCGTATCGAGCATGAACTGGCCGAGCGCGCGCTGCAGCCGCGCCATCTGCCCGCGCAGGAACGTGAACCGCGCTCCCGCTATCAGCGCCCCGGTCTCGAAATCAAGGCCGAGCGCCGGGCCCATATCGGCGTGCTCTTTCGGTGTGAAATCATAGTCCTTCGGGCTGCCCCAGCGCAGCACCTCAACATTGCCGCTTTCATCCGCGCCCGCCGGGACTTCGGGATCCGGCAGGTTGGGATGGCGCGCCAGTTCGTCCTGCAGCCGCGCGGTCAGCTCGCGCTCCTGCGTCTCCAGCCCCGGCAATATGTCTTTGAGTTCAGCGACTTCGGCCTTCAACGCCTCTGCCGCGTCCTTGTCCCCACGGCCCATTGCCGCGCCGATCGCCTTCGACGCCTCGTTGCGCCGCCCCTGCGCCTCCTGCATTCGCGTCGCCACCGCCCGCCGCTCGGCATCGAGCGCCAGGATCGTGGCGGCAACAGGCGCAGCCCCGCGCCGGGCGAGGCCCGCGTCGAAGGCTTCGGGATTTTCGCGGATCAGTCGAATATCGTGCATCGCGCTGCGCTATGCCGCCGGCATAGACGCAGCGCAAGCACGCGACTGAATGCGATTACTCGGCCGGGTCGGCCGGAACCGAGCTCTTGCCCAGCAGCGAATAGAGCGGGCAAGTCGAAAGGAAGCCGGTGGCCAGCGGGATCAGGCCCAGATAGCCCCAAGCCGTCTTCGGCCCGATGAACACCAGCAGGAGCAGCGTGGCCCCAACAACAATACGGACCGTACGTTCGGTGCCGCCGACATTGGTCTTGAACATGAATATTCCCCCGAAGTCTCGATGAAGCAGTACATCGACCCAGCAGCGGCGAAATTTCTGCGCACAGCAGGCATTCCGCGTGAAAGGCTGAATACCCTCATACGCGCAAGTTCTAAGGGAATGGTGAACAAGGTCTGCATCCGGCGCTAAGGCGCATTACAGAGCATAATCGATGCATCATCGCCAAAATCTTGCGATCCGGCTGGCAATAGGCAAGAGAATTGGGTGTGACGACCGACTCTTATGATTACATCATCGGCGGGGGCGGCAGTGCCGGCTGCGTGCTGGCCAATCGCCTCTCGGCCGATCCGCGCAACCGCGTGTTGCTGCTCGAGGCGGGGGGCAAGGATGATTACATCTGGATCCGCGTACCGGTCGGCTATCTCTATTGCATCGGCCACCCATGGACCGACTGGCTCTACC
>CANGQZ010000173.1 GCA_947455865.1 Sphingomonadaceae bacterium
CCAGCAGGATCTGGTCGAGCGGCTGCTGCCGGTACTCTCTGTGCCTGACGAGGGCCCGATTTCCGCTGAACGCCTGTTTGGCGAACGCCGGCCGCTGCATTTCGAAATCGGCTTCGGCGGCGGTGAGCACCTTGCGGCGCGGGCCGATCTGCTGCCCGATCACGGGTTCATCGGCTGCGAGCCTTTCGTCAACGGCGTGGCGCAGGCGCTCACCCATGTGCGCGATGGCGGGCTGGGTAACGTCCGGCTGCACATGGGCGACGCACTCGAAGTGCTTGAGCGGGTGCCCGATGGTGCGCTTTCGTTCGTCTACCTGCTCCACCCCGATCCTTGGCCTAAGGCGCGCCATGCCAAACGGAGGATGATGAACGATGGGCCCGTGCGGCTGATCGCGGCCAAGTTGCGGCCAGGCGGCGAGTTTCGCTTCGGCACCGATCATCCAGTCTATCTGCGCCACGCGCTGATGATCATGCGCCGCCACCGTGACCTGTTCGAATGGCTCTGCGAAAGCCGCGAATGCTTCGAGCGGCGTCCGGGTGGCTGGCCCGAAACCCGCTATGAAGCCAAGGCGCGCAAGCTTGGCCACGAAGTCTGGTATTTCCGCTTCAGGCGCCGATAAGGCCGGTCGTCCGAGCCAGCAACCAAAGTCCAATCACCAGAAACAGCAGCGCTGCGATCGTCCGCACAGCGGGCAGCGGAACCCGACGCACCAACGCCTCGCCCAGGAACACCGCCGGCACGTTCGCCAGCATCATCCCCAGCGTGGTCCCGGCGGTGACCCACAGCGCATCGTGAAACCTTGCGCCGAGCGCGATCGTCGCGATCTGGGTCTTGTCGCCCATCTCGACGAGGAAGAAGGCCACCAGAGTGGTCAGAAACGGCCCAAAACGCGATGGTTTGGCTTCGGCTTCGTCAAGCTTGTCGGGGATCAGCGTCCAGCCAGCCATGAGGATGAATGAGGCGGCCACTGCGGTGCGGAACCAAGGGCCATCGAACCAGGCGGCGGCCTGCTCTCCCGCCAATGCGGCCAGGAAATGGTTGGCGAGCGTGGCGGCAAGAATGCCACCGACGATCGGCCATGGCCGACGAAATCGGGCGGCAAGGACGATGGCGAGCAGCTGAGTCTTGTCGCCGATTTCGGCGAGGGCGACCACGGCAGTCGAGGTGAGCAGGGCTTCCATGGAATTCTCCGGGCCGGGCGCAAGGCAGACGCAACGACATCGCCCCTCCCGCCCGGCCGGGCGAGGAGCAATGCCATCGGTCTCGCCCGGGCGGTTTCCCGCCCCTGCCGCACCACGGCCTCTCGGCCGAGTATGTTGACGCGGGAGCCCGCCGATAACGGCGGCGGGCTACTCCCCGGATGACGAGGGGCGCTTAAGCCGGAAGCGGGCGGATAACAAACCATTCCGCCCGCCCGGCCGCACCCCTCAGCCGACGATGCCGCCCGCGGCCAGCACCGCCAGCGTCAGGATGTCGGGCGCCAGCGCGGTCATCGGCGCGATCTGGATCGGCTTTTCCATCCCGATCATCATCGGCCCGATCACCGCGTTGCCGGCGAGTTCGCGCAGCAGTTTGGCCGAGATGTTGGCCGATTGCAGACCCGGCATGATCAGCACGTTGGCCGGGCCCGAAAGCCGGCTGAACGGATAGGCCGCCATGACCTTGGGATTGAGCGCGGCGTCGGGGGCCATCTCGCCTTCGTATTCGAAGCCGGGATTGCTGGCGTCGAGAATGGCGACCGCCTCGCGGATGTTGTCGACCCAGCGCCCCATCGGGTTGCCGAAGGTAGAGAAGCTGAGGAACGCGACGCGGGGTTCATGCCCCATGCGCCGCGCGACTGCGGCGGTTTCGATCGCGATGTGGGCCAGATTCTCTGCCGTCGGCCGCTCGTTCACGGTCGTGTCGGCCAGGAACACGGTATAGTTCTTGGCGACCATCATGTGCACGCCGAACGGCAGGTGGCCGGGCTTGGGATCGATCACCTGCCGGACTTCGCGGATGGTCTGCGCGAAAGTGCGCGTCATGCCCGAAATCATCGCTTCGCCGTGGCCCAGCGCGACCAGCAGCGAGGCGAAGACGTTGCGGTCCTGATTGACCATGCGCCGGACGTCGCGCTCAAGGAAGCCGCGCCGCTGCAGGCGGGCATAAAGATACTCGACCATTTCGGGCAGCAGCGGCGATACCGCCGAATTGTGGATCTCGTAGCTCTCCGGCTCGCCTACGCCGAGTTCGGCGAGCTTGGCCAGCACCGCCTGCGTGCGGCCGACCAGCACCGGGGTGCCATAACCGAACTCGCGGAACTGGATCGCCGCGCGTAGCACCACTTCGTTCTCCGCCTCGGCAAAGACCACCCGCTTGGGGTTTTCCCGCACCTGCGCGTAGACGTTGGTCAGCACCGAAGTCGTCGGATTGAGCCGGGCCTTGAGGCTGTGGCGGTATTCGTCGAAATCCTCGATCGGCTTCTGGGCAACGCCCGATTCCATCGCCGCCTTGGCGACGGCGGACGAAACGACTTCCATCAGCCGCGGATCGAACGGTGCGGGGATGATGTAGTCCAGCCCGAACTGGTGGTTCTTGCCGTATGCCGCGGCCACTTCCTCGGGCACCTGCTCGCGCGCCAGTTCGGCGATGGCGCGGGCTGCTGCGATCTTCATCTCCTCGTTGATCGCGGTCGCCCGCACGTCGAGCGCGCCGCGGAAGATGAACGGGAAGCCCAGAACGTTGTTGACCTGGTTGGGATAATCCGAGCGGCCGGTGGCGATGATGCAGTCGGGCCGGATCGCCTTGGCTTCGGGCGGGGTGATTTCGGGATCGGGATTGGCCATAGCGAAGATGATCGGCTGCGGGGCCATCTTCGCCATCCATTCGGGCTTGAGCGCCCCCTTGGCCGAAAGGCCGAGGAAGATATCCGCGCCCTCAAGCGCTTCCTCCAGCGTGCGCGCCTCGGTATCGACGGCATGCGCGCTCTTCCACTGATCAAGCCCGCCGGGGCGGCCGCGGTAGATCACGCCCGAGCGGTCGCACATGATTACGTTGTCGTGCTTGGCACCGATCGCCTTGATCAGAGCGGTGCAGGCGATCGCCGCGGCGCCTGCGCCGTTGACCACGATCTTCACGTCCTTGAGCTCGCGCCCGGTGAGGAAGCAGGCGTTGAGCAAGCCGGCTGCGGAAATAATCGCGGTACCGTGCTGGTCATCGTGCATCACCGGGATCTTCAGACGCTCTTTGAGCGCCTGCTCGATAATGAAGCACTCCGGCGCCTTGATGTCCTCAAGATTGATCCCGCCGAAGCTCGGCTCCATCAGAGTGACAGCGTCGATGATCGCCTGCGGGTCTTCGGTCGCCAGTTCGATATCGATCGAATCAACGTCGGCAAAGCGCTTGAACAGCACCGCCTTGCCTTCCATCACCGGCTTCGAAGCAAGCGCACCCAGATTGCCCAGCCCGAGAATTGCAGTGCCATTGGAAATCACCGCAACCAGGTTGCCCTTGGCGGTATAATCATAGGCCGTAGCAGGGTCTTCCGCGATCGCGCGGACCGGCACGGCAACGCCCGGCGAATAGGCGAGCGAAAGATCGCGCTGTGTCGCCATCGGTTTCGAGGCGATGATCTCGATCTTACCGGGACGGATCGTGTTGTGATAGAATAGCGCCTCGCGCTCAGTGAACCGGACGTTGCTCTCTTCAGACACGATTCTCTCCCCCAGCTGCCAGACGTAAAGCCCTAACGCGGTTGTTTGACAGACGATAGGGGAAAGCTTCCGTAACGGCGTTTCCGAATCATCGCACTGCGCGGTAAGCCCGGGCGATGAACGCTGCCACACCCGCGGGCGCCACCCCGATGATGGCCCAATACCTCGCGCTTAAGGCCGAGGCACAGGATTGCCTGCTGTTCTACCGGATGGGTGATTTCTTCGAACTGTTCTTCGATGATGCCCGCGAGGCCGCACAAGTGCTCGACATTGCGCTGACTACGCGCGGCGAACATCTTGGCCAGCCGATTCCGATGTGCGGTGTGCCGGTCCATTCTGCCGAAGCTTATCTGGCCCGGCTGATTCGCGCCGGATGCCGGGTGGCGATCGCCGAGCAGGTCGAAACTCCCGAAGCGGCACGCAAGCGCGGCGGGGCCAAGGCGCTGGTGGCGCGCGACATCGTCCGTTTTGTTACCGCTGGCACGCTGACCGAAGAAGCCCTGCTCGAATCGCGCCGCGCCAATGTGCTGGCCGCAGTCTGCGCGGTGCGCGGCAGTGTCGGCATAGCAGCCTGCGACATCTCGACCGGGCGGATGGAGCTGGAGGAATGTCCTCCCGAACGGCTGGGTGCAGCGCTCGCACGGCTGCAGCCAAGTGAACTGGTCGCGCCCGAGGGGTGGGAGGCCGCACCGGGCGAAGCCGCCTTCCGTCCGCCGCGCGAGTTTAACAGCGATACCGGCACCGCCAGGCTCTGCGCCGTTCACTGCGTCGCCACGCTTGACGGGTTCGGTTCGTTCACGCGCCCGATGCTCGCTGCCGCCGCCGGCCTGATCGCCTATCTCGACCATGCCAGCCGGGGCCGGCTGCCGCTTTTGCTGCCGCCGCTGGCGCGCAGCGGGGAAGGCAGCCTCGCGATGGACGAAGCGACCCGCGCCAGCCTCGAACTGCTTGAGGCGAGCGGCGGCGGGCGGAAAGGGAGTTTGATCGATGCGATAGACCGCTGCGTCACCGGAGCCGGCGCACGCCAGCTTGCCGAAGATCTCGCCGCTCCGTTGACCGACCCACCGGCAATCGTCGCGCGGATTGAACTGGTGCAGTGGCTGCACGATGACCCGCTGCTGCGCGGCGATCTGCGTACGGTGCTGCGCGCGCTGCCCGATCTTGGCCGGGCGCTTGGGCGAATTGTCGCCGGGCGGGGCAGTCCGCGCGATTTGGGTCAGCTGCGCGATGGCCTTGGCGAGGCCCGGCGGGTGCGCGATCATCTGCTGCGCCGGCCTGAACGTCCGGCGCTGCTCGACGCGCTGCTCCCGGCGCTGGGCGGGCACGGCGCGCTGGTTGATCTTTACACCCGCGCGCTGGTGGCAAGCCCCCCGACCGAGCGCGGGCAAGGCGGGTTCATTGCTGCTGGCTTCGATCACGCGCTCGATGCCCTGCGCGAGACTGCGGGCAATGCGCGCCGGGCAATCGCTGCGCTCGAAGCGCGCTACCGCGATGAAACCGGGGTTGCTGCGCTCAAGATCCGCCACAACGGCGTGTTGGGGTATTTCATCGAGGTTCCGGCCAAGCATGCCGACCGGTTGATGGCGCCCGAATCGGGATTTACCCACCGCCAGACGATGGCCGGCGCTGTGCGGTTCAATGCTTTGGCACTGCACGAGGAAGCCAGCCGTATCGGTGAGGCTGGCGGCCACGCGCTCGCCGCCGAGGAAGCGCATTTTGCCGAACTGGTTGCTGCCGCTGTGGCGGAACGCCAGACCATCGCGGCGACAGCGGCGGCGCTGGCCCGGATCGATGTTGCAGCCGGACTCGCCGAACGTGCCGCAGAGGGGGGCTGGTGCCGGCCAGAGGTGGTCGAGCAGCCCTGTCTCGATATCACCGGCGGACGCCATCCGGTGGTTGAGGCGGCGCTTGCAGTCAGGGGGGAGAGGTTTGTCGCAAATGATTGCCAATTGTCAGAAAGAGACCGCCTCTGGCTGATTGGCGGCCCCAACATGGGCGGCAAATCGACTTTCCTTCGGCAAAACGCGCTGATTGTGCTGCTCGCTCAGGCAGGCAGCTTTGTCCCTGCGGCTACCGCGAAAATCGGGTTAGTCGATCGGCTGTTCAGCCGGGTCGGCGCGGCCGACAACCTTGCCCGCGGGCGCTCGACTTTCATGGTGGAAATGGTCGAGACGGCGGCC
>CANGQZ010000174.1 GCA_947455865.1 Sphingomonadaceae bacterium
CGTTGGGGTATCGCCCACCGGCCCCGGAAACAGCAACGCCGCCATGGCTGCCCTCCGGTTCCGCTACGCTCCACCTGCGGACAGCCATGGCGCCGGAGGCAGTTCTGCACTAACAATCATCACGGACCACTCAGTGGGGGCCGGTCAAGATACGCGTTCGTTGCCGAGCATCGTAACCAGTTCAGGGTTCGGGCGATGTGTCGGTGCCTGCGCATCCAGCCCAGTGGTTTCTATGCATGGCAGAAGAGCCCGCTGAGTCAGCGGGCTCGGGAAGATGCCCGGCAGACCGATCTGATCCGCAAAGCCTGGAACGACAGCGGGAAGGTCTATGGCTACCGCAAGCTGCACGATGACCTGCTGGATCATGGTGAGACCTGCTGCCCCAACCGGGTTGCCCGGTTGACAAGGCTGGCAGGCATCAAGGCACAGATCGGCTACAAGCGCAGGCCCGGCAGCTACGGCGGCAAGCCGTCTCTGGTGGTCGACAACACTTTGGATCGCCAGTTTGACGTGACTGCGCCGGATCGGGCCTGGGTGACCGACATCACGTACATCCGCACGCTGGAAGGCTTTGCTTATCTGGCGGTCGTGATCGATCTCTACTCGCGCCGCGTGGTGGGCTGGTCGATGCAAAGCCGGCAGACCACCGATGTGGTGCTGCAGGCGCTGCACATGGCGGTGTGGCGGCGCAAGCCGAAGCACCGGGTGCTGATCCACTCGGATCAGGGCTCGCAGTTCACCAGCATGGACTGGGCTGCGTTCATCCGCGCTCACAATCTTGAGCACTCAATGAGCCGGCGCGGCAACTGCCACGACAACGCCGTGGCCGAGAGCTTCTTCTCCTCGCTCAAGCGCGAGCGCATCCGGCGTCGGACATACAAAACGCGCGAGGAAGCACGGCAGGACGTGTTCGACTACGTCGAGATGTTCTACAACCCGGTGCGCAAGCAGGTCAGGAACGGGATGCTGTCTCCCGTCGAGTTCGAACGGCAGCAAATTTTGAAAGCCGAAGGCGTCTAGAAAACTAGGGGCTATTCAGAAGGAGCAAAACCAGCACCTGCTTGACTAGCCTCCTGCCTCACATAAGATCGCTGAAAGATCAGCTGGCGATGAACAGAACAGCAAGTGATCGAGAGCCGGGTGTGCCCGGCCCAGCCGGTGAGAGGGCTTTCCCATGCATGATATCGTCATCCGCAATGGCACTGTCGTTGATGGCACTGGCGCCCCCCGCCGGATGGCCGATATCGCAATAGACGGCAGCACGATCAGCCTTGTCGGCACCGTCGCCGCCAAGGGCCGGCGCGAAATCGATGCTGGCGGCCATCTGGTAACGCCCGGCTGGGTCGATATTCATACCCATTACGACGGTCAGGTCAGCTGGGATGCCTATCTTTCGCCGTCATGCTGGCACGGCGTGACGACGGTGGTGATGGGCAATTGCGGAGTTGGCTTCGCGCCGGTCGCGCCGCATTTCCATGACCAGCTGATCAACATCATGGAGGGCGTCGAGGATATCCCGGGCTCCGCGCTGAGCGAGGGCATTACCTGGGGGTGGGAGAGCTTTCCGGAATACCTCGATACGCTGGGCGCCAAGACTTACGCGCTCGATGTGGCGGCGCAGCTGCCGCATGCTGCGTTGCGCACCTATGTGATGGGTGAGCGCGGTGGCGCGAACCTGCCTGCCACCCCGGATGAGATCGCGTGCATGGCGCAGCTGGCCGGCGAGGCGATGGACGCCGGCGCGTTCGGCTTCACCACCTCGCGCATCACCGCCCACCGCACCGCGGATGGCGAGATCGTCCCAGGAACCCAAGTCAGCATCGACGAGATGGAAGGCATCGGCGCCGCGCTGGGCAAGGCCGGGCACGGCGTGTTCGAGGTTGTGTCGGACATGAACTTCGATGGCATTCCGGGTAGCCTTGATGCCGCGACGGACATCGCTTGGATGGGCGACATCTCCCGCCGCCACGGAGTTCGCTTCACTTATCTGCTCCAGCAGAACCCGGGCAATCCCGATAAATGGCGCCAGATCATGGCGTTTACCGACGCGGAGAATGCCGCCGGCGCCGTATTGATGCCGCAGATCAACGTCCGCCCGATCGGCATCATCATGGGCTGGCAAAGCAGTTTCCACATTTTCATGGAACGCCCAAGCTATGAGGCGCTCGCCGATCTGCCCTTCCCCGAGCGTTATGCCCGGCTGAGCGACCCGGCGGTGCGCGATGCGATCCTGGCCGAGGCATCGGACAGACGGCCCTTCGCCGGAATTCCGCTGCGCACCGAAATGATGTTCCGCCTCGAAAGTGCCGACGGCGTGCTCAATTACGAACCCGCCAGCGGTGACAGCGTGATGGCCGAAGCCGAAGCCCGCGGCGTGTCCACCGACCGGGTTATCTATGACATGCTGATGGAGCGCGGCGGCAACGGCTATGTCTACTTCGTGATCATGAATTACGGCGACTACAACCTTGAATTCGTTCGGGAGCTTCTGGAATCGCCGTCAGTTGTCATCGGTGGGTCTGATGCCGGCGCGCATTGCGGCGCGATTTGCGATGCCGCGGTGCCCACCTTCCTGATGAGCTACTGGACCCGCGATCGCACCACCGGCCCTTGCCTCTTGCTGGAAGCCGCGGTTTCGAAGCAGACCCGGGAAACTGCACGGGCCTATGGCATCACGGATCGCGGTGTACTGGCGCCGGGCATGAAGGCGGACCTCAACATCATCGATTATGACGCCATCAACTGCAGCGCGCCCAAGATGATTGCGGACCTGCCGGCCGGCGGCAAGCGGCTGATCCAAACCGCGACCGGTTATGTCGTCACCATGGTCAGCGGGGTCGTGACCTTCGAAAACGGCATCGCCACCGGCGCCTTGCCGGGCAAGTTGCTGCGCAGCAAGCGCCATGCGGACGTGCCTGCGCTAACCGCCTGAGCTGCCGCCGGCGTTAGCGCTCCGCCTGCGCCAACACCGCCGCGCGGACCAGTTCGGGCACCGCAGGATCCTCGATCGTTGCCGGGATCGCGAAATCCTCGCCATTGGCGATCGTGCGCAACAGGTTGCGCAGAATCTTGCCCGAGCGGGTCTTGGGGAGTTGCGGGACGACGAAGCAGGTCTTGAGCGCCGCCACCGCACCGAGTTCATGGCGCACGCGCGCGATCACCCGCTCGACCATCGCCGCATCGCTCTCGGCTCCGGCGCGCAGGACGATGAACGCGATCGGGATCATTCCCTTCACCGCATCGTCTGCGCCGATCACCGCGCATTCGGCCACGCCATCGGCCCCGGCGACGATCTGCTCCATCTGCCCGGTCGAGAGACGGTGGCCGGCGACGTTTATGATATCATCAGTGCGACCCATGATGTGGAGGAAGCCCTCCTCGTCGAAGAAGCCCGCGTCACCGGTTTCGTAGAAGCCCGGAAAAGTCAGGAAGTTCTTCTCATACCCGGCCGGGTTGTTCCACAGGCTGCGGAAGGCGCCGGGCGGTAGCGGGGCGCGGATGGTGATTGCCCCGCTCTGTCCGGACGGGACTGGCTGGCCATCCTCGCCCAGCACCGCAAACTCCCATCCCGGCACCGGAAAACCGGCGCTCCCGCGCTTGCGGCGCAGATCACCCAGCGCGAAGCAAGAAGCCACCGCTGGCCAGCCCAGCTCGGTCTGCCACCAGTGATCGATCACCGGTAGCCCGGTCTGCACCTCGGCCCAGCCGATCGTCTCGGGATCGGCGCGCTCGCCCGCCAGGAAGATCGCCTGTAGCGCGCCGGTGCCGATCTCCTGCACGAAGCGCCCCTCCGGGTCTTCCTTGCGCATTGCCCGGATCGCGGTGGGCGCGGTGAAGAACGATTTGACCCCGTGGCGCGCGATCACCCGCCAGTAAGTGCCGGGATCGGGCGTGCCGACTGGCTTGCCCTCGAACATCACCGCAGTCGCGCCAACCAGCAGCGGGCCGTAGACGATATAGCTGTGGCCGACGACCCAGCCGACATCGGATGCCGCCCAGAACACATCGCCCGCGCCGATGCCGTAGATATTGGCGAGCGACCATGCCAGCGCCACAGCGTGGCCGCCGTTTTCGCGCACCACGCCCTTGGGGGTGCCGGTAGTGCCTGAGGTATAGAGCACATAAAGCGGGTCGCTCGCGCCAACCATCACTGGCGCCGGCACGGGATCTGCGGCGGTTGCGGCGCGCAGCTCGGCCCAGTCAAGGTCCATCCCCGGCGTCATTTCGGCGCGCAGCCGCTCGCGCTGGAACAGCACGACCCGCTCGACCCCGTATTGCGAAAGCGTCAGCGCCTCGTCGACCATCGGCTTGTAGGCGATCGTCCGCGCGCCTTCGATCCCGCACGAGGCGGTAAGCAGCACTTTGGGCCGGGCATCGTCGATCCGCTTGGCCAGTTCGAGCGGGGCGAACCCGCCGAACACCACCGAATGGACCGCACCAAGCCGCGCGCAGGCGAGCATCGCGAAGGCGGTTTCGGGGATCATCGGCATATAGAGCACGACCCGGTCGCCGCGCTCGACGCCAAGGCTGGCGAGCATCGCCGCGACCCGGCCAACCTCGCTCAGCAGCTGCGCATACGTGAAGCGGCAGATCGTATCGGTGACCGGGCTGTCATAAATCAGCGCCAACGCATCGCCGCGCCCGGCGGCAACATGGCGATCGACACAGTTGTAGCAGGTGTTGAGCGTGCCGCCGGGATACCAGCCGTCTGTTACATCGAAAGCGCGGATCGGCTGGGTCGCCCAATCAATCACCTCGGCCGCCTGCGACCAGAACCGCTCTGGCTCGGCGATGCTGTCCTGCCAGGCCTGCGTATATGCTTCGCTCATTTCAGTCTCCCGGAGGAGTGTCTAACTGACTCGGGGAGCAACGGAAAGCTCAGCCGCGCCCGCGATAGCCGCTGACACCCTGATCAGGGACCCATAGGCCTTCAGGCGGCGCGCCGGATTGCCAGAACACGTCAATCGGAATGCCGCCGCGCGGATACCAGTAGCCGCCGATGCGCAGCCAGCGCGGCGCCATTTCGGCAAACAGGCGCTGGCCGATGCCGACCGTGACATCCTCGTGAAAGCCGGCGTGATTGCGGAACGCGCCAAGAAACAGCTTAAGCGACTTCGATTCGACGATGGTCGCCCCGGGTGCATAATCGATCACCAGGTGGGCAAAATCGGGCTGGCCGGTCACCGGGCAGAGTGAAGTGAACTCCGGCACGGCGAAACGCACCAGAAACAGCGCATCGGGGCGCGGGCTGGGAACATAATCGAGCACCGCCGCTTCCGGCGAGGCCGGCAGGCTGCTGGGCTGGCCGAGATGCAACGGTGCAAAAGGCTGGTCGGTCATGGCGGGCTCCGTCGTTACCTTTGCCCATGCCGTCATCGCGCCCGCCGCACAAGCCGCCGGTTGCGCCAACCGGCTTCATCGGCCATTCACCCGGCCCACCGTCAAGCGAGCCCAACTCATGCCCCGGCCTTCCCGCCACGACTTCGCCGCCTCTACGGCCCTGCTCGCTTTGCCCTGCCTGTTGGCGCCCATGGCCACGGTGCGGGCACAGCCGGCCTCGGAATTCCGTCTTCCGCCGGGAACGCCGACGCCCACTCCGCGCCCGGCCGGGCCGATCGATTCGGAACGGCCGACTGTCCTACCCGAAGCTCCGGCCCCGAACGCAAGCCCGAGCCCGAGCCCAAGCCCGGCACTCACGGGGCCTCCGCCCGCAGTGCGGCCCGCGCCGCGCCGCCAGCCGCCGGTTCTGGCCTCTCCCGCGCCGTCGGTCGCTGCCCCGACGCCGACGCCTACTGCGGCTACGCCAACCCCGGTCCCCGCAGCACCGCTTCCGGCAGAGCCCGCGGCGATGC
>CANGQZ010000175.1 GCA_947455865.1 Sphingomonadaceae bacterium
ATGACCCCTCCCGGGTTCTTCACCGCCGGGCTGGCCGAGAACGACCCGGCAATTGCCGGCTGGATCGCCAAGGAACTCGGCCGCCAGCGCGACAAGATCGAGCTGATCGCGAGCGAGAACATCTGCTCCAAGGCGGTGCTCGAGGCCGCCGGTTCGATCCTCACCAACAAGTATGCCGAAGGCTATCCGGGCAAGCGCTATTACGGCGGCTGCGAATATGTCGATGAGATCGAGACGCTGGCGATCGAGCGGGCCAAGGCGCTGTTCGGGGCGAACTTCGCCAACGTTCAGCCCAATTCGGGTAGCCAGATGAATCAGGCTGTGTTCCTCGCGCTGCTCCAGCCCGGTGACAGCTTCATGGGGCTGGATCTGGCCGCCGGTGGCCACCTTACCCACGGATCGCCCGTCAACATGAGCGGCAAGTGGTTCAAGCCCATCCCCTATACCGTCCGCCCCGACGATCACCTGATCGACATGAATGAAGTGGCCCGGATCGCGCGCGAAAATCGGCCCAAGCTGATCATCTGCGGCGCCACCGCCTATTCGCGCACTTGGGATTTCAAGCGCTTCCGCGAGATTGCAGACGAAGTGGGGGCTTATCTGCTTGCCGACATGAGCCACTTTTCGGGCCTCGTCGCCGGCGGGGTCCACCCCTCGCCCGTGCCGCACGCCCATGTCACCACCACGACCACGCACAAATCGCTGCGCGGGCCCCGGTCAGGCATCATCCTTTCGAACGACGAGGCGATTGCCAAGAAGCTCAATTCGGCGATCTTCCCGGGGATGCAGGGCGGCCCGCTGATGCACATCATCGCCGCCAAGGCGGTGGCTTTTGCCGAAGCGATGAAGCCGGAATTCAAGGCCTATGCGCAGGCCGTGGCAGACAATGCCAAGGCGCTGGCCGCCAGCCTGCAGGTGCAGGGCCTCGATATCGTCTCGGGCGGGACCGACAATCACCTGATGCTGGTCGATCTGCGGCCCTATGGCGCCAAGGGCAAGCATGCCGAAAAGGCGCTCGATCGCGCGGCGATCACTTGCAACAAGAATGCCATCCCCAACGATCCGGAAAAGCCATTCGTGACCTCAGGCATCCGCCTCGGCACCCCGGCGGGCACCACCCGCGGGTTTGGCATCGAGGAATTCACCCTGATCGGCCAACTCATCGCCGAAGTGGTCGATGGATTGCGCAAGAACGGGGATGAAGGCGATGCTCAGGTCGAGGCTTCGGTGCTGGCGCGGGTAGAAGAGCTGTGCAGCCGCTTCCCGATCTATCAGGGCCTCTGACGGTTGCGCTGCCCGTTCTGCGCGCACGACAATTCGCAGGTCAAGGATTCGCGGCCGACCGAGGATAACACCGCAATCCGTCGCCGCCGCCAGTGCGAGGGCTGCGGCGCTCGCTTCACCACGTTCGAGCGCGTGCAACTGCGCGAGATCATGGTGATCAAGGCCAATCCGTCGGGTGGTCCGGAGCGGCGCGAGCCGTTTGAGCGGGGCAAGATCGAGCAATCAGTTACGCTCGCATGCCGCAAGCGCAATGTTTCGCAGGAACGGATTGATCAGCTCGTTTCGGGCATCCAGCGCCAGATCGAAACGCTGGGTGAGAGCGAGGTGCCGTCCAAGGCCATCGGCGAGATGGTGATGGAAGGGCTGCGCCAGCTCGACAGCGTCGCCTATATCCGCTTCGCCAGCGTCTACCGCGATTTCAGCGAGGCGCGCGACTTCGAGGAGTTTGCCAGCACCGTGCGCGATGCTGGGCAATCCTAGTTCCATGCATCCTGTCATCGTCCTCGTCCGCCCACAGTTGGGCGAGAACATTGGCAAGGCGGCGCGGGCGATGCTCAATTTCGGCCTGACCGAGTTGCGCCTTGTTACCCCGCGCGACGGGTGGCCCAATCCCGGTGCCGGCCCGGCAGCTTCCGGGGCGGACATTGTGCTCGAACGCGCGCAAGTCTTCGCCACTCTGGCCGAGGCCGTTGCGGACTGCGCCCATGTCTATGCCACCACTGTCCGCCGCCGCGACGTGACCAAACCGGTGCTTACCCCGGAGGCCGCTGCGCGCGAAGTGCATGTGCAGCCAGGGCGATCAGCTTTCGTGTTCGGGCCGGAACGGTCTGGGCTGGAAACCGACGATGTCGCGCTGGCCCGGGCGATCGTGACCGTCCCGATCAATCCCGAGTTTGGATCGCTCAATCTGGCGCAGGCGGTGATCCTGCTCGCCTACGAGTGGTCCAAGCAGATGGATCTGGCGCAGCCACCCGGCGACGATCTGCTCCCCCCGGCCCCGCAGGTCGAGCTTGAAGGCATGATCGCGCAGTTCGAGGCTCTGCTCGAGCCGCGCGGATACTTTTTCCCGCACAGCCGCGCGGTGGCGACCCGGCGCACCTTGCGAACGATGCTGACCAAGCCCGGGTGGAACCATCTGGAGGTGCGCACGATGCGCGGGGTTCTTTCGACGCTCGCGCGCAAGACCGACGCCGAGCGCGGTGACGCTTGACTTTCCAAGGCTTGCACCGCATGGGCCCGCCTTCGCAATTGACCCCGCACGCCCGGTGAAGCGGTGGTCGCGTTCGGCAACAGGCCGTTCGGTGCGGAACCCGGGTCTATGAAGGCGGGCGATATCACGCTCGACCACGCAAGTTGGAGCATCCGCGCATGTCGAAGCGCAAGGCATCGAAGTACAAAATTGATCGCCGTCTGGGCGAGAACATCTGGGGCCGTCCCAAGAGCTCGGTCAACCGCCGCAGCTATGGCCCGGGCCAGCACGGCCAGCGCCGCAAGAGCAAGGTTTCCGATTACGGGATCCAGCTGCGCGCCAAGCAGAAGCTCAAGGGCTATTACGGCGACGTCACCGAAAAGCAGTTCAAGGCGACCTATCAGGAAGCCTCACGGATGAAGGGCGATACCGGCCAGAATCTGATCGGCCTGCTCGAACAGCGGCTCGACATGATCTGCTACCGCGCCAAGTTCGCGCCGACGATTTTCTCGGCCCGCCAGATCGTCTCGCACGGCCACATTCGTGTGAACGGTGTGAAGTGCAGCATCGCCTCGCGCCGTGTGCGCGCCGGTGACGTGATCAGCCTCGGGAGCAAGGCCAAGGACATGGCCCTGATCGCCGAAGCGCAGTCTCTCGCCGAGCGGGACATTCCGGATTATGTCATGCCCGACGGCACTGACAAGGCAACCTTCGTGCGGGTCCCCACGCTCGACGAAGTGCCCTATCCGGTGAAGATGGAACCGAACCTCGTGGTCGAGTTCTACTCGCGCTAAGTTTGGCTTGGCCAAGCGAATGAACGGGGCGGCCTTGCGGGGCCGCCCTTTTCGTTTGTGCGCAGCAAAACGCGCGCGGATTTCGCGCCGCAAACGCGCGCCCGCTAATGGCCGGATCAACCGGGGTGGTGCACGGCGCAGAGCTTGTTGTCCGCCGGATCGCGCAAATAGGCCGCATAGTAGGTCCGCCCGCCATTCCCCGAGCGCCAGCCGGGCGGGTCCTCGCAGCTCGTGCCGCCGTGTGACACGCCTGCGGCGTGCCAGGCATCCACCGCAGCGGGGGTCTTGGCCGAAAATCCGATGGTGCCGCCGTTTGCGCCCGAAGCCGGTTGGCCATCGAGCGGCTGGGCAATGATCAGCGGGATCATCGGGTTGAGGTAGAAACAGCGGCCCTTGTCGTCGAGCCTGCCCGTACCGACACCGATCGTGGACAAGACCGCATCATAGAATTTCCGCGATGCCTCGATGTCGTTCGCGCCGATCATGAAGTGGCTGAACATGCGGTAACTCCCCTTTGGCTGGCGTGCGCTTCGCGCCATGCGCTCTGATGCTAACGGAGATTGTCAGGCGCGACCGTACCCGCGCCGAAAACTTTCCGCGAACACCGCGAACGTCCCCGCCGTGATCGCATCGCGCATGGTCTGCATCAATTGCTGGTAAAACGCGAGGTTGTGTTCGGTCAGCAGCATCGCGCCAAGGATTTCGCCGCTCTTGTGCAGGTGGTGAAGGTAGGCGCGGCTGAAGTTCGCGCAGGCATAGCACCCGCAGCGTTCATCGAGCGGCCCGGTTGCTTCGGCGTGCTTCGCGTTCCGCAGGTTGACCGGGCCGGCCCAAGTGAAGCCCTGCCCGTTGCGGCCCGAGCGGCTTGGCAGCACGCAGTCGAACATGTCGACCCCGCGCTCCACCGCGCCGACGAGGTCGTCAGGCTTGCCAACACCCATCAGATAGCGCGGGCGATCTGCCGGCAACTGACCGGGGGCGAAATCGAGTGTGGCGAACATTGCCTCCTGACCCTCGCCCACCGCTAGCCCGCCGATGGCATAGCCGTCGAAACCGATATCCCCGAGCGCGTCGGCACTGTGGCGGCGCAGCCCTTCGTCGAGCGCCCCCTGCTGGATGCCGAACAGCGCGGCGCCTGCGGCATGGTCGCCGCCGGCATCGAAAGCGTCCCGACTGCGGCGGGCCCAGCGCATCGACATCTCCATCGAGCGAGCAATTTCCTCGCGCGGGCGGTCGGCACGGGGGCATTCATCGAATGCCATGATGATGTCGGACCCGAGCAGGCGCTGGATTTCCATCGACCTTTCGGGGCTCAGCATATGGCGCGAGCCGTCAATATGGCTGGCGAACGTCACCCCGTCCTCAGTAATCTTGCGCAGGTCCGATAACGACATCACCTGATAGCCGCCGCTGTCGGTCAGGATGGGGCGTGGCCAGTTCATAAACTTGTGCAGCCCGCCCAGCCGCGCAACGCGTTCGGCGCCGGGGCGGAGCATCAGGTGATAGGTGTTGCCAAGGATGATGTCGGCCCCGGTGGCGCGGACGGTATCGGGCTTCATCGCCTTGACCGTGGCGGCGGTGCCGACCGGCATGAACGCCGGCGTGCGGATTTCGCCCCGGCGCATCGCGATGGTGCCAGTGCGGGCCTTGCCGCTGGTTGCGTGGATGGTGAAGGAAAAGCGCGTCATCGGTGGTTGCGCGCCTTAGGTCGAAACGCCATGGCGCGCAAATGCTCGACCCGTGGCTCTATCCGGCGCTCACCGCTGTCGCTGTCGTTTCCGGCGCGATTGATGCGATTGCCGGGGGCGGCGGGCTGATCATGATGCCGGCCCTGATCCTCACCGGGCTTCCTCCTCATGTGGTTCTGGGCACCAACAAGCTCCAATCGTCCTGCGGCACGGCAATGGCGACCTGGCGCTATCGCCGTGCCGGGTTGTTCCAGATCGGTCCGAACAAGGCGGTGATCGCGGCCACGTTTGCCGGCGCGCTGGTCGGGGCGCTGGTGATCCAGCGGCTCGATGGGCACAGCCTTTCGCTCATCGTGCCGGTGCTGCTGATGGCGGTGGCGCTTTACACCCTGCTTTCACCGCGGATGAGCGACGGGGACAGCCGCGACCGGCTGGGCGACCGCAAGTATCGCCCGGTCGCCGCCAGCATCGGGTTCTACGACGGATTCTTCGGCCCCGGCGCCGGGCAATTCTTTACCACCACGCTGGTCGCCCTGCGCGGCCTCGGGTTGACCCGGGCCACCGGGCTGACCAAGCTCCTCAACGTCACCAGCAACCTCGCCAGCCTGCTGGTCTTCGCCGCCGGTGGTCAGGTGCTGTGGCTGCTCGGGCTGTGCATGGGCGGCGGGGCCATCGCCGGCGCGTGGCTCGGCGCGCATGGCGCAACCCGGTTCGGGGCGCGGTTGATCCGGCCGCTGCTGGTCGTGGTCAGCCTCGCACTCACCGGCCGGTTGGCGTGGAACTGGTTTGCCTGACCTGCCGTTTCGGGCGGAAATCCGCCAATGCGTGACAGGCATACGCAGTCTTGTGCCCGCCCGCGAATTGCTGCATCATTTCCC
>CANGQZ010000176.1 GCA_947455865.1 Sphingomonadaceae bacterium
TCGGCCTGACCACGTTCCGGCCGCCCTATACCCCGCAGAGCTTCGGCGCGCTGCTTGGGCATCATAAGGGCGCGCTGTTCCAGCCGCTGCGCAAGACGGTGATCGATGATTGGGCGGCGGCCAACGGCGCGGTGTTCGAAAACGTCGCCCAGTGGCGGCGCGCGCGCTATTTCCCGCAAGGCGGCGAGGACATGGACGCCGCCGTTGCCCGCGAATGCGCCGCCACCCGCGAGCGGGTCGGCATGTTCGACGCCTCCACCCTCGGCAAGATCGAAGTGGTCGGGCCGGATGCGGCGGAATTTCTCAACCGACTTTACACCAATCCGTGGAAAGCGCTGGAACCGGGCCGCTGCCGCTATGGCCTGCTGCTCAACGAACAGGGCTTCATCATCGATGACGGCGTTGCCGGTCGCATGGCGCCAGACCGCTTCCACGTCACCACCACCACCGGCGGTGCAGCCCGCGTGCTGGGCATGATGGAGGACTACCTCCAGACCGAATGGCCCGATCTAAACGTCTGGCTGACCAGCACGACCGAGCAATGGGCGGTGATCGCCGTGCAAGGGCCGAAGGCGCGCGAGGTTATCGCGCCGCTCGTCGCCGGCATCGATCTGTCGCCCGAAGCGTTCCCGCACATGGCGGTGCGCGAAGGCACGATCTGCGGCGTGCCGACCCGGCTGTTCCGCGTCAGCTTCACCGGCGAGCTCGGGTTCGAAGTGAACGTGCCGGCCGAACATGGCCGGATGGTCTGGGAAGCGATCCATGCTGCCGGGCAAGCCTTCGGCATCTGCGCTTATGGTACCGAGACCATGCACGTGCTCCGCGCCGAAAAGGGCTTCATCATCATCGGCCAGGATACCGACGGAACGGTTACGCCAGACGATGCCGGGATGAACTGGGCAATCGGCAAGAAGAAGCCCGATTTCGTCGGCAAGCGCTCGCTCTCCCGCGCCGATCTGGTGCGCGATGGCCGCAAGCAGCTGGTCGGGCTGCTGACGCGTGACCCCAACGTCGTGCTCGAAGAAGGCGCCCAGATTGTGGTCGATCCGGCCCAGCCGGTGCCGATGACGATGATCGGCCACGTCACCTCGTCTTACGCCAGCGCCACGCTCGGCCGTTCGATCGCGCTGGCTCTGGTCGCCGGCGGCCAGGCGCGGATGGGCGAAACGCTCTACGTGCCGATGCCGGGCGGCGCGATCGCGGCTGAGGTCGTCTCCACCGTGTTCTACGATGCCGAAGGGAGCCGCCTCGATGCTTGAGCCTGTCGCGGCAGACCTTGGCCTGCTGGAGCAGCCTGTCACCGCCCCCGGCGTGTCGGTGGCGATGGCCCCGGCAATGTCGCGCACCGTGCTGCGCGCGCATGACGCTGCCCTGCTCTCGTCGATCATCGCCCGGCCCCTGCCGGCGCAAATCGGCGATGTGGCAGGCGGGATTGCCTGCCTCGGCCCGGACGAATGGCTGGCGCTGCTGCCTGCGGGCACCGTGCTGGAAAGCGGCGCGGGCCAGCCGGTGAGCGTGGTCGACGTATCGTCGCGCGCGGTCGGCATCGTCGTCGAAGGCCCCGGCGCGGCCGCGCTGGTCGCCACCGGCTGCCCGCTCGATATCGAGCGCATGGCCGTGGGCCGGGCCACGCGGACGGTGTTCGAGACGGTCGAGATCGTGCTGTGGCGCAAGGCCGAACACACGTTTCACATCGAGGTCTGGCGCAGCTTCGCACCGTGGCTCGGCGCGGCGCTGGTTTCGGCCATCAAGCTCTAGGTTCCAATCAGCTCCTCGGCCCAGGGCAACGCCCGGAAAAGCGGCGGCAGGCTTTGTTCGCGCAGCACTTCGCCGGCGAGCTGCGCGGTGCGTTCGGCCAGATCGCCTAGTTCGCCATTCCGGCTGACCACCTGCAAGGGCCGCGAAAAACGGGCGCGCGGCAGCGGCTCCACCCGCAGCAGCGGCAGCAAGCCCGGCATCGCGGCCAAGCATAGTAGCGAGGTGATGCTCCAGCCGATGCCCAGCGCCACGGTGTTGAGTTGCTGGTGGACGATATCCACTTCCATCACGTTGGGCAGCCGCAGCCGCATCCGGGTCAGCTGGCTTTCGATGCGCTGGCCCATGCCCGTATCGAGCGAATAGCGCACGAACGGCAGGCGCTCCGCCGCCTCGGCAGGATCGGCACTGCCGGTGTAATCGGCTGGAAAGACCATCACGAACGGATCGTCGAGGATGTCGAAATGCTCGATACCCTCATGCTTTTCGAGAACGCTGCTGCCGGTGATCAACATATCGCAGCGCCGGGCGAGAAAATCCTGCTGCTGGTTCAGCGAGATGCCCGATCGCACCCGCCAGCTCCTGACCCGCATCCCGTGCCGTCCGAGCAAGGGCGCGGTGAGCAGGATCGCGCAGGTTTCAGACATGCCCACGGTGATCTTGTCGATCGGCTGGCGCGCGCCCTCGCGCACCTCGTCGACCATCGTCGAGGCGGTGGCGAGCAGCTTCGTCGCCCGCTCGTACAGCGCACGGCCGGCCGGGGTCAGGCCCAGCGGGCGCAGCGAACGGTCGAACAGACTGGCCCCGATGCCATGCTCCAGCCGCGCGATGGTCTGGGAAACTGCCGACTGGGTGATATGCATCTGCTGCGCGCTCGCGGTCATTCCGCCAAGCTCCACCGTCAGCACGAAAACCTGCAACGCGTGAAAATCGAACTCGGACGGAAGATGCATGGCCCTCACCATAAAACTCAATGAAATATCATATTATATCAGCTTATGCTGTGGCAAGCCCGTTCCGGAGGCAGCGGCGTTTGCTAAGGTGGCGCGAACCTGAGGAAACGGGGAAAAATGGAACAGCCGCAGTTCGTCCTTCTGGTGTCGTGCCTCGATCGCAAGGGGCTGGTCGCGGCCATCGCCTCGTCGATCGCGGCGCAGGATTGCAACATCATCCACAACGCGCAGTTCGCGGACAGCGATACGCATCGCTTCTTCATGCGCATCACCTTCGCCGCGCCGCCGGAAATGACCACCGAGCGCTTCGGCGAAGGCTTCCTGCCGGTCGCCACGGCGTATCGGCTCGATTGGCAGATCCACGATCTCAGGATCAAACAGCGCGCGCTGATCATGGTCAGCAAAGGCGGGCATTGCCTGAACGATCTGCTCTATCGCACCGCCACCGGGTTCCTGCCGATGGAGGTGACAAGCATCGTTTCCAACCACACCACCTGGCAGCGCCGCGCCGAACACGAACAGATCCCGTTCCACCACCTGCCGATCACCCCCGAGAACAAGGCCGAGCAGGAAGCCCGGCTGCTGGCGATGGTGGAGGAACAGTCGGTCGATCTGGTGATCCTTGCGCGGTACATGCAGGTGCTGTCGGACGCGACCTGCCGCAAGCTGGAAGGCCGGGTGATCAACATCCACCACAGCTCGCTGCCGGCTTTCAAGGGCGCGATGCCCTATCACCGAGCTTACGGACGGGGGGTGAAGATGGTCGGGGCGACCGCGCACTATGTCACCCCCGATCTCGATGAGGGTCCGATCATCGCGCAGGACGTGTCGATGGTCGATCATGCCGATACGGTCGAAGATCTGATCGCGCAGGGGCAGGAAACCGAAAGCCGCACGCTCACCCGCGCGGTCAAGGCGCACTGCGAGCGGCGGGTGATGCTGAACGGCATGCGCACCGTGGTGTTCAAATGAGCGAGGAACAGCTTCGCCAGGCCTTCGCCGATCTGGGCCTTGCCTGGTCCGCGCTGGAACACGCCGCCGTGTTCACCGTCGAAGAAAGCGAGCAGATCCATGCCTCCATGCCTGGCGCGCATACCAAGAACCTGTTTCTGAAGGATGCCGGCGGGCAGTTCTGGCTGGTGACGGTGGATCAGGCCCGCCGGGTCGACCTGAAGGCACTGGCCGGCGTGATCGGCGCGAAAAAGCTGAGCTTCGCCAAGGCCGAAGACATGGAGCGGCTGCTGGGCATTACCCCGGGCGCCGTGACCCCGCTGGCTGCGATCAACGATGGCGCCGGCGCGGTGCGCGTGGTGATCGATGCCGAACTGGCGGTGGCAGCGCAAGTCAATGTGCATCCGCTGCGCAATACGGCCACGGTCGGCCTGCCGGGCCCGGACCTGCTGCGCGCGCTGGATGCATGGGGACACGCCGCCATCGTCGCCGCGATTCCGGAGCGGGCCGTCGTGGACAATCCATGACCGTCAGCACCTTCGACCTGTTCAAGATCGGCATCGGCCCGTCGAGCTCGCACACCGTGGGACCGATGGTTGCGGCACGGCGGTTCTGCACCCTGCTGGCGCAGCACCAGCTGCTGGAGCAGACCGCACGGGTGGAGGTGGACCTTTACGGTTCGCTGGCGCTGACCGGACAGGGCCATGGTTCGGTCGGGGCCATCATACTGGGTCTGGCCGGCGAGATTCCGGCCGACGTCAATGGCGACGAAGCCGAGGCGATCATCGCGCTGTGCCACGAAACGCGGCACATTGCGCTGCTGGGCAAGCAGCAGACAGCGTTCGATCCTGCCGCGGACGTCCATTTCCGCCAGCGTGAGCGCCAGCCGTTCCACAGCAACGCGCTCGCCTTCACGGCCATTGCCGCAGATGGCACTCCCCTGGCCCGGCGGTTCTACTATTCCGTCGGCGGCGGTTTCGTGCTCGATGAGGATGAGGCGCAGCGCAACGCGCCATCGGGGGACGAAGTTGCGGTCCCTTATCCGTTTGCATCCGGCGAGGAACTCCTAGCCATCGGCGAACAGACCGGGCTCACCATCGCCGCGATCATGCTGGCCAACGAGACTGCGCTGCAGCCGCTGCCGCAAGTCGAGGCCATGCTCGACCGGATCGGCGAAGCGATGGCGCAGAGCATCGATCGTGGCTGCACCCGGGCCGGTATCCTGCCCGGTTCGCTCCGGGTTGAGCGCCGCGCGCCGCGGCTGGCGAACGAACTGGTGATCCGGCAGCAGGCAGCGCTCTCCGATCCGCTTGCCGCGCTGGACTGGATCAACTTGTGGGCCATCGCGGTGAACGAGGAAAACGCCGCCGGCGGCCGGGTGGTCACCGCGCCGACCAATGGCGCTGCCGGCATCATTCCTGCCGTGCTGCGCTATTTCGAGCGCTGCTGCCGAGGCGATGCGGCGGGCCAGCGCACGTTCCTCCTCACCGCGGCCGCGATCGGCGCGCTGTACAAGCGCAACGCCTCGATTTCCGGCGCGGAAGTCGGCTGTCAGGGCGAAGTCGGCGTTGCCTGTTCGATGGCGGCGGCCGGGCTGACCGCGGCGCTCGGCGGCAGCAACGCGCAGATCGAAAACGCCGCCGAAATCGGGATGGAACACAATCTGGGCCTCACGTGTGACCCAGTTGGCGGGCTGGTGCAGATCCCGTGCATCGAACGCAATGCCATGGGCGCGGTGAAAGCGATCGATGCCTCGCGCCTCGCCATGCTTGGCGATGGCACGCACCGCGTCAGCCTGGACAAGGTGATCGAGACCATGCGCCAGACCGGGCGCGACATGCGCGATAAATACAAGGAAACCTCGCAGGGCGGGCTCGCCGTCAATGTGGTGGAGTGCTGATCGGCATGCCCACAAGTATGGCGGGATTCGATTTGACGCCGATCAACGCCGGGGGCAAACTGCCCCGCTAGGCTGGAGGATTGAACATAGCCCCGGATCGCCTCATCAACCGCCGCTGGCTACCGCTCAACGCCTTGCGCGCGTTCGATGCGGTTGGCCGCAATATGAGCTTTACCGCCGGTGCCCAAGCGCTGACGGTGTCGCAAAGCGCGATGAGCCGGCATGTCAGCAGCCTAGAAGAACTGATTGGCA
>CANGQZ010000177.1 GCA_947455865.1 Sphingomonadaceae bacterium
ACCTATATCGATCCGGTCAGCGTGGTTGACGAACTGATGGCGATCCCGGCGCTATTCGGCGCGCCGCAATAACGCGCCCTGCCTGTTTAGCGCCCCTCAGCCTCGCGCGGGCGCGGCAGAACCATGATCGCCTGCGCTGCCATGTCCAGCAGTTCGGCAAAGTGCGCCTCTGCGGAAATCCCGTGACGTGAGGGCTCGGCGGCATATTCGGTGATCCCGAACAGGACCATCGCGCCCACCGCTTCCAGCCGCCCCGCGCGCCGGTCCCCCAGCGCGGCCAAGCGGTGATCGAGCAAGTCCATCGCCTGACGCATCGCGCGGGTGGTCGGGCTGTCGCGATCGACCGGATGATCGACCCCGCGCGGGCGATGCGTGGCCAGATAGGCCGAATGGCAGCGGATATAGGCAATCTGGCCGTGATCGGCGTACATCCGGAAATTGGGTTCGAAAATCACGCGCAGCAGATGACGGACATCGCCGAGCAGACCTTCATGCTGCGCCTGATCGAGCAGCGCTTCACGCAGCGGCTGGAGCTGCTCCTCCCGGTATTCGAATACCGCGTAAAGCAGGCCCGCCAGATCGCCGAAGTGATATTGCACCGAGCCGGCGAACTTCTGATCGGCCGCCTCGCAGATCATCCGCATCGTCACCCCGTCGATCCCGCGTTCGGCAAACAGCCGCTCGGCTTCAAGGATCAGGCGTTGCTTGGTGGTGATAACCGAGGCTCCGGCAGCGCCGCCCTTCTCGGCCAACCGGCGTGGGCAGGAACCGACACGCGCGGCCTTGACCGTTCGCGACACAGACCGGCCGGGGCTTGCTGAGATTGGCGGCATGCGCTTTGGCCTAAGCAGGGGCTCTGTGAAGTCAAGAAATATGCGGCATTTCGTCGGATTTGAATCGGATTGTGTTGACCATGGTCCGCTGCATTTGCCATGCTTGGCGATTGATGGCGGGAGCGTAAGGCCTGCGGCGAATACCGGTGGAAACGGGGTGCGTTCCTCATTCAACCAAACCGGCAAGGGAACGGGCACGCGAGTGATCGCGGGGACGGGGTGAAGCAAATTTACGCGTGCCAGGTGCCGGGCAAGATCTGGGCGACTGCCGGCGCGCGATGGAGGATCGGAGTTTGGTGCGCATGAAGTGGACGGCATTGATTGAGGACGTGTTGCAGCGCGCCCGTCAGGAAAGCGGGCGCAAGCAGGATCGCAGCCGACGGACCGAACAACAGATTCTGGATGCGGCGCTCAGGGTGTTCGGGCGTGACGGGATTTCCCGTTCGCGCATCGCCGATATTGCCGCCGAGGCCGGCATTTCGACTTCGACCCTGTATGAATATCACACCAGCAAGGAAGACATCGCCTACGCGGTGCCGACTGCTTATCTGGCGACCTTCTATGAGGAATTCGCCGAGGCAGTCGCCGGCAAGACCGGGGCGCGAGAACGCATCCGTCTTTACCTCTCGTTGATCGCCGATTTCGCCCGCCGCAATCCCGAGTGGGCACGGCTGTTCTATCTCGAAATCTGGCCTTCTGTGCTGGTCGGCGGGACCGAGCTCAGCAAAAGCGTGGACGATTTCTCGCGTATCCTGATCTTCCTGATCCGGCAGGGGATTGAGGAGGGCGAATGGTCCGCTGGCATCGACCCCTATGAAACCGCCGCAATCCTGATCGGCAGCCTCAACCACGTGATCATTACCTGGCTGCTCTATCGCCGTCCCAAGAACCTGACCAAAGCCGGCGCCAGCGTGGTCGATCGCACGCTTGCCATGCTCAGCCTGGAAAAAGCCGAGCACGACAAGACTGAAACCGCCAAGCCAGTCGCCAAAGCCAGCTGAAGACCGGCGGCTGGCGCGCAGGGTTACTGCGCGGTCAGGCCGCCGTCGATGATGTGTTCGGTGCCGGTGATGAACGCCGATTCGTCCGAGGCAAGGAACACGATCAGGCTGGAGACTTCATCCGGCTCGCCCACGCGGTGCATCGGCACGTTGCCACTGGCCAGCACGATCTGTTCCGGATTGAGCGTCGCGGTCATCATCGGGGTGCGGATGTAGCCGGGATGCACCGAGTTCACGCGGATCTTGTGCGGCGCATACTCCATCGCCGCGAACTTGGTGATCCCGCGCACGGCGAACTTGCTGGCGGCATAGGCCGGGTTCGGGGTGCCGTAGATGCTGACGATACCCGAGATCGACGAGATGTTGACGATCGAACCGCCCCCGGCGCGCAGCATCGAGGACACCACCGACTTGATCCCCAGAAATACTGCGGTCTGATTGATCGCGCAGACTTTCTCGAATTCAGCGAGAGACATGTCGACCGTGCTGACGTTCGAACCGGTGATGCCGGCGTTGGCAACCAGCACGCTGACCGGGCCGAACGCCTGTTCGGCCAGCGCCACCGCCTCGGCCCACCCGGCCTCACTGGTCACGTCAAGCCGCAGGAAGCGCGCATTGTCGCCCAGCTCGGCTGCCAGAGCTTCGCCTGCCGCCGCATTGACGTCAGTGACCAGCACTTTCGCGCCTTCTGCCACCAGCCGGCGGGCATGCGCCGCGCCCATGCCTTGCGCCGCACCCGTCACGATCGCAACTTTGCCCGGAAGCCGGTTCATCCTCGTTCCCTCAAAAAGCGATTGTTGGATTTGTTGGATTTGTTGGATTTGTTGGATTTGGGCGTGAGCAAAAAGGGCACTCCCCGCCTGTATTTCATCAACTTACGGCCGGATAACCGGCACCAGACAAGCGAACGGGACGGCGCGACCTGCGCACCGTCCCGTCCATTCCGATCAATACTTGTAGCTGAGTGACACCCCGTAAACCGACGGCTTGCCGCGATAGCGGATCAGCGTGTCGAGGAAGGTCGAGATCGCGGTGGTATAGACCTTGTTGTTGATGTTGCGCCCGTAGATCGAGGCGCGCCACCGGTCGTCGGAACTGCCGACACCCGCGCGGGCATCGATCAGCGCGTAACCCGGGATCTCGAAGTCATCAGCCGGAAGCGCCGCGTTGTTGAACGTGGTGTTCTGGCTGCTCTGGTACGTCATCGAACCGCCGACGAAGGCCTTGAGCGAGCTGGAGACCGGGAATTCGTACTGGATATCGGCGTTGGCGCTATACTTCGGGGTATAGGGCAGCTGCGAACCATAGAAGTTGCCGGTGAAGCCGGCGGCGTTGAAGATCAGGTTGCCGTCACCGGTCTGGCTGTAGTTCCCCGAAACCTTGGTCTTCAGATAGGTCGCGCTGCCCGACAGGGTCAGCCCTTCGACCGGCCGCAGCACCAGTTCGCCCTCAATCCCGAAGATATAGGACTTCGGCACGTTCAGCATCTTCTCGAGCAGCCCGAACACCGGGTCCTGAATGCGGCCGCGGACCTGCTTGTTCTTGTAGTCGTAATAGAACACCGCGCCGTTCAGCTGAACCTTGCGGTCCAGCAGAGGAGCCTTGAAGCCGGCTTCGTAAGCAACGACCTTTTCCTGCACGGCCGGGGTATACTGCAGGATGCGCGAAGCGCCGATTGCCGAGAAGATGCCGGCCTTATAGCCTTGGCTGACCGTGGCGTAGAGCAGCGTGCCCTGATCGAACTTGTAGTTCGCGCCGATGCGGAAAGACACATTGTCCTCCTCCTGGATGGTTTGCACCGGATCGCGCGTCGATTCCGCCGTACCCAGCAGCAGGTCACCCCGGGTCGGGAAGCACTCGCCCGGATTGACTGTGGTTGGGACGCTGTTGAGGAACTGGCCGAAGAAGAAGGCCGTGCCCTGATCGAAGCCCTGCGGCGTGTTGTAGCAATACGAAGCGTTGAGCTTGTTCTTGGTATAACGAATGCCGCCCAGCACCGTCAGGTGCGGCACCACTTCGGCTTCGACGTTCGCAAACGCGCCGTAAGACCGCTGCCGCGAGGTGAAGTTGTTGAGGCCGCCCTGGATAAGGTCAGCGTTGGCCGAATAATCCCGCAGCAGGAAGTAGTTGTTCTGCGAGGTGCGGACGTTGTCGTACGTCGCGCCGACGATCCAGTGCAGGGTCGGCGAGTTGCCGGCCACGCGCAGTTCCTGGTTGAAGGTGTTGACCTTGCCGAACAGCGGCACGTCGATAACTTCGGCAGGGGTGCCGTCCAGATCCTGAGCATAGTCCAGCTTCTGCTGCGCCACCGAAGTGATCGAGGTCAGCGTGATGCCCGGAGCTAGATCGATATCGGCCCGGCCGCTGAACTGGTAATAGGAGTTGTCCGACTTGCCGAGCAGGCCCGCGGTCCATTCCGCATCGCGCGCGTTGGTACCGATCGGGGTCCCCAGGATGAACCGTGCACCGGCGGCACGGGCTGCATTGTTTCCGTTCAAACGGGCCACGACGGTCGTCTGACGACCGACGAAGGTTCCGTCGAATCCGGCAGAGTCCGGATCGGTGATCTGGGCATAACGCGCAGCATCGACAAACCCGAACGGGTTGCCCGAAGCAGTGAGTTGCTGCTGCGTGCCGTAGATGTTGAAGTTGGTGCCGGCGAACTGCGGTGCCAGCGGATCGGAGCGATCGCGCACTCCGGTCGCCATCAGTTCGATCTTGATGCCATCGGTCGGCTGCACGTCGAGCGTCAGTCGGCCCGAGATCTTGCGCGCCGTGCCGTTTTCATCGGTGGGCCGCGAAACGCTGTGCTGCCACGCACCGCCGGTCACGCCCTTGACTGCGAGACGGGCCTGAACCCGCTCACCCAGCGGCCCGCTGACGAAGCCGGCCAGTTCGGCACGGTCGAACCGCTCATACGAAGCGTCGAGGCCGGCGTGGAATTCCTTGGTCGGCTTGCCGACGATGTAGTTGACCGCACCGCCGGTCGCGCTCTGGCCGAACAGCGTACCCTGCGGACCCTTGAGCACTTCGACCCGCTCGATATCAAGATCGAGCGCGTCCGACATCACCGGCACGTTGCGCGGGATCTGGTCGGTATAGACCGAAACCGAAGGCGCTGCGCCGAAGGTGGCGTCATAAAGGCCGATGCCGCGCAGGGTATAGACCGGCGTAGAATAGAGCGACTGGGTGAAGGTGAAACCCGGAACCAGCTTGCCCAGATCGGCCGGGCCGGAAATGCCGCGGTTGGTAAGTTCTTCAGCTTTGGCCGCCTGAATGGTCAGACCGACGCTGTTGACCGACTGTTCGCGCTTGTTGGCGGTCACGACGATGTCGCCGGAAGCCGCATTTTCCGCAGCCGACTGCGGCTGGCTTTGCGCAAAAGCCGGAGTGCAGCACATCGCTGCCGCCGAAACGCTGGATAACGCTACTATCAAATACCGCATAAACTCTCCTGTTCGTTGCAATCTTTTAAAACCACATTCCAGTAACCGGCTGCGGACCGCTCCTTCGGACGAGGCGGAAATTGCGGCGCCCGCTTGGCGCGAAGTTGCAGGGAAGAAGGATCCGTCTCGGCGCATGCACATCACCCGGACTTGCCAGACCGCCTGAGCGGAACCTTGCGGCAATTACCGGTGCTGATGTTGGCTGTCAGTTCGCTGCCCGCGCAATCGCCGCAGGAAACTGCCGTTCCGTGCCCTTCGCTCTCTCCCTGCTTCGTTTCGACGAATCTATCAAACGTCTGAAATTAATGCTCAAATGATAACCGCCGGCGGCCATAGTGTCAACGAAACTCAACGCTTTATCTGACCGGCCCCCACTGAGTGGACCGTGATGATTGTTAGTGCAGAACTGCCTCCGGCGCCATGGCTGTCTGCAGGTGGAGCGTAGCGGAACCGGAGGGCAGCCATGGCGGCGTTGCTGTTTCCGGGGCC
>CANGQZ010000178.1 GCA_947455865.1 Sphingomonadaceae bacterium
GGAAAGGTCAAAGCGTTCGGTCACGTTGCTCTGGCTGGAGATGCGGCGCGCGCAGATGTCGTACCCGAAGGTCGGCGAATAGGACATCGAGGTGCCCTTGTTGCGGCTGATGAGATCGAGCCACGCCAGCGGGCGGCGGGCGAAATCTTCGGTCTTGAGGTAATCGGCAGAAACCTGGTTGGCGATGAGCGAAAGGAAGCAGCCGACGAGGCCCATGTCGTGATACCACGGCAGCCACGAAACGCAGCGATCGCGTTCCTTCATCTGCATGCCGTGGCTGTGGCCGGCAAGGTTGTTGAGCAGCGCCGCGTGAGTGACCGCCACGCCGTGCGGGAAGCGGGTGGAGCCCGAGGAATACTGGAGGTAGCAGATATCCTCGGGGCTGGCTTCGGGCAGGGGGCACTCGATCGCCGGGCTTGCCAGAAACGTCTCGAATGCCTCGGCCGGGCAGCGCTGCCGGGCCGCCGCCGCGCTGGCCATGTCGGCGATTTCGGCTGGATAGAACAGGAACGCCGGGTCGGAACTGGCGAGCTGCACGGTCAGCTGTTCGATGTAATTCTCGCGCCCGCCGAAGCTGGTCGGCAGCGGCAGCGGCACCGGCCAGGCCCCGGCATAGATCGCGCCGCAGAAGAACGCGGCGAACTCGGGGCCGGTTTCGGCCACCAGCGCGATGCGGTCCTGCGGCTTCACGCCGCGCGCGATCAGCTGCCAGGCGACGCTCAGCGCATCGCTGCGCAGCTCGGAATAAGGATAGACCCTCGTCAGGTTGCCACGCGGATCGTGGAAATTCAGCCCGCGTTTGCCCTGCGCGGCATAGTCCAGCGATTCGCCGAAAGTGCGAAAGTCGGCAAACCGGCGTGGCAGGGAATCCAGATTGGGAGTCGGCACCAGCTTGGCGGTGTCGGTCATGTGCGAGAACCCGTCTGTTGTTGTCGCCAGCGTCGTTGTAAACGTCGGATAGCGTGAAATCCCATGGAAAATCCCCCTGGCGATCCGCCGATCCGACTGCGCGAGCCCCCCGGTTCGCGCTGCCGGGTCATTCCCGGTTCTCCCCAATCGTTAACGACTGTGGCACGATTAAGGCCGGATGAGAGCGCTTCCACGACAGAATCGCACACCCAGACCGCTCGACGCCGCGCGTCTGGACGAACTGGCACTGGCCTACGTCGCCCGATTCGCGGCGAGCGCGGCTAAACTCGAAAGCTACCTGAAACGCAAGCTTGGTGAACGCGGCTGGGCCGGGGAAGGCGAGCCGGACATCGCCGCCCTGGTCGCGCGCTTCGTCCGGGCCGGTTATGTTGACGATGCCGCATTTGCCCAGGCCCGTGCCGGCAGCCTGCGGCGGCGCGGCTATGGCGAGCGCCGTATCGGTCAGGCGCTGAGCGCGGCCGGAATTGCCGAAGACCTGCGCGGCGCGGTGCGGGCCGGTGAGGCCGAGCAGCGCCGCGCCGCGCTCACCTTTGCCAAGCGCCGCCGCCTCGGTCCGTTCGGTCCGCCGGTCGACCGGGCGGAACGCGAAAAGCAACTTGCAGCGATGCTGCGCGCGGGCCATCGGCTCGACCATGCCCGCGCGCTGGTTCAGGCGCGCGACAGCGACGCTGCTCAAGGCTGGGCCGCCGACTGTGAGGCTGCGGAGGATTGAACAATGCGCTTAAACCACTTCGCAATCGCGGCGATGATCGCGCTGACGGCCTGTTCGCCCGGGCATGCCGACAGTTCTGCCGCGAGCGCTGCACCGGCGGAGCAGCGGCGCCATCCGATTTCCAACCTGCCGGTGATCCCGGTGACGGTCACAGCCGCCAAGGGCGCGCACACCATCGAGGCCGAGCTGGCCGCAACTTTCGAAGAGCAGCAAAAAGGGCTGATGTTCCGCACGTATCTTGATGCGGACGAGGGAATGCTGTTCCCGCGGACACCGCCCGATCAAGCCCGGTTCTGGATGCACAACACCGTGATCCCGCTCGATCTCGTGTTCATCGGCCGTGATCGGCGGGTGCTCAATATCGCCGCCAACGCCGTGCCTTATGACGAGACGCCGATCCCCGCTGCCGGAATCGCATCGGCCGTGCTCGAACTCAGGGGCGGCCGCGCCGCCGAACTGGGGATTGCTCCGGGCGACAAGGTCGACTGGTAATCGTCCCGTTCGGCAAGCGGACTCTGGGCTTGCCGCGAGGGGGCACTTTCCGCTAGGCGCCTTGGCCATGGGTATCCTGTCCAAACTTTTCATCTGGTGGGACGGCGCCACCTTCGGCACCATGATCGACAATGCGCGCCACGGCGAGCAGGTCGGCACCGATGCCCAAGGCAACCGCTATTTCCGCGCGAAACAGCCATTTCCCAAGGGTCATCCGCGTGCGGGGCAGGAACGGCGCTGGGTGATCTATGCCGGCGCGAACGATGCCAGCCGGGTTCCGGCCGAATGGCACGGCTGGCTCCACTCCACGTTCGATGGCGTGCCCGAAAGTTTTCTCCCGCCGCCGCGCATCTGGGAGGTCGATTACACCCCCAATGCCACCGGCACCGCGCTTGCCTATCGCCCGCAGGGCGCGCTGGAGAAGGGCGGGGTGCGCGCCCGCGCCACCGGCGACTACGAGGCATGGTCGCCTGAAGGTTGATCGGATGCGCCGGTCAGCAGGCCTGACATTCGCGGCGCTGTTGGCGCTGCCGGGTTGCAGCAGCCAGTCAGGCGCGCCTGATTCCGAAGCCAGCGCGGTGCCTTCGGCCGTGGCCTCAGGCGGAAATGCCGGGGCGGCAATCGAAAGCAATTACGGGACCCCGGTCAAGGACCGGATGGCGACCATCGGCCTCCTCAACAAGCGCAACAATCTTGAGCAGGATCTGGTGCTCCGAGTGGGCGAGGCGCGCCGGGTCGGCAACGTCATCGTCAAGCTCGCCAATTGCGAAAAGACCCTGCCGTGGGAAGACCCGCCCGAAACTGGCGCCTTCGTCCAGGTCTGGGTCGAGGAGCGCGCCGCGCTGTCGCAACCGCTGAAATGGCACAAAGTGTTTTCCGGCTGGCTGTTCAAGAACGCGCCATCGGTCAACGTGGTCGAACACCCGGTCTATGATGTCTGGGTAAAGGACTGCGCGATGACTTTCCCGGGCGAAGACGAAGATCCGGCGGCGTTCGCTTCGCCCAGCAGCAAGGCAAAACCTTCAGGCAAGCCGAGCGCCGCGCCGGACGCACCCGCTGCCGTGCCCGATGCTGCCGGCGGCGAAGATGCACCGGTGGTGGAGGAGGGCGGGCGCTGAGCCTGCTTGAGGAGCGCCAGATAGCGCGCTTGCGGAATTTCGATCGCGCCAAGGCTGGCGAGGTGATCGGTCATGAATTGGCAATCGAGCAGTTCGCAGTTTGTGCGGCGCAGCGCCGCGACCAGCCAGGCCAGCGCCACTTTCGAGGCATCGGGCACCGTGCTGAACATCGATTCGCCGCAAAACACGCGGTCGAACCCGACTCCGTAAAGGCCGCCGACCAGCCGGCGGGCACCATCCGGGGCGGTTTCCCAGCACTCTACGCTATGCGCCTGCCCATCGTGATGTAGCGCGCGGTAGGAACTGGCGATCCGGCTGCTAATCCACGTTTCCTCACTTTCGCGGCGCGGGGCGGCGCAGCTGGTCATCACCGCTTCGAATGCGGCGTTGCAGGTCACTGTAAAACGCCCGCGGCGTAGCGTGCGCGCCAGCGAGCGCGAGCAGTGGAATCCGTCCAGCGGCAAGATTGCCCGCTGCCGCGGCTCAACCCAGAAAATCTCCGGATCCTCGCGGCTGTCCGCCATCGGGAAGATACCGCTGCGGTAAGCGAGCATCAGAAGCTGGGGATCAATGATCTTGCCGGGTGCGTGCACGGGCGCGACTCTAACGCGAATTGCCCGGTTCCGCAAAACGGCTGCACCAAAGCGCGCGCCATGCCGGTACGATGCTGCGGCTGGTGAGGAAGCTTGCCATTGCCCGCGCCGCCCGATAGAGGCCCCCCCAGCCCGCAGGAGTGTAGCTCAGTTGGTAGAGCATCGGTCTCCAAAACCGAGGGCCGTGGGTTCGAGTCCCTCCACTCCTGCCAGGGGCCGCCATTGCCCCCAATGCCACTCGCACATTCTTTTACGTTGCAATGCAGCGAAATCCCTTGCTTCGGCGGGGATTGTAACTCAAATGAAACCGCACCGTCATAAAAATTCTGCACAGCAAGTTAACAACGCTGAGTAAGGGTTTTCCGGTAGCGCGGACGTCACCCTCCGCACTAGCGGTAAGCGGGCTCGAAGACTTCGAATTTCACATCGGCAGAGTGGGGATTGTGCCATGAGACTCGCCAATTTTGGCAGCCGCATCTTGTTGGGTTGCTCGCTGCTGGCGCTGAGCGCGACACTGGCCGGTTGTGGCAATGGTGTCTCCAGCACGCCGACACCGAGTCCAACGCCGACTCCGACGCCCACTCCGACTCCGACGCCCACTCCGACTCCGACGCCGACGCCGGGCTCAACCCCGTCGCCCACGCCGACTCCGGGCGCGCTGACGACGACGTATACGACGCAGGGCGCCACCATAACCAGCGCCGGAACCACCCCCGCCACGCCTTTCGGCAACACCGCGCCAGCGGCGTTTGGGACCTCGAAATTGCCGGGCGGCATTGCGATTGCCGGATCGGCCTCGTTCGGCACGCCTAGCGGGGTGGTCACGATCACGCACGTCAACACCATCACCGAGCAAACCTGGCTCGGTCAGGATCATGCGGTAATTTCGGGCTATAACGTTTCGGTCAGCACCGATGCCGGGATCGTGGCTGGCACCGGCGCGGTTCACTTGCTCAATTATTCGGTCACCAGCGGCTTACAGTACACCGATTATGGCAACTGGTCGCTTGACGAAAGCACCTCTTCTACCGCGCCGACTTATGTGGGGGCCTATGCCGGCGGCAAGCCGGGCGTGGTCCCGACCACGGTAGGCAATCTGCCGACCGGCACCGCAACATACAACGGCGGCGCTTCGGGCTATGTCGGTGTTACTTCCGGAACCGGCGCAGGCAACGTCTCGCCGTGGTTCGGTACCAGCCAGATTACCGCAAATTTCGCGACCAACGCGGTGACTGGATCGGTTACCGGTATTCAGGCCTTCGGGCTGGGCCAGGGCGGTGGGCCGACTATCGGGACCGTCAATGACGTCAACCTGACCGGAACCTTGAGCGGCGGCACTTTGACCGGCACCACTTCGGTCTCGAGCACGTCCGGTACAGCATACAATATCGCCGGCGCTACCGGCACGCTTATTGGCGCTGTTTTTGGCCCGCACGGCGAGGAAATCGCCGGGACGTTCAATGCGCTCGGCGGACCGAACGGGGTGACCCTGCTGGGCAGCTTCGGCGGAGCCCAGGCGGCTGTGCCGTCCGATCGCCGGCTCAAGGCCGCTATCCACTATGCCGGCCGCCGCGCCGATGGGCTCAAGCTCTATTCGTGGCATTACGTGGGCAGCGGCCAGCGCTTCGTTGGGCCGATCGCGCAGGACCTGTTGGCCGATGCGCGCTTTGCCGAGGCGGTGTTCACCGATCACGATGGCTTCATGTGGGTTGATTTCGCCAAGCTTGGGCTGCCGTACGACCAGGTTGCCGAGATGCGGCGTGAGGGCGAACAGGGCATCGCTCGCCAGCTCGCCGCCGCCTGAGGCGAACAGGCGGACGAGCGCCGAAGGCCAGTGACCAGCGATGCGCCGCCGGCGCCGCCCGCCATCGTGGCGGCGGCGACTGATCCGGCCGCGGCGGCCGA
>CANGQZ010000179.1 GCA_947455865.1 Sphingomonadaceae bacterium
AACGCTTCTGGCAGCGTGGTTACTTCTCGACCACATCCGGCAACATCACCGATGACATCATCATGCGGTATCTGGACCGCCATACCCACAAGGAAGGCTTCAGCCCCTCCACATGATCCTACCGGCGTCAGCCGGTCAGTGATTCAGCCATTTCGCAAGGTGCTTTGCGCTACGCCTGCGCCATGACGACCACACCGCGCCATTTTTCGCCGCCTGCTGCCCCCGGTACAGCGCAAGCGGCGCCGTCGCCCGCGTCGTCGGTAGCGAGCGCGCTCAACATCCGCTGGCTGGCACTGCACGATGCGGCGGCGCCAGTGGCGCGGCTGGCCGGCCTGGCACCCGCGCCGATGGGGCCGGCTGAACGGATGTTCCCTGCGGCGCTGCGCGAACTCGGCGGCTGGCGCCGGGCACTGGCCGAACAAGGGATCGATGATCTCTCTGCCGTGCTGCAGAGCGGGATCGTGGCGCTGCTCGCGGTGCATGCCCGCGGCGCGGCCCCGACCGCTGCAGCGCGGGCGCTGTGGGACGAATTTCTCTCCGCCCGCGCCGGCCTGCTGGGGCTGGCGGCGGATGGGGACGCCGAGCTACGCTGAGGGCTTGTCAAGTTCCCGATCTGTTCTATGATCGGCGCATGGCCTCGCATCTGCACCCCGCACCCGGACCAAACTCCGGATCACTTACTGCCCGCGACGTGGCGCGCGGCATTGCCCGGCTGTTTGCGCGCAACGATATCTGGTGCCTTGCCGAAATGCGGCTGCGTTCGGGCCGGCGGGCCGATCTGATGGGGATCGATCCGCGCGGGCGGATCGTGCTGGTCGAGATCAAGGTGGCGCAGGCCGATCTGACCGGTGATGGCAAGTGGCCCGATTATCTGGACTGGTGTGACCGGTTCTACTGGGGCCTGTCCCCGGCGCTTGACCGCACCTGTCTGGAGCGCGAGGCATTCCTGCCGCAGGCTTGCGGGGTGATCGTGGCCGATGGCTACGATGCCGAGATCATCCGCCCGGCTCCGGCGCTGCCGCTGGCAGCAGCGCGGCGCAAGGCCGAGGTGGAACGGCTGGCGCGCGCTTCGCTGCGGCGGCAGGTCGTGGCGGCCGATCCGGCTTGCGCCGCTTGGGGCGCGGATTAGGGTGTGGGGGGCGGGCGCTGGCGCAGCCGGACCAGCACCTCGCGCTTTTCCTCGCCGTTGAGCATAGGCCAGTCGGCGATCTCGGTCAGCGTCCGGCGGCAGCCTTCGCACCAGCCGGTGGCCTGGTCGATGCGGCACACGCCGGTGCAGGGGCTGGGCGGAGAAGGCATGGCCGGCGCATCAAACATGGATGCAGCTTTTCGGCAAGTCCGGGCCGGCGCGTAATTTCCTTGCGTTCCCGCGCAATTGCGCTTAGGGGCGCGACAGGCCGGCGCTGCTCTCCAGTGGCGCAATCGACCGCCAGCGTGAGGTTCCGTCCAGCAAGGGCGTGCAATCCGCGGGCGATGCACGGCCCGGCAACCAAGCTTCCCTTTTCACGCCTGGGTCGCAACACGCGGACCCCGCGCGCGTTTTTTCGCGCGCCCAGCCTCCCTGAACCTTGCGCGCGGCCCCTGCGGCTGCGCCTGCGAAAGTATTTTGATTCCATGTCCTTTTTTACCGATCTCGGCCTTGCCGAACCGCTCCTGCGCGCGCTTGAAGCCAAGGGTTACAACGATCCCACGCCGATCCAACGTCAGGCGATCCCCGCGCTGCTCAAGGGCCGCGACCTGCTGGGCGTTGCCCAGACCGGCACCGGCAAGACCGCCGCGTTCGCGCTGCCCTCGCTGCACCGGCTGGCTGCCGACCCCAAGCCGCTCCAGCGCGCCGCCTGCCGCATGCTGGTGCTCTCGCCCACGCGCGAACTGGCGGCGCAGATCGCCGACAACATGATTGCCTATGGCAAGTACCTCAAGCTGCACGTCGAATGCGTGTTCGGCGGGATGCCGGTGGGCAAGCAGGCGCGCCGGCTGGCGCAGGGGACCGACATTCTGGTCGCCACCCCGGGCCGGCTGCTCGATCTGATCGACCAGCGCGCGCTGACCTTGCGCCATGTCGAGATCTTCGTGCTCGACGAGGCTGACCAGATGATGGACCTCGGCTTCATCCAGCCGCTGACGCGGGTGGCAGCGATGCTGCCGAAGGATCGCCAGAGCCTGTTCTTCTCCGCCACGATGCCGCAGGCGATCGCCGATCTTGGCCGCCGCTTCATCAACGATCCGGTCAAGGTGATGGTCGCCCCGCAGGCGACCACGGCCGAGCGGGTCGTGCAGTATGTGACCTACGTCAACCAGTCCGAAAAGCAGGCGCTGCTGACGCTGTCACTGCGCGCGGGGCTGGCCGACAAGTCGATTGACCGCTCGCTCGTGTTCACCCGCACCAAGCATGGGGCCGATCGGGTGGTCCGCCACCTGGCCGCCGCCGGGGTCAACGCCGCCGCGATTCACGGCAACAAGACCCAGGCCCAGCGCACCCGCGCGCTTGAAAGCTTCCGTCAGGGCGCGGTGCCGATCCTCGTCGCCACCGATATCGCCGCGCGCGGGATTGACGTGAGCGGGGTGAGCCATGTGTTCAATTACGAGATCCCCAATGTGCCCGAACAGTATGTCCACCGCATCGGCCGCACCGCGCGCGCCGGGGCCGACGGGATTGCGCTGTCGTTCGTGGCGCCGGACGAGCGCGCCTATTTGCGCGATATCGAGCGCTTGACCGGGATCAAGCTGGTGCCGCAGCCGCTGCCGCAGGACTTCCTCAAGAACGCCGCGTCGCTGCCCGCTGCCAAGGCCGTTCCGGCCGAGGACCGCGACGACCGCCGGGGCCGCCCCGAGCTTCACCGCCGTCCGCAGCGCGGTGCCGGCGCCAAGCCCGGCGGCAATGGTCCGCGCCGCGACGATCGCCCGGCGGGCGTCGATGGCGAGGCCCGGCCCAAGCGGCGGTTCAACCCGCGCGGGCCCAAGTCTGTTGGCCAGCATGCCGGAAAGGTGCGGCGGGTCGTCTGATCCGCTGCCGCGATACGATACATCCGGTGCGGGCGGCTACAGCCAGCCTGCCCCGGAAATCGCGTCAACTGCTGTCGGTGCCTCTGTCAAAGCCGGGCATTTTGCGGCATGGCGGCGCGCGATGGACATAACTCTGCTCATCGCCGCCGGTTCGGCCGCGCTTGCCATGACGGCGATTGTCGGCTTGCGCTATCTGCTGACCAGCGGCGCCTTTGCGCTGGCGACGCGCGCGGTGCGGCCGGGGCTTTATAACGGGCTCGGCCGGCAGATCCGCCAGGAAATCGGTTGGTCGCTGCTCTCGGCGTGGATCTATGGCGTGCCGGCGGGGGTGGTGGCGTTCGGCTGGCAGCATTTCGGCTGGACGCGGATCTATACCGATGTGAACGCCATGCCATTGTGGTATCTGCCGCTCTCACTGCTGCTCTATCTCTTCGCGCACGATACTTGGTTCTATTGGACGCACCGGCTGATGCACCGGCCGCGCTGGTTCCGGATGATGCATGCGGTCCACCATGCCAGCAAGCCGCCGACGGCATGGGCGGCAATGAGCTTCCACCCGCTGGAAGCGGTGACCGGCGCGGTGGTGATCCCGCTGCTGGTGTTTCTGATTCCGATTCATATCGCGATGCGGGGGGTGGTGCTGGCGATAATGACGGTCATGGGCGTGACCAATCACATGGGCTGGGAGCTGTTTCCCCGCCTGCTTGTCCACTCGCCGGTGGGGGGCTGGGTGATTACCGCCAGCCACCACCAGCGTCATCACGAGCATTACCGATGCAATTACGGCCTCTATTTTCGGGTATGGGATCGCCTCTGCGGCACCGATCGGGGCCTTGCCGTGCCTTGATCGCTGCCGCTGCGGCGGCCCTGTCGCTCGGCGCTGTGCCGCCCTCGCAGGATGTCAGCGTGACGGTGACCGGCGTCAGAAATGCGCGCGGCACGGTGACAGCGTGCCTCACCGCGCTGCCTAGCGCTTTTCCCAACTGCAAGGCCGATCCGGCTGCGCGGCGCCTGATCGTGCCGGCGGCAGCGGGCGCGGTGCTACTCGATTTCGGGCAGTTGGCGCCGGGCCGCTATGCGGTCTCGCTGATCCACGATGAAAATGCCAATGGCCGGCTCGATACGGTGTTGCTGATCCCGCGCGAAGGCTATGGCTTTTCGCGCGATGCGCGGGTCCGGCTCGGGCCGCCGCGGTTCGATTCGGCCGCGTTCGAGGTCGATAGTCATCCGGCGCATTTAACGGTGAAGATGCGTTACTTGTTCTGACGCCGGCTTGACCGCTTGCGGCTCCCTGCCCATCGAGAGGCGTGGCCGACGCGAACGATCCTGAATCCGGTTGGCGGACAAGGCTGACCGCGCCCGGCACCACGCTGGCGCCGTTCCGCTATCCCGCCTTCCGCGCGATCTGGGGGGCCAACCTGCTCTCGCAGCTCGGTTCGATGATCCAGTCGGTTGCGGCGGCGTGGCTGATGACCGAATTGACCCGCTCGCACCAGCTGGTCGCCGCAGTGCAGGCGGCGACCACGCTGCCGATCCTGCTGTTCGGGGTGTTGGCCGGCGCGATCGCCGACAATTTTGACCGGCGCCGGGTGATGCTCGCGGCGCAGTGGGCCATGCTGGCGGTTTCGGCAGTGCTGGCTTTGCTCGCATGGCTGGGGCAAATCGGCCCGTTCAGCCTGATCGTTTTCACGCTGGCGGTCGGCACCGGCACTGCTTTGAACGGCCCGGCGTGGCAGGCCTCGGTGCGCGCACAAGTGCCGGCCCGAGATATCCCGCATGCGATCTCGCTCAACACCATTGCTTTCAATATCGCGCGCAGTGCCGGTCCGGCGCTTGGCGGGATCCTGATCTCGCTGGCGGGTGTGGCCACTGCCTTTGCGATCAACGCGGCCAGCTTCATCGCGCTGATTGTCGTGCTGATGCGCTGGCGGCCCGATATGCCGCCTCCGGAGCGGCAGGCGATGCTGCCCTCGATCCGCATCGGCCTGGCTTTCTGTCTGCATTCCAACCCGGTTCGCCGCGTGCTGCTACGGGGACTTTGCGTCGGGCTAGGCGCCGCCGGGTTCCAGTCGCTGTTGCCGGTGCTGGTGCGCGACCAGTTGCACGGCACCGAATTCGCCTTTGGGCTCATGCTCGGGGCGTTCGGGATTGGCTCGATCCTCGCCGCGCTGGCGGTCGGCCCGATGCGCCGCCGCTTCGGCACCGAGGCAGTGACCAGCGTGGGGGTTGCCGCTTTTGTGACGGTGCTGCCGCTCCTGACCAAGCTGGACACAGTCGGCCGGGCGCTGCCGCTGGCGTTCATTGCCGGGATCGGCTGGACCGCGTGCATGACCACACTCAACCTGGCGATACAGGTGCGCTCGCCCGATGCGATTCTGGGGCGGAGTCTGGCAATTTATCAGGCGGTGACTTTTGGCGGCATGGCGCTCGGTGCGTGGCTGTGGGGGGCGCTGGCCGACTGGATCAGCCTGACCGCCGCGCTAAACGGTGCGGCACTGTGGCTGGCGGCCGCCACGATCGCCCTGCGCCTGTTCGCGCCGATGCCTGCGCCGCACGAGGGGCGGGTCGAACTGCGCTGAGCAGGAGCTGCAGGCGGCACCGCCAAAAGTTGCGCCGACGCTGGCGCAACTTAACGTTTAATCAACCATGTTGCGCCAAAACCCGGCGAGGTGAGAGAGTTTCAAAGGGTTAGATACGCATGGACCGG
>CANGQZ010000180.1 GCA_947455865.1 Sphingomonadaceae bacterium
CCACGCTCATCGAGAACTGCAAGATCACCGGCATCAATCCGCATGCCTGGATGACCGACGCGCTCACCAAGCTCGCCAACGGTCATCCCGCCAACAGCGTCGGCGAACTCATGCCCTGGATCGCCGTGGCCTGAGAACATCGGTTACGGAAGAAAAACTGACCGGGCGGATCCACGGTTTCCGCCGCGGCGTCACCCGCTATCCCATCCCCGGGGCGCTGGTCTATCCGGCAACCAGCAACGATCTGCGCCAGATTTACGCCAGCGACGGGCGTTCGACCGTCACTGTTGGCACCGTCTTCCCCACCCGCGATATTCGCGCGGGACTCTATGTCGATGCCCTGCTGGGCAAGCACTTCGCCCTGCTCGGTTCGACCGGCACCGGCAAGTCGACCAGCGCCGCGCTGATCCTCCACCGCATCTGCGAGATGGCGCCGCAGGGCCATATCGTGATGATCGATCCGCACGGTGAATATGCCGCTGCATTCCGCAATACCGGGGTGATCTTCGATACCTCGAACCTCCAGATGCCCTATTGACTGATGAACTTCGAGGAGCACTGCGAAGTGCTGCTCACCTCGCGCGGCGAACAGCGCCAGCAGGATGCCGATATTCTGGCCCGCTGCCTGTTGCAGGCGCGGATGAAGAACCGGCTGGCCGATGGTATGGGCAAGATCACGGTCGATTCCCCGATTCCCTATCTGCTCTCCGATCTCGCCACGATTATCCAGAATGAAGCCGGCAAGCTCGACAAGGGCACCAATTCGATCCCCTACATGCGGATCAAGACCAAGCTCGACGAGATCAAGATCGATCCACGCTATCAGTTCATGTTCTCCGGCGTGCTGGTCGGCGACACGATGGCTGATTTCATCTCCAAGATTTTCCGCCTGCCTGCGACCAGCAAGCCGATCTCGATCGTCGACGTCTCGGGTGTCCCTTCCGAAATCACCTCGACCGTTGTCGCGGTGTTGGGCCGGCTGATCTTCGATTTCGCGATCTGGGCGCGCGAGGAAGATACGCGGCCCGTGCTGCTGGTCTGCGAAGAGGCGCACCGCTACGTTCCCAACGAACGCAACGCCGATGGCTCGTCGGTTGGCCGGGTCCTCTCGCGCATCGCCAAGGAAGGCCGCAAATACGGCGTTTCGCTCGGCCTGATCACGCAGCGCCCGTCCGATCTGGCTGAAGGCGTGCTCTCGCAGTGCGGTACGATCATTGCGATGCGCCTCAACAACGATCGCGATCAGGCCTTCGTCAAGGCGGCGATGCCCGAAGGCGCGCGCGGCTTCCTCGATTCGATCCCGGCGCTGCGTAACCGCGAATGCATCATCTGCGGCGAGGGCGTATCGGTCCCGGTCCGCGTCTCGTTCGACGAGCTTGAGGAAATGCGCCGCCCGGCCTCGGCCGATCCCTCGATCAGCGAACTGTGGCGTCAGTCGGGCGGCGAAGAGGAAATGGTCCAGCGCACCGTGATGCGCTGGCGCGCGCAGGGAAGGTAAGCAGGGTCAGGCTTGGTAAGCCTTGTCCCGCGCCTTGCGCCAGCTGCCGCGGGTATAGGCGAGCCACATCAGGGCGACCGCAACTGCCGAACCAAACGGGAAGGCCCACCACAGCGCCTCTGCCCCCATCACGTGGTAGAACGCATAATAGAACCCGAACCGCCCGGGGTAGAACGCCACAAACAGCACCAGCAGCGGCAGGACCACGGCGCCATAGGCACGCATGGTTCCGGTTGCGACCATGATTACCCCGGTCAGCATGAACGACCAGGTGCAGATCAGCTGAATATGCGCCGCAATCGGAATGGCATTGCTGGCAGGGCCGAGGAACAGCCCGAGCAAAGGCCGGTCGAACAGAATGATCAGCAACGCAAGGGTTCCGGTCATCACCAGGTTGGTCGCGACCCCCATCAGAGTGACCCGCCCGACTCGTTCGTGATTCTGCGCCCCGATCGCCTGCGCGACCATCGCGCTGACGCCCGAGGCGATGGCGAAGGCCGGCATCTGGAGATAGGACCACAGCTGGAGCGAGGCGCTGAATGCCGCGGTGGTATCCAGCCCTTCGCGGTTGACGAGACCGATCGTCACTACTTGTGCCGAGGACACCAGCAGCATCTGCGCGCCCATTGGCAGGCCTTTGGTCACCACATAGAGCAGTTCGGCACGGGCCGGGATCAGATAGGCGAGCTCGGCGCCTTTGAGCCGGAGCGGCAGGCTCTTCCAATAAAGCACGATCAGCATCAGCAGCACCCCGGCGAAGTTGGCCAGCGCGGTCGAGATCGCCGATCCGGCGATCCCCAGCCGGGGGAGCGGGCCGACGCCAAGGATCAGCAGCGGGTTCAGCGCGATGTCGCAAACCACCGTTAGGATCATCGCATAGAGCGGGGTGCGCGAATCTCCCGCGCCGCGCAGACCCATCGACAGCATGATCGAGAGTGTGGCGAAGGGCATCGTCACGAAAATCACCCTGAGGTAAGCGAGCGCCTCGATCCGGCTGGCATCGGGCGTGGCCATCAGGTGCAGCAGTTCGGGCGCACTGAGCCAGCCGGCGAGGCCGATCGCAAGCGAGAATACCACGCAGAATCCCAGCCCACTGCCAAAGCTGCGCCGCGCCGCGTCGATATTGCGCGCACCAAAGTGCTGGCCGATCCGCACCGTGGTGGCGAGCGCGAAGCCGATCACGGTCGCGAACAGCAGGAACATGATCACGTTTGAATTGGCGGTCGCGGCCAGCGCGCTTTCGCCGATCAGACGCCCGACCCAGATCGCGTTGACCGAGCCGTTGAGCGTCTGCAGCACGTTGGCAATCAGCGTCGGCACCGAGAACGCAAGCAGCGTGCGCAGGATCGGCCCCTGCGTCAGGTCACCCTGCAGCTGCGGATGCCGGGCCGGGATGGGCTCGGCCCCTACTTCTGCAGCGATGGAGGGGCTCGCGGGTTCGGTCACGTGCCTCTGGTGTCGCCATAAAGGTGGATGTGCAAGCGGTCGCTGAGCCGCAGCCCGTGTTCCTGCGCCAGCGGGGCAAGCCAGCGGAGCCTTGCGTTCAGCATCGCACTGGCAGTTCCTTCGGGCATGACCAACAGGCGCTCGACCGAAATTCGATAGGTTTCGCGCAAATCGAGCACCTCGGTCACGTCGCCGTCACTGGCGACCACGAACTTGAAATAGGCGCGCGGGTCCTCGGCCCACGCTGCCAGCCGTTCGGGAATGAGCGCGAGGGCGGCCGGGTTTCCGCTGTGCGCCAGTTTTGGGCTGACGTTGTATTGGTGAACCAGCGTATCGAGCGCGGGCGGCGGGGCAATCGTCCCGTTGGTCTCGATCTCGACGTGCAGCGGCGGCAGCAGCGCCAGCATCCGGGCGAGGGCGGGGGCCTGCAGCAGCGGCTCCCCCCCGGTGATCACCAGCCGGTTCCCGCCCAAGGCCGCGATCCGCGCCGCGACCGCATCCTCGTCCAGCGTCACCTGATTGGCCGCGCGGGCAAAGTCCATGCCGTCGCGGTGCGGGCGGTTATCGCCGGTGAAGCGCCACGTATAGGCGGTGTCGCACCACACGCAGGCCAGGTTGCACCGCGAGAGGCGGACAAACACGCTCGGCCGGCCAATCGAAGGCCCCTCGCCTTGCAGCGATGCGAAAATTTCCGGCTCGCCCGGGGTGGTTGCGGCGAGGGTCAGCACGGCCAAGTTGACACGGTTGACACAGTCCTGGCGCAAAACTCGCGTGGTTCGGCAGCGTGGACTTTCCGGTTCCGAATCAAGGTTGTGGAACAGGGGTGAGGCTTGGCAGGCGTCATCGCGACCTTCTTGCCAGACCGGCGCGATGTAGGAAACCGGGCAGCATCCGTGCGGGCCATTATCCCCGCCCCCTGACCGGGCTTCGACAAGCTCAGCCTCCGCGGCGTTGGAGACCAGACCTTCCTCCTGACCCGCTCGACCTGAGCTTGTCGAAGGACCATCACCCCAGCCGCGCCAGGGCCGCGCGCAGGCGCTCGGCCTCGGCGGCATGGGCGGCATGATCGGCGCGCGCCTTGTTGACCGCCTCGGGCTTGGCCTTCTCGACGAACGCGGGATTGCCCAGCCGCCCGGCGAGCGACTTCGCTTCCTTGTCGGACACGGCCAGCGCCTTTTCGAGCCGGGACTTTTCCGCTGCGATATCGATCACGCCTTCCAGCGGCACGATGATGTTCGCGTCGCCTGCGCCCACCTGCATTGCCGCGCCCGCCGGGGCGGGGGCGAAACGAATGCCGCTCAGCCGTGCCAACCGCTCGATCGCCGCCGGGTTGCGTTCGATGATCCCGCGCGTCGCCGCGCTTGGCTCGGGCAGATAGGCGTCCAGCTTCGCCCCCGGCGCGATCCCCAGTTCGTTCTTGGCGGTGCGCAAGTTGCCGACCAGCGCGATCAGCCACTCAACCTCCACCTTCGCCGCCGCATCCACAGCCGCTTGCGGAGCGGGCCACTGCGCCACGATCAGCTCGTAAGGCCGCGCGGCCAGCGCGCCCCACAGTTCCTCGGTCACGAACGGCATGAACGGGTGGAGCATCACGAGGATCTGGTCGAGCACCCAGCCCGCAACGGCCTTCGTCTCGTCATCGAACGAACCCTTGATCAGCTCGATGTACCAGTCGCAGAAGCTGTCCCACACGAAGTGGTAGATCGCGTTCGCCGCCGCATCGAAGCGCAGGTCGGCCAGCGCCTTGTCGAGCTCGGCGAGCGTTTCCACCACCTCGCCGATGATCCAGCGGTTGACTGCCAGCGTTGCCGTCGGCGCGGACACGCTCGCGCTCCCGCCGATGCCGTTGCTCTGGCAGAACCGTGCCGCGTTCCACAGCTTGGTGGCGAAGTTGCGGTACCCTTCGACCCGCTTCTCATCCATCTTCACGTCGCGGCCCTGGCTTTCCATCGCCGCCATGAAGAAGCGCAGCGCGTCGGCCCCGAACTTGTCGATCAGCACCAGCGGATCGACCACGTTGCCCTTGGACTTGGACATCTTGGCGCCGTCTGCCGCACGGACGAGACCGTGGAGGTAAAGCCGCTTCCACGGCACCTCGTGCATGAAGTGGAGCCCTTGCATCGCCATACGGGCATCCCAGAAGAACAGGATGTCGAAGCCGGAGATCAGCAGATCGTTGGGGTAATGGCGGCGAACCAGTTCGTCGTCCTCCGGCCAGCCGAGCGTGGCGAAGGGCCAGAGCGCGGAAGAGAACCAGGTGTCGAGGACGTCCTCGTCGCGGCTCAGCAGCTTGTTGCCGGCCTGAGCCTGCGCTTCCATCTCGGTCTCGGCGACGTAGACTGAGCCATCTTCGGCATACCACGCCGGAATCCGGTGGCCCCACCACAGCTGCCGGCTGACGCACCATGGCTGGATGTTCTCCATCCAGTTGAAGAATGTCTTTTCCCACGTCTTCGGCACGATCTCGATCGCGCCCGAACGTACCGCTTCCATCGGCGCGACCGCCAGTTTTTCCGCATCGACATACCACTGGTCGGTCAGCCACGGTTCGATCACCACCCCGCCGCGATCGCCGAACGGGGTCTGGATCGTGCGCGGTTCGGCGTCGAGTTCAGTGACTTCGCCGTCCTTGGCTGTGACCACATGCGGCACCAGGCAGCCCGCCGCCTTCATCCGTTCGACCACCAGCTTGCGCGCCTCGAACCGGTCA
>CANGQZ010000181.1 GCA_947455865.1 Sphingomonadaceae bacterium
ATGGAGGACGATCACATCGAACCCGCCTTCCTGCTGCAGAAGAGCCTGACGCTGAAGTTCGTCTACGCCTACAACGGTGCCGAGTTCACCCAGGCGTTCGAAATGATCCGCGCCGCGCCCGAACGGATGGCACCGATGGTCACCGGCACGGTCGGGCTTGACGGAGTCAGCGCCGCCTTCGACGAACTGGTCGCCGGCCACGGAGTGAAAGTGCAGGTCCGCCCGTAAGGGGGGGCCTACCGGACAGCCTAGTCGACGAATGCCCGCTCGATGACGAAATGGCCGGGGTGCGAATGGGCGCCCTCGGCAAAGCCAAGTGCCTTGAACCGAGCGGCGAAGTCCTTGATCATCGCCATTGAGCCGCACATCATTACCCGGTCTGTTTCGGGATCAAACCGCGCCGGCCCATCGACGCCTTCGAATAGCCGGCCGGATTCGATCAGGTCGCCGATACGTCCCTTGTTGCGAAATTCGTCACGAGTGACAGTGGGGACATAATGGAATTGCCGCGCCGCCTGCTCGCTGATCAGCGGATCATCGGCCAGCCGCGCCTCCAGCATTTCGCGGTAGGCAAGGTCGATCACGAAGCGGACCGAATGGACCACGATCAGCTGTTCGAACCGTTCGTAGATATCAGGTTCGCGCGCCACGCTCATGAACGGGGCAAGGCCGGTGCCGGTGGCCAGCATGAACAGGCGCTTCCCCGGCAGCAGGGCATCCGCCACCAGCGTCCCGGTCGGCTTCTTGCCAAGCAGGACCTGGTCGCCCGGCACGATCTTCTGCAGCCGCGAGGTCAGCGGGCCATCTGCGACTTTGATCGAGAGGAATTCGAGCTCGTCGTCCCATGTCGGCGAGGCCATCGAATAGGCGCGCAGCAACGGTCGCTCCCCGTTCATCAAGCGGAGCATCACGAATTCGCCGGCGTTGAAGCGGAAACTTGGCGGACGGGTCATCCTGAACGAGAACAAGAACTCGTCCCAGTGCGTCACCGAGGTTACTTTTTCGGCAAAGAGATTTGCCGGGATTCCCGCAGCGCTCGCCATGATCACCCCCCAATTGCGCTGGTTCAGCTAACCGCGGCCCGCTGCGGTCAACCAGTCTGATGGGGAGTTTGTCTCACGAATCGATCCGGCAAGGCAATCAACCTGCCCGAACGGGCAGTCAGGGACACCGCAGGCCCCTACTCATACCAGTCAATCCCGCTCAGAAGTTGGCCGAGCCCACCCGCCGCACTTCAACACTCCGCCGCAGCGCCGCCCAGATCGCGGTGTCGAGCGCGCGCGCCGCCTCGCCCTCGGTGTCTTCCACCCGGGCGTGAAGGCCGGTCAGCGCCGCGCGCAGCCGATCGTTTTCCGCCGTCAGCGCGGAAATACGCAAATCCTCGTCAGTGCCGGCCGCCGCCGCGGCCAGTGCTTCATCGCCCAGCAGTTCACTGCCGCGCTGCACGATGCCGCGAAACTCTCGGTTTTCGCTTACCAGATTGGCCGCAGCGCTGTCCCACTGCTCGGCGATCATCGTCATCAGTTCCGCCCCCATCGCCGCGACATTGGCGCGGAAACCGGTGAGTTCGGGCAGGATTTCCTCGCGCAGGCGGCGGGCCAATTCACCGGCCACCTGTTCAACGCCGGGTTTCATCGCAGCTTCCTCACAAATGCCCCATCAGTTCAAGCGCGGCCTTGTCCTGCGCGTTGCGCAGCCACCACGCGGCATAGGCGTGGATGATCTCGTTGCCAGCCCCGGTCATCCACACGTGCGCGCAGGCGTTCCAGATCCCCTGCGCCTTGACGCAGTTGAACAGTTCCCACCACGCCAGCGCCGGCGGATCGGCGGTCAGCCCGCTCGCCTCTTCCCAGATGCGGACCGCTTCTTCGTGAGTGGCAAGTCCTGAGCGCTTGTCGTTCTTCCCGAACGAGAAGGTCCGGGTCATGCTCCACGCCAAGTCTTCCAGCGGATCGCCGCAGTGGGCCATTTCCCAATCGAGCACGGCGCGCAGGTTGCCCTCGTCGTCATAGAGGAAGTTGCCGGCGCGGAAATCGCCGTGGACCAGCGCCAGCTTCTCGGCCACCGGTTGCCACCGTTCGAGCCGGCGGATCGCGGCGCGGATGATCGGCTCGGCACCGATGTCGTGGCGATCGAGATAGGCGGTCCAATAGGCCAGTTCCTGCGCCGCGGTATTCTCGCGCGTGGCCGGGCGGGTGAACGACAGGTCAAGCTTCTCGACCGGAACCGCAGCCAGCCGGCCCATGGTGGACCACATCTCGCGCGCCACATGCGGCAGGCGGCCGGCCCATTCGGGCGTCTGCAGCTGGTATTCGCTGTTGTGAAAGCCGCGGATGTCCTCGGCCAGCGAGATCGAACCGTCGAACGGCGCAGGATCGGTTTCCAGCAGCAACATCCGCGGCACCGGAATGCCGTGGCCGTAGATCGCCTGATACGCGGCGAATTCGTGCGCACGGTCGCTGTCGACGTTGGAGGCCGGCGGATCGCGCCGCAGTATCACCTTGATCGTCTCCGGCATTCCGGCGGCATTGGTGTGGACCAGATCGAACCGGAACGTCTCGCGCGATGCGCCCATCGGCAGGCGCGCCAGCCCTTCGATCCGGATATCGCGAAGTTCGGGCATCTTGCCCGCAAGGTAATCCGCCAGCAGTTCGGCGGTTATGTCCTTCATTGTCCCGTCCCGTATGGTTTTGCCGCAGCATAGCGCCGCGCCGCAGCGGGCGGAAGGACGGAATTCCGTCCTGCTGGCAGGCAAGTCAGGGCCTTTCGCCGATCGACAGGCGCCAGCGTTCACCGGAAATCGCGGGAGCGCGGCACGACCCGCACATTGCGCGGATGGCGGCGCGATGCGGCGGTGGCGGGGGGATAGACCGGGCTTTTCACTTCGTCGCCGCGCATCGGTTCCGGAGCCATCGGCGGCGCGGTTTCGGACAGGCGGGCGAGCAGCGCGGTCGCATCGGTCACCCGCTTGGCCATCAGGTGCGTGACGCCTTCCTTGCTGCGCTGGATCTCGCCCTCGATCACCATCAGCCGCGCCGCCATCACCGCCCGGCGCTGCTGCTCGAAATCGCGCGCCCACAGCAGCACGTTGGCGATCCCGCTTTCATCCTCCAGCGTGATGAACACCGCGTTGCCCTTGCCCGGTCGCTGGCGGATCAGCACCACCCCCGCCGCGCGCACTTTCGCCCTGTCCTTGGCGGCCTGCAGCGCCGCGCAGGGGAGCACCCCCTCGGCAGTGAAATGGGCGCGCAGAAACTGCATGGGATGGCCTTTGAGCGAAAGCCGGTGCGTCTGGTAATCGGCCACCACTTCCTCGGACGGCGGCATTACCGGCAGCTCGGGATCGGGCTCGGCACCAAGCTCGGGGGCCTCGAGCGCGGCGAACAGCGGCAGCTGGACCGGCGCGACCCGCCGCACCTCCCACCCCGCCGCGCGCCGGTCCGCGCCGAGCGCATCGGCATCGGCCAGCATCCCCAGCGCCGGCAGCGGCAGCCCGGCGCGGCGGGCCAGCTCTTCCGCCGTGGCGAACGGGCGCATCGCCCGCGCGGTGACCAGCGCGTTCGCCCAAGCCTCGCGGAACCCGTCGATCTGGCGCAAGCCAAGGCGCAAGGTCCGCTCGCCTTCCAGCGTGCAGTCCCAATGGCTGGCGTTGACGTCGAGCGGGTGCACTTCCACCCCGTGCTCGCGCGCATCGCGCACCAACTGCGCCGGGGCATAGAACCCCATCGGCTGGCTGTTGAGCAGCGCGCACGTGAACGCTGCGGGGAAGTGGCACTTGAGCCACGAGGAGACATAGGCGAGCCAGGCGAAGGCCTGTGCATGGCTTTCAGGAAAGCCGTATTCGCCAAAACCCTTGATCTGCTCAAAGCAGCGCTCGGCGAAATCGGGTGGATAGCCGCGGCGGATCATCCCCTCGATCAGCTTGGCCTGATAATGGTGGACTGTGCCGCGATTGCGGAAAGTCGCCATCGCCCGACGCAGCCCGTCTGCCTCTGCCGGGGTGAATTCGGCGGCGACGATCGCCAGCTTCATCGCCTGTTCCTGAAACAGCGGCACCCCCAGCGTCTTTTCCAGCACGCTGCGGATTTCGCCCGGCGGCCCCGGAAACTCGACCGCTTCCTCGCCGTTGCGGCGGCGCAGATAGGGGTGGACCATCCCCCCCTGGATCGGCCCGGGGCGCACTATCGCAACCTGAATTACCAGATCGTACAGGCATCTGGGCTTCATCCGCGGCAGCATCGCGATCTGCGCCCGGCTTTCGACCTGAAAAGTACCGATGCTGTCGGCGCGGCGCAGCATCCGGTACGTTTCCGGATCCTCGTGGGGGACGGTGGCAAGGATGTAATCGCCCAGATCGTGAGCGCGCAGCAAGTCGAAGCTCTTGCGGATGCAGGTGAGCATGCCGAGCGCGAGGACATCGACCTTGAGCAGCCCGAGCGCGTCGATATCGTCCTTGTCCCATTCGATGAAAGTGCGGTCCGGCATCGCCGCGTTGTGGATCGGCACCATCTCGTCGAGCCGCCCCTCAGTGAGCACGAAGCCGCCGACGTGCTGCGAAAGATGGCGTGGAAATTCAAGCAATTGTTCAACGATCTCGTGAAGCCGGATCATCTCGGGATTGTCCGGATCGAACCCGGCTTCGGCCAGCCGGTCAGGCGGCAACCGGCTCCCGCCCCAGCTGCCCCAGATCGTGCCGGAAAGCCGGGCGGTAAGATCCTCGCTCAGGCCGAGCACCTTGCCCACCTCGCGGATCGCGCTGCGCGGGCGGTAGTGGATCACTGTGGCGGCGATCCCGGCGCGATCGCGGCCATAGTGGGCATAGATGTACTGGATCACCTCCTCGCGCCGCTCGTGCTCAAAATCCACATCGATATCAGGGGGTTCGTTGCGTTCCTCGGAGAGGAAGCGCGAGAACAGCAGCCGTTCGCGGACCGGATCGACCGGGGTCACGCCAAGGAAATAGCACACCAGCGAGTTTGCCGCGCTGCCGCGGCCCTGGCACAGGATCGGCGGATCGAGGCTGCGGGCGTAGCGGACGATATCGTGGACGGTGAGGAAGTAGCAGGCATAGTCCTTGGCCCGGATCAGCCTGAACTCCTCCCGCAAGACTGCGCAATAAGCCTCTGGTAAACCTTGTGGAAATCGCTCCCTTCCGCCCTGCTCGACCAGCTCTTCCAACCATTCCTGCGGCGCCCGGCCGGCGGGAACCGGCTCGTTCGGGTATTCGTAGCGCAGTTCGTCGAGGGTGAAGGTAATGCTGGTGAAGAGGTCGCGGGTGGCGGCCAGCGCCTCCGGATAGCGGCGGAACAAGCGTGCGATTTCAGCGGGTTGCTTCAGGTGTCGCTCGGCATTGAGGGCGAGGCGGCGGCCGGCGGCCTGGACCGTCACGCCTTCTCGGATCGCGGTCAGGACATCGTGGAGCGGGCGCTCGGCAGGGGTGGCGTAAAGCGCATCGTTGCTGGCAATGAGCTGAATTCCCGCTGTTTTTGCCAATGCGGCGCGCTGCGCCAGACGGCGGACATCGGCCCCGGCACGCGGCATCGTCGCCGCCAGCCAGACTGGCTGGCCGGTTTCGCGCAAGATTTGCAACAAGCTTGCATCGGCATTGCAAGCGATCAGGGAGAG
>CANGQZ010000182.1 GCA_947455865.1 Sphingomonadaceae bacterium
CCTCGGGAACCGAACACCGGCACAAGCGCGCCGGGCGTGCCTGCAAGATGGAAGCGTCCCACCCGGCGCGCTTGTGCCGGTGGCGCAGCACGAATATCAAACCGGTGGACTCTCGTTATGATCGCGGGACCAACGGGGGGCAGGTCAGGAACTCTGAACGCTCACATCCAGACGATTTCGCCGTCTTCCTTGGTGAAAGTGGTCGGCCGGCGTTCGAGCAGATCGAGCACCGTTTCGGAAGGCCGGCACAGCCGGGTGCCGAGCGCGGTGACCACGATCGGGCGATTGACGAGGATCGGATGCGCCACCATCGCCGCAAGGATCGCATCGTCGGTTACTGCCGGTTCGAGCAGGCCGAGTTCGGCAGCGGGGGTGCCCTTGTCGCGCAGGATATCGCGCGGGCGGGCCCGCATTGCCGCGAGCAGCCGCTCCAGCAGCGGCAGCGACCAGCCGACCTTGCGGTATTCGACCACTTCGGGCGCGTAACCGGCGGCGCGGATCATCGCGAGCGTATTGCGCGAGGTGCCGCAATCGGGGTTATGATAGATGGTAACCGGAGACGGATTGGTCATCGTGCGTTCTCCTCCTTGAGCAACCAGCCGAACAGCACCGCGCCGAATGCTGCGCCGGCGACTTGCCCGGCAAGAAACATCGGCACAGATTGGGGGGCAATTCCGGCGAAGCTGGCGGTCAGGCTGCGCGCAAGCGTCACCGCCGGGTTCGCAAACGAGGTGCTGGCGGTGAACCAGTAGGCGCTGGTGATGTAGAGCCCCACCGCGACCGGCGTAAACTCGGGCCGGCTGCGCACCGTGCCCATGATCGTGCCGATCAGCCCGAAGGTGGCGACCGCCTCTGCCAGCCCCTGCGGCCAGCCTTCGCGCAGCTTGGGCGAAACCTGCAGCAGCGGCTCGGCAAACATCGCATGTGCCAGCCACACGCCCAGCACCGCCCCGGTGAACTGCGCCGCGAGATAGCGCAGCGCATCGTCCGCGCCGAGATCGCGCCGGACAAGTGCGACCAGCGTCACCGCCGGGTTGAAATGCGCGCCCGAAACCGGGCCGAAAACGTGGATCAGCACCACCAGCCCGGCCCCGGTGGCGAGCGTGTTGCCCAGCAGCGCAATGGCATCGTTGCCGCCTGCCAGACGCTCGCCCATGATCCCCGAGCCGACCACGATCGCCAGCAGCAGCGCGGTGCCGAGCAGTTCGGAGACGAAACGGCGCGATGCGGTCATCCGCAGCAGCCCCCCGGCTTTGCCGCCGCCGGTGCGATTGCCGGCGCCAGCTGCGGCGCGCAGCAGGCATTCACCGCCGCGCCGCCCGAAGCCAGCACCTCGAGCGCGGGATTGCTGCCGTAGACGGTTGAGTCCCCGGTGGTCAGGAACGCTTCCCACACCACCCCGTCGGGATCGGCGATCCAGCTTTTTTCGGATTGGGCATAGCAGCAGGTGGTGGCGCCTTCGGTCAGCACAGGGCCATCGGCCGCCTTGAGTCGGCCGTAGACTTCGTCGAGCTCGGCCGAATCTTCGACCTGCAGGCCGAGATGCTCGACCCCCTTGCGTGCTTCGGCCTTGCTGGAAATGGCGAAGTTGATGCGCGGATCCTCGATCATCCACTTGGCGTAGTCGGCCTTGGTCACGCTCGGCGCGGCGCCGAACAGGCCGGTGTAGAACGCGATCGATTGCTCAAGATCGGTGACGCCGACGTGGACATGAAACCGCTTCATGGGATGCTCCTTCAGGCGGGGGTGATGGGGGTGCAGGACGCACCGGGCAGCATATCGGGCAGGCTGCCGCAAATCTCCGGCCGCCCGCCGCAGCAATCGGCCATCAGATAGCCGAGCAGCGCGCGGATAACGCCGTAATCGGCGCTGTAGATGACCGAGCGCCCGGCGCGTCGCGAGTGCGCCAGCCCGGCGTGGACCAGCGCGGCGAGATGGGTCGAAAGCGTGTTGGGCAGCAGCCCGACTTCGCGCGAGACATCGCCGGCGGAGATACCGCCCGGCCCGGCCTGCACCAGCAAGCGGAAAATCGCGAGGCGATGCCCGTTCCCCAGCGCGCTCAGCGCAATGACAGCCTCTGGCAGTTGCACGGCCTCATCCCTTCGATATTTCGCGAACTATCGAAGGGCTTCGCTTCGGTCAAGCCTGCCAGACGCCAAACGGCCGCCCCGGTTGCCCGGGACGGCCGCTTTGTGGGAACTGCTGGTACCGCGGCTCAGATGAGCGTGGCGGTGAACATCAAGCCGCTGGCCGAAGCCGCGACGATGACCGGCAGCACATAAGAATGCCCCTTTATGCTGCAAGTGCGAATACATCACGCGCAGTTGCAGAAAACGCAACCGACTGGACAGCACCCGCTGCCCCCCTTATCCGCAGCCCATGACGGTCCACCCCTCCGATTCCATCCTCATCGTCGATTTCGGCAGCCAGGTTACCCAGCTGATCGCGCGCCGCGTGCGAGAAGCCGGGGTCTATTCCGAGATCGCCCCCTATACCTCTGCCGCCGCCGCCTTCGCGCGGATGCAGCCCAAAGGCGTGATCCTCGGCGGCGGGCCGGCCTCGGTCACGCGGGAGGACGGGCCGCGCATCCCGGAGGAGATCCTTCGTTCGGGCCTGCCGGTCCTGGGCATCTGCTATGGCCAGCAGGCGCTGATGCAGCAGCTCGGCGGCGAAGTGCTCGAAGGCGATTCGGGCGAGTTCGGCCGCGCCTTCATCACCATCGGCGATGGCTGCGCGCTGTTTGATGGGCTGTGGGCAGAAGGCGAAAGCCATCAGGTGTGGATGAGCCACGGCGACAAGGTGACCCGGCTCGCCCCCGGCTTCCGCCCCGTCGCGGCAAGTTCGGGCGCGCCCTATGCGGTGGTCGCCGACGATGCGCGGCGGATCTATGCCACGCAGTTCCACCCCGAGGTGGTCCACACCCCCGATGGCGGCAAGCTGCTCAAAAACTTCGTGCGCCACGTCTGCGGCCTTGCGGGCGATTGGACGATGGCCGAATTCCGCAAGACCAAGATCGCCGAAATCCGCGCGCAGGTGGGTGACGGCAAAGTGATCTGCGGCCTGTCCGGCGGGGTCGACAGCGCGGTCGCCGCCGTCCTAATCCAGGAGGCCATCGGCGATCAGCTGACCTGCGTTTACGTCGATAACGGGCTGAAGCGGCTGGGCGAGACCGAGCACGTCGTCGGCCTGTTCCGCAACCACTACAACATCCCGCTGATCCACAAGGACGTCTCGGCGCTGTTCCTCGGCGGTCTGGCCGGGATCACCGATCCCGAAGCCAAGCGCAAGTTCATCGGCAAGACCTTCATCGATGTGTTCGAGGCCGAGGCAAAAACCATCGGCGGCGCCCAGTTCCTTGCGCAGGGCACGCTCTATCCCGATGTGATCGAAAGCGTCAGCTTCACCGGCGGCCCTTCGGTGACGATCAAGAGCCACCACAACGTCGGCGGGCTGCCCGAGCGGATGAACATGCAGCTGGTTGAACCGCTGCGCGAACTGTTCAAGGACGAAGTGCGCGAACTGGGCCGCGAGCTCGGCCTGCCGGAGATCTTCGTCGGCCGCCATCCGTTCCCCGGCCCGGGCCTTGCCATCCGCATCCCCGGCGAAGTGACCCGCGAGCGCTGCGACACCCTGCGCAAGGCCGATGCGGTCTATCTGGAGGAAATCCGCAACGCCGGGCTCTATGATGCGATCTGGCAGGCCTTCGCGGTGCTGCTGCCGGTGCGCACCGTGGGCGTGATGGGCGACGGGCGGACCTATGACAACGTCTGCGCGCTGCGCGCCGTGACCAGTACCGACGGGATGACCGCCGACATCTACCCGTTCGATGCCGCCTTCCTCAGCCGCGTCGCCACGCGCATCATCAACGAGGTCAAGGGCATCAACCGGGTGGTCTACGACTACACCTCGAAGCCGCCCGGCACGATCGAGTGGGAATAGCTTTTATTCCGTAAGCCATTGATATTGCGGTGTTTTGTATTTACAAAGTCACAGCAAAGTCTGTGGTTTTCCAAGCATTTGCGGTTGTCATTTGCAAAGAAAGTTGCAAGTTTAGCGTCCTATTGCAAATCATAGGACGCTTACTTGGCACGAGCATATCGAAAACCGGTTTCTGCGACCATTCAACAAGAATACGACATCTTCGATGGCGCGGCTAAGATACTGCGGACAAAGGCATCTGGTGATGTGTGGCAGTTTCGCATGTGGATTGCGGAGGAACAAAAATACGTCCGCAAAACTCTGAAAACACGTGATCTGCAAACTGCGTTGGAACGCGGCAAAACGCTGTACCATGAGACTTACAGTGATGTGAAAACGGGCAAGAAAATATTCGGCATCACGCTTGGTGAATTGATCGACCAATATCTCGAATGGCGTCGCGAGGATGCTGAGGTCGGTCACATCACGCGGGAACGCGTCGTGACGCTGCAATCTCAGCTCAAGCACATGGCGGCATATAAGTACAGGTCACTGAAGCTTGCTGAGCTGGATCGCATGTCCATGTATGATTATGCGAACGCACGGAAACTGAAACATCCATCTGTCCGTGATGTGACCATCATCAACGAGCAGTCCACGTTCAACCACATGATGAAGTTCGGCTATCGCAAAGGGCTTTGTCACATCGATGGTTTCGAGTTCCGCAAAATCAAAATCGACAAGGATGCAGTGATCAAGCGGGACACGTTTTCGCTCGAGGAATATGACGCACTGATCAAAACGATGCGGACCTACGTGTCGGCAAAAGCATGCCCAGATGCAGTTGAACGTGAAGAGCGGCTGTTGATTCGCGACTGCATTCTGATCGCCTCGAACACCATGCTGCGTGTCGGCGAACTGTGGCAGCTGAGATGGTCTGACATTCAAGGGTTCGAACATATTGGTGACGATGCCGACAAGGACAGTTGGCTGGTGTCGATTTGGGTTCGAGCGGAGATTTCGAAAACGCGGCGCTCACGCAAGGTCATTGCGCGGGGCGGGGAGTACTTCAAACGCCTGCAACGCCGCTCAGAGACCGTCGCTGCTGACGATTATGTGTTTGGTCCGATATCAGGTGCCTCAACTCAAGCGAACGAACGCAGATACGGGCACTGGGCGGCGCTGATGCAGTTGATGGGCATCGATTACAAAGCCCGCAAACTCACATGGTACTCCCTACGCCACTTCGGCATCACCTGCCGCATTCGTGCCGGTGTTCGCATGTCAGAGATTGCGAAAATTGCTGGAACATCAGCCACATACATCGAGGCGCATTACGGTCATATCGATGATCAGATGTTAAAGTCAGCGGCTTTGCAGAATTTCAAGATCATGAACAATGGCTTGATTTTGAGGCTGTAGATTTGAATGTCCCTGATTGTGCATTCAATTAAAATCTCGCGCACTTCGAAAATGCGCGAGATCTATATAAATTTTGAATAAATGACCTGCCCCCCGTTGGTCCCGCGATCATAACGAGAGTCCACCGGTTTGATATTCGTGCTGCGCCACCGGCACAAGCGCGCCGGGTGGGACGCTTCCATCTTGCAGGCACGCCCGGCGCGCTTGTGCCGGTGTTCGGTTCCCGAGGGA
>CANGQZ010000183.1 GCA_947455865.1 Sphingomonadaceae bacterium
CATAGCCTGTAACCTCGGGAAAAACGGAAGCTTCACGCCTTCGGCGGCTTCCGTTTTTCCCGAGGTTACAGGCTACACACCGAGTCTGTGGCTGAAGCCAGTATCCGACTGAAGTCGGAGGGGTTCCTCCCTAGCAGAGGACTCTAAATGGTTAATTTGTCCCAAAAAGGGACCCGCGGTCGACTGCCATGGCCGCATACCGGCCGCGCAATTGCTCGAAAGTTTCGGGCCGACCAATGTAGTAACCCTGCCCGACATCGCAGCCCATTTGCCGCAAGGCATCGAATGTCGGGAGGTCCTCGATCCCTTCCGCCACCACCGTCTGGCGCAGCGCATGCGCAAGATTGATCGTGCTCAGCACGATCTGGCGTTCGCGTTCATGCTTGACGATGCGCGAAACAAACCGACGATCCAGCTTGAGCTCGTCGCTCGGCAGGTCGGCCAGATAGCACAGCGAAGCCTCGCCGGTGCCGAAGTCGTCGATCGAGAGGCGGAAGCCCATCGTCCGCAGTTGCTGCAAATTGCGTATCGCCGCGGGACGATTGTAAACGCTCGCGGTTTCAGTGACCTCGACCGTGAGCAGCCGCGCATCGATGCCGCGGCGCTGGACGATTTCGCCGATCGAGCTCACCAGCGATGGCTTGTCGACCATCTGCGCCGAAAGGTTGATGCTCATCTGGAACGGCGGGCCAAAGGTGTTGAAGTCCTCGGCAGCGGTGATGGCCTGATCGAGCACCCAATAAGTCAGCGCATCGATCCGCCCGGCCCGTTCGGCCTGAAGGATGAACTCGTCGGGCCGGATCGGGCCGCGTACTGGATCGTTCCAGCGGATTAGCGCCTCGGCACCGCAAATGCGCAGCTCGCGATAATCCCACTGTGGCTGGAACGCGAGCCAGATGTCGCCGTTGCGCATCCCCTCGTCGATCCGCGCCAGCAACGAAAGCTCCCACGGCGCATTGGCCAGCCGGTTGGCTTCGAACTGCTCGATCGTGCGGCCATTCTTGAGCGCTTCGGTCGCGGCAACGAGCGCGGTGTTGAGCCGGGTCAGCGTGTCGTATTCGTAATTGCGGTCGAGCCCGAAGTGGACGTTGGTATCGAACATGTGCCCGCCGACCAGCAGCGGCGCAGAGAACAGCGCGCGCATCCCCTCGAAGTGCTCGATCTGCTGCTCGGCGCTGCGCGCCGGCTCAACCCACGCGAAATGGCCGCCATCACCGTGGAATATTTCGTTGGTGCGGCAGCCGACCGAGAACCGGCGCGAGATCTGGCGCGCGCATTCGCCGTGCAGGTTTTGCGACAGCGTGGCGAGGAATTCCTCGTAGCGGCTGATCGTTGCCACCACGACATCATGCCCGGTAGGCACCGGCCGGCTGGCCAGCGCCACAAAGTTGGGCAGACCTGATGCGCTGGTCTGCAGCATCCGCCGCCGCCACTTGGCCCACAGTCGCAGTGCTCCGTAAGCCAGCGCCGCGACCAGGCTGGCCGAGGGATTGCTGTAAATGCCGAGTTGTTCAAGCAGCACCGGTCCGAACAGCGTGACCACGCCGACAGCGACGTAAGCCGGATAGCGCAGCCGCCGCGTGCCGAGGCGGCTCGCCAGCAGCGCCATACCTGCAAACAACAGGACCAGCGGAAACCATTCGATATTGAGTGCCAGTCCCGAGCGCAACCCGGCGACCCCGGCAATATCGAGATAGAGCGGATCGACCTGACCATGGCCGAAATAGCCGATCCGCATGCCCGGGCCCGAGCGAGCCTCGGTAACGACAACGATGCGACCGGTCAGCAGCCCCGGTGCCACGTTGCCAAGCAGCAACTGGCTGGCCGAGATGGTCCGCACCGTGGATGGATCGATCGTGAAGTCAGGGCGATAGAAGCTCTCGGTCGTGCCGCTCTTGCCGGCCATCGCCGCGCTCAGCGTCGGAAATGTCTTGTCGCCAAGCTTCACCGCGTAGGGGGCGTTGGTGCCATAGCGCCAGAAGTTGGTCAGCCAGCCCGATACCACCACCGGCACACCGCCGGTCACCGCCGGACCGGGCAAATCGATCGCCTGGGGCGATAGCGTGTCGGGCTCGGCAAACCGCGCGACCAGCGAAACCTTGTGGTCCAGCGTGCGGAGTTCGCTGACCAGCTGGAGGCTGCTCCGGTCCGAAATCTTGCGGTCGATGAAAATGTGTTCCGGCGCCTGCTCTGCCAAAACCTTCAGCAGGCGGACCTCATCATCTTCGGCCAGCGTATTCGCCGTCTTGCCATCGACATCGTCGATCCGCACCAGCACGATCGATTGTGGGGCTTCCTGCTGACCGAACAGAAAGCGCATGTTCCAGTAAATCTGGTCAAGCGGCTGGGCGAGAGTGAGCAACCCGCACAGGCAGGCAACCAGGGTGGCGATCGCCAGAGGTTGCTTGAGATATGCCCGCATTGATTGCTCGTTCCGGCCCGTGACGCTTCTCGATAAGCGTAATGGTTTAAAAACGCCTTACCATTGGCGCTGCGCGGGCTTGCGGTGCCTGCCGGGTATCCTTTAGCCAAAACCCCGGTTTTACCATACTTATCAACAGGGTTATGCCACTCCGAGCCGGTCCAGCGAACGGTCGAGCATCAGTAATTGCCACAATAGCCGCGAATGGTCGGCGCGGCCGGCAATATGCGCCTCGGCCAGCTCCAGCAGGCGCGAACTGTCGAACCAGCCGGTCCGCGCCAGCGGCGCGCTCGCGGCGATGCCGCGCGCCGCGCCGGCCAGTGGCCCGCGCAGCCACTGTGCGATCGGGGTGACAAAGCCCTGCTTGGGGCGAAACAGGATCGGCTCGGGCAGATAGCGGCGCATGGTCTGCTTGAGCAGCCATTTGCCCTGCGTGCCGCGAATGCGCAGATTTTCCGGCAAGCGCGCCGCAAACTCGATCAGGCGGTGATCAAGCAATGGCTCGCGCGCCTCAAGGCTTACCGCCATGCTTGCGCGGTCCACTTTGGTCAGGATGTCGCCGGGTAGCCAGAAGGCCAGATCGGCATATTGCGCCCGGTCCAGACCCGATCGCGCCGGTGCCGCCTGCATCAACGCAATCAGCGGCTGTTCGGCCCGGTAATCCCCGATCAGCCTGTAGAACGCCGGGGTCAGCAGCTCGCTGCGAACTTCCGGTGCAGTCACCGACAGCGCGCGGGCATAGCCCTCCTCGCTCGACGCAGCCAGCGACTGGAAGGTCGTCTTTGCCCGCAGGAACCGCGGTGCCCAGTCCGCCTTGGGATAGATTGCGCCCAGCGTCCCGAACAGCGGCCCGCGCCCGCCAGCCGGGAGCAGCCCGCGCAACCGGTCCTCGCCGTGCTGGAAACGGTGGCGGCGATAGCCTGCAAACGCCTCGTCCGCACCGTCGCCCGAAAGCGCCACGGTCACCGTCTCGCGGGCCAGCTGGCATACGCGCCAGGTCGGCAGCGCCGAGGCATCGGCAAACGGCTCGTCGAACATCGCGGCAAGCGTGTCGAGATGCTCGAAATCGTCGGATGAGACCACCCGGCTGCGATGATCCGTTACAAATTTTTCAGCAATTTCTGATGCGTAGCTCGTCTCGTCCAGCGCTGCGACATCGAAGCCGATTGAGCAGGTGCGCACCGCATCTGCGCTCGCCTCGGCCATCAGCGCCACCACGCTTGAACTATCCACCCCGCCCGAAAGGAAAGCACCCAGCGGAACATCAGCGGCCATCCGCGATCGCACCGCCGCGCGCAACAAGTGCACCAGTTCGGCCTCAAGATCGGCCGGCGTACCCCGCGCGCGCTCGGCGAAGCTCACGTCCCACCAGCGCACCGGCGCGGGGGCCGGGGCATCGTGGCGCAGCAGCAGATAATGCCCCGCCGCCAGCTTTCCCACGCCCTTCAGGATCGAGCGGCTGTCGGGCACATAGCCCCATGCCAGATAGTCCTCGACCGCGAACGGATCGACTTGCCTCCGCAGCGAAGGATGCGCCAGCAAGCCTTTGAGCTCGGATGCGAAAATCAGGCTCCCATCGGGCAATTCGGCGTGAAACAGCGGTTTGACCCCCAACCGGTCCCGCGCAAGGAACAGCGTGCGGGCGGCGAGATCATAGACCGCGAAGGCGAACATCCCGTCCAGCCGCGGCAGGCAGGCCGGGCCCCACTGCTGCCACGCCGCAAGGATTACCTCGCTGTCGCCGTCGGTGTGGAACTGCGCGCCCAACGCTTTCAGCTCTGCGCGCAATTCCTTGTAATTATAAATTTCTCCGTTGAACACCAGTATCGCCCGGCCGTCGCTGGCAGCCATCGGCTGGGGCGATCCTGCCAGATCGATGATCGAAAGGCGGCGGTGGCCCAGGCCCACGCCCGGCGCGGTCCACACCCCGGACCCATCGGGGCCGCGATGGGCCATCGCGTCGCACATCCGCTCGATCCGCTGCGGGTCGACCGGCTTGGGCACAGTCAGGTGAAAAAGGCCGGCAATCCCGCACATCGCCCCCCTCGCCTACCTTACCCGGCCGATGCGGTCCATCCATGGGCCAAGCGGCCCGATCGCAGCGCGGAACGCCGCGATGCTGTCCGCCGGCGTCCGCCCGGTGGGATCGCCGGCAGGGCGCTCGGCGGCAAGGATCAGCAGCATCGTCGGCCGTGCGCGCAAGGCCAGCCGGTCGGCGATGTTGGCGATCTTAAGCCGGGTGTTGCTGCCGGTCAGCAGATCGCCGGTGCGATAGGTGGTCTCGGCCAGCCGCTCGACTGTGCCATGGCCCAGCAGCACTTCGCTCTTTGCCTCCACCACGGCCGGCCCGGGCTCACGGCACGCCCAGCCGCTCTCCGGGGTCAGCGCCCCTTCCCCGAACCCGCCCGCCTCGCGCCCTTCAGACTGACCCGAATAGAGCGCAAGGAACACGTCGACGACGTGGCCGTCGGCATCGGCATAACGGCCCAGCAGCCGGTGGTCGGCCCCGCCCGCGCGCGGTTCCCACCACATCAGCGGGCGATAATCGATCCGCTGCCAACCTGGCACCGCTGGCAGTTCGATCTGCGCCGGGCTCGGTGCGTCGAGCCGGTCGGCTGCCCAAGCCCAGCCTTGCCCGCCGCCAGCCAGCATCACCATCGCCGCCAGCACCAGCGCCGGCGCAAGCCGCAGCGCGGCCAGCCGGGTGAGCAGCGGCGAGGCCTCCAGCGCGGCAACATCGATCAGCGGATCACCCGCCGGGCGATCGAAGAACCGCCAGCCGGCAGCGATCACCAGCGCAATCACCAGCGCGAAGAAGACCCAGCCATAGACGATATGGTCAAACCCGCCCGCATAGGCCGCACCCTTGAACTGGGCGACGTAGATCGTCCCCCACGCCCGCACCCCGTTGGCCAGCACCGGCACCACCACGCACAGCACCATAAACGCGGCACGGCGCCACCAGCTTTTGAAGCAGACGTTGGCGATCAGCGTCCCCAGCGCGATCATTGCGATCAGAAACTTGATGCCCGAACAAGCCTCGGCCACTTCGAACAGCCCGGCAGGTGTATCGATGAACACCCCGTCGATCGCGGCAGGAATGTCCGAAAGGTGGACCAGCGCGATCGTC